>NZ_CP023406.1:1218827-1523534 GCF_002327105.1 Luteimonas chenhongjianii | reverse complement strand
CTTCCGGCGGAAGATCGACCAGCAGCACGCCGTCGACGCCGGCGTCCCGGGCCCGCGCCGCGAATGTCGCCGGGCCGCGGATGTCGATCGGATTCAGATAGCCCATCAGCACGACCGGGGTGGCGGCGTCCTTCGCGCGGAATTCGCGCACCGCATCAAGCACATAGGTCATGCCCGCGCCCCGCCCCAGCGCGCGCTCGGAGCTGCGCTGGATCGTCGGCCCATCGGCCATCGGATCGGAAAACGGCACGCCGAGTTCGATGACGTCGGCCCCTGCTTCGACCAGTGCATGCATCACCGGCACCGTCGCTTCGAGCGACGGATCGCCCGCGGTGAAGAACGGGATCAGGGCCTTGCGGCCGGCTGCGCGGAGCGCGGCGAAACGGGTGTCGATGCGGTTCATGGGATCCGGCGTCGCGGGATTCGATTGAGAGGACGTCGCAGACATCAGGTGCATCCGTCCGACAGCGTGGCCACGTCGGCCGGACCGATCCGGAAGTCACCGACAGCGTGATGCGGCCACTCGTCGGCTGATGCGGACATCGCAGCGAGGGGTGAGATGGCTGCGAGCCGGCAGACATTCTTCCTCACAGCACGAATCCTTCGCGCTGCGCGATGGTGTGGACATCCTTGTCGCCGCGGCCGGACAGGTTGGCGAGCACGATCGCGTCCTTCGGCAGCTCGCGCGCGAGCTTGATCGCCTGCGCGATGGCATGGCTGGATTCGAGCGCGGCGAGGATGCCTTCGGTCTTGGCGAGCTGGTGGAATGCGGCCAGGGCTTCGGCGTCGGTGATGCCGACGTACTGCGCGCGGCCGGCGTCGGCGAGGAAGGCATGCTCCGGTCCGACGCCGGGGTAATCGAGGCCGGCGGAGACCGAATGGGTTTCGGTGATCTGGCCGTCGTCGTCGCAGATCACATAGGTGCGGTTCCCATGCAGCACGCCCGGTCGACCGGCCGCGATCGAAGCCGCATGGCGCCCGGTGTCGATGCCGTCGCCCGCAGCTTCGGCGCCGACGATGCGCACGCCCGGATCGTTGAGGAATGCGTGGAACAGGCCGATCGCGTTGCTGCCGCCGCCAACGCAGGCGGTGATCGCATCGGGCAGGCGGCCATACTCGGCCAGCATCTGCGCGCGCGCCTCGCGGCCGACGATCGCGTTGAAGTCGCGGACCATGCGCGGGTACGGATCGGGACCGGCGACGGTTCCGATGATGTAGAAGGTGTCGCGCACATTGGTGACCCAATCACGCATCGCCTCGTTGAGCGCGTCCTTGAGCGTCGCCGAGCCACTGGTCACCGGCACCACGGTCGCACCGAGCAGCTGCATGCGGTAGACGTTGATCTTCTGCCGCTCGATGTCGGTCGCGCCCATGTACACCACGCATTCCAGGCCCAGGCGCGCGGCGACGGTGGCCGAGGCCACTCCGTGCTGGCCGGCGCCGGTCTCGGCGATGATCCGCGTCTTGCCCATCCGGCTGGCGAGCAGCGCCTGGCCGACGGTGTTGTTGATCTTGTGCGCGCCCGTGTGGTTGAGGTCCTCGCGCTTGAGCAGGATGCGCGCGCCGCCGACGGCATCGCTGAGCCGCTCGGCGTGATAGATCGGGCTCGGCCGACCGACGTAATGCGCCAGATCCCTGTCGAAGGCCTGCTGGAACGCCGGATCGGCCTTCGCGGTGTCGTAGGCCGCCGCGAGTTCGGCGATCGGCCCCATCAGCGTCTCGGCGACGAAGCGGCCGCCGTAGCGGCCGAAGTGGCCGTTGGCGTCGGGATAAGCATGGAAATCGGCGATCGGAAGCTGCGACATCGGCGGACACGGATTCGGAAGATCTGCACTTTAACGCACACATCGACGCGTCAGAATCGATAATATCTGACCGAACCGTCAGCAAATCTCACATGACCGATTCGGACCTGCCACCGCTCAACGCGCTTCGCGCCTTCGAGGCCGCTGCGCGGCTGGGCAGCCTCAGCCGTGCGGCCGAAGCCCTGCACGTCACCCATGGCGCGGTCAGTCGACAGGTGCGGCTGCTCGAGGACTGGCTGGGCACGCCCCTGTTCACACGCGCCGGGCGCGGCCTGCGCCTGACACCTGCGGGCAGCCGCCTGCGCGACGCGGCCGGCGACGCCTTCGCACGACTTCAGGGCGCCACGGCGACCATCCGCCGCGCCGGGTCCGGGCAGGCGCGCGTGCTGGGCTGCCCGGGCAGCCTGCTGGCGCGCTGGATGATCCCGCGACTGCCGCGACTTGCCGAAGCCCTGCCCGACCTGAAGCTGCATCTGTCGCCGCATGAAGGCGCGTTTCCGCCGTCGCTGGACGGCTTCGACGCCGCCCTGTTGATCGCCACGCCGCCATGGCCGGCGTCGTGGCGCGTGCGCACGTTGGCAGTCGAGCGGATCGGCCCGGTACTCAGCGCCCGCCACGCCGAGGTGGACCGCCTTTCGGCACTCACGCCCGATGCGTTGCTGCGCGAGCCGCTGCTGCACACCACTTCGCGTCCGCAGGCCTGGCCGACGTGGGCGTCGCTCCACGGCGCGGCGGCGCCCGGCAGCCCGGGGGCCGACTTCGAGCATCTGTATTTCCTGCTCGAAGCTGCGGCCGCCGGTCTCGGCGTCGCGATCGCCCCGCAGGAACTCGTCGCCGACGATCTCGCGGCTGGCCGGCTGCTCGCGCCCTGGGGCTTTGTCGGAACCGACGCGCAGTGGATTCTCGCGACCCGCCGGGACGACGACGATGCGCAACTCGAGGCGCTCGCGGCGTGGCTGCGGCTGGAACTGGACTGAGTACGAAGCGCGCGCCAGGCCGCAACGTCACCGCCTGCCGCGCGCCGCGTCCACGAACGCCCGCATCCGCGCCGCGTCCTTGATCCCCGCTGCCGATTCGATGCCGCTGGAGACGTCGACGCCGGCGGGCCGCGCGACGGAGATCGCCCGTGCGACGTTGCCGGCATCGAGACCGCCGGCCAGCCAGAACGGACGGTCGAGCGAGGTCGGCAACGCGTTCCAGTCGAAACGCTCGCCGCTGCCGCCCGGCTCGCCGGCGGCATGGCCGTCGAACAGGAACGCCGACGCGCCGGGCCAATCACCCAGCGAGCGCAACGCGGTTTGTCGATCCCCGCCCATCGCGATCGCCTTCCAGTACGGCAGCCCGAATCTGGCGCAGAACGCGTCGTCCTCGGCGCCATGGAACTGCAGGATGTCCGGACGCACGACCGAGACGACAGCCGCGACCTCGTCGGCCGGCGCGTCCATCGTCAATGCGACCACGCGCATTGATGCCGGAACGGCCGTCCGCAGGCCGACTGCCGCGTCCAGGGTGAGCCTGCGCGGACTGCGCGCGGCGAACACCAGGCCGATGCAGTCCACGCCGAGCTCGATGGCCAGCGCGACATCCTCCTGCCGGGTCAGTCCGCAGAACTTGATCAACGGTTCGGCAGCGGCGCTCATGGGGCCAGCGTCACTTCCGCCGGCAGCTGCCATTGCGGCGGATACAGCGGCCCCAGGAACACCAGCCCGGCGGCGGGCGCGGTGGGGCCGGCGAGGCTGCGGTCGCGGCCGGCCAGCAGCTCCGCGATCCAGACTTCGGGCCGCACGCCAGCGCCGACTTCCAGCAGCGAACCGACGATGTTGCGGACCATGTGATGCAGGAATGCGTTGGCCTGCACCTCGACGATCACTTCATCGCCCTCGCGTACGACCGAGATGCGTTGCAGGTCGCGGCGCGCGTGCGGGGCCTGGCACTGGACCGTGCGGAACGCGGAGAAGTCCTGCTCGCCCAGAAGCGCCTGGGCGGCGCGGTGCATCGCGGCGGCGTCGAGCGCGCGCAGCTCCCAGGAGAGGTACTGCCGATGCAGGGCCGGACGGACCGGCCGGTTGAGGATCCGGTAGCGGTAGTGGCGCGCGCGCGCCGAGAAGCGTGCGTTGAAATCGTCCGGCACTTCCCGGCACCAGCGCACGCATACCGAAGGCAGCAGATGGGTGGTGGTGCCGAGCATCCATGCCCGCGGCGTGCGGATGGCCGCGGTATCGAAATGCACGACCTGGCAGCGGGCATGGACACCGGCGTCGGTACGACCGGCGCAGGTGGTCGAGACGGGATGGGCGGCGATGCGCGACAACGCGCGTTCCAGCGCCGCCTGCACCGATCCCTTGCCGGTTTCTTCCGCGCTTCCCAGCCGCTGCCAGCCATGGAATTCGTGGCCGTCGTACTCGACGCCGATCGCGTACCGCATCGACGTTCTCAGCCCAGCGTGCGCAGCAGCTGCGCGGCCTCGGCCGCCGCGATCGGATCGTCGCCGTCCGCCACTTCCTGCAGCAGACTGCGCGCGGTCCCGGTATCGCCCAGATCGACATAGGCGCGGGCGAGCTCGATCCGCTCCAGTCCGATCGGCGTCTCGACCGCGTCGCCTTCGTCGAGTTCGACATGCGTAGCGGTTCCGCGCGGCGCATCGTCCGACCGGTCCGGCTCGGCCGGCCTGACGACGGGAGCCGCCTCCGGCGCGTGCCAGGTGGGGCCGACCGCTGCCGGCCCGGCACCGGCGGCAGGCGAGACTGCAGGCGCTGCATCCGGCACTTCGCGGACGAATGCGGGGGATGCGGCATCCTGCGCGGGCGCAGGCGTGAGCGAAGCCGGCGCGGCGGTCGGCATGGCCGTGGCCAGTGCGGCGCGGTCGAACGGGCGAGCGGTCGCCGGCGCGCGGCCACGGCGACCGAGCAGGAACGCCAGCGCAGCCACGACGAGCAGGGCCAGTCCGAGCCAGACCCACGGGAACGGCGCAAAGGCGGCCTGTTGCTGGTTGCTGGCCTCCATGCGCTGGTGCGCGGCGGCGAGCTCGGCATCCTTGAGTTCGATCAGCTGCTGCTGTTGCCGTTGCAACTGCTCGAGGTCATCGAGCCGCGCCTTGAGTTCGTCGATCTCGGCGGTACGCGCGGCCACGGTCTCGTTGGCCTGTTGCAGTTCCTGACGCAGCATGTCCCCTCCGGTGCCGGCGGCAATGCCGGACTGGCTGCCCGCCGGCTGGGCTTCGCTGGCGGGTGGTGTGATTTCGAGCCGCGCGGCGGCCGTGCGTGGGGCGGCGTCCGATGCCGCGGCGGCGGTCGTATCCGCGGCCGGCGCGTCGGCAGTCGGCTCGGCTGGCTGCGGCGCCGGGCGACGCATCTCGCGCCACTGCCCGACCTGTTCGCGCACCACGGCGTTGGCCTCCGCGGCGCTGAACTGCGCCCAGGCATCGCGCGCCGGGATCCGCAGCACGGCGCCCTGGCGGACCAGGTTGAGATTGCCGCCGATGAACGCTTCCGGATTCGTGCGCAGCAGCAGCACCATTGCCTGGTTGACGCTGATGCCGGCCTGTTCGGCGAGCGGCGCGGCAATCGCCGACAGCGTCTGGCCCGCGCGCACCGCAGGCAGCGCATCACCCGGCGCGAGCGGATCCGCTGCGGCAGGTCGCGCCGCCGGGGCCGGCGCGGGCGCCGTGGCGAGGGCGTCGCCCGGCGCCGCAGTGTCGGTAGATGCCTCGGACTGCGGCGAGGACGAAGCCGCAGCGGCGGGCGTGCGGACGATGGTCGGCGATGACGCCGCGACCGGCGCCTGGATCGTCGGCTGGGCAGGCGCAGCGACCGTGTCGGGCACCGCAAGCAACGCGGCGTATTCGCGCACCAGACGTCCCTGGCCCCAGTCGACTTCGACGAGGAAGGTCAGCGATTCCTGGTCGACAGGCCCTGCGCTGGTGACGCGGATCACCGGGCGGCCGCTGGCATCGAGGGCGACATTGAACTGCAGGTCGGAGACCACGCCGCGCGGCGGCTCGAGGCCGATGCGCGCAAAGGTGTCGGGCGAGGCGAGCCGCGCCTGCAGCTGGCGCAGCTCGGCCGGATCGCTGGAGACGATCGGAATTTCGGCCAGCAGCGGTTGGCCCTGCTGCGAGCGGACCTCGATGCGGCCCAGTCCCAGCGCGAGCACGGGCCCCGCCAGGGCCATGAGCCCGGCGGTGAGCAACAGACGCGGAAGAATGCGCGACACGAACGTCCCCTGGTTCCTGCGGAGCGGCCTGGAGCGGCGCGTGCGCCGACTGACCGGATTCATCGGACGACTGTAGCGGCGCGGCATCCCGCTCCGCAACGCAACGCGTCCGGGCGGCTGTCGCCTACGCTTGCCGGTGCCCGCTGCGAGGTCGGGCGCGATGCGCTGCCTGCGTCCATCAGCCCTCGCCCGCCACCAGCTCGGCAACCTGCACCGCATTGAGCGCGGCGCCCTTGCGGATGTTGTCGGCAACGATCCACAGGTTCAGACCGTTCGGATGCGAGAGATCCTCGCGGATGCGGCCGACGAACACCGGATCGCGCCCCGATGCGTGGGTGACCGGCGTCGGCCAGCCGCCGGCGATGCGCTCGTCCACGACCTCCACGCCCGGTGCATCGGCGAGGATGGCACGCGCCTCGTCCACGCTGATGCGCTCGCGCAGCTCGACGGCGACCGACTCCGAATGCCCGTAGAACACCGGCACGCGCACGGCGGTCGGGTTCACCAGGATGCTGTCGTCGCCGAGGATCTTGTGCGTTTCCCAGACCAGCTTCATTTCCTCCCTGGTGAAGCCGTTCTCGAGGAAGGCGTCGATCTGCGGGATCAAGTTGAAGGCGATCTGCACCGGGAACTTCTGCGGATCGATCCCACGGAAATTGAGCAGGTCGCCGGTCTGGCGGCCGAGCTCCTCCATCGCCGAACGCCCCGCGCCCGACACCGACTGGTAGGTCGACACATTGATGCGCACGATCCGGGCGCGGCGATGCAGCGGCGCCAGCGCGACGAGCATCTGCATCGTCGAGCAATTGGGATTGGCGATGATGCCGCGCGGGCGGGCGCGTGCGGCTTCCGGATTGACCTCGCTGATCACCAGCGGCACGTCGTCGTCGTAGCGGAACGCCGAACTGTTGTCGATGACGACGGCGCCGGCCGCGGCGAACTTCGGCGCGTAGACCTTGCTGGTGTCGCTGCCGGCGGAGAACAGCGCGATGTCGATGCCGGAAGGATCGAACGTGGCGAGATCCTGCACGACGATGTCGTCATCGCCGAACTTCACGGTGGTGCCGGCGGAACGCTCGGAGGCCAGCGCTACGAGCTCCGACACGGGGAAATCGCGCTCGGCGAGGATCGACAGCATGGTCTCGCCGACGGCGCCGGTGGCACCGACGACGGCAACGCGGAAACGGCGGTTCAGGTCAGGGGACATTGCAAACTCTCGAAAGGATTCTTGGGGGGGCGCGCATGCGCGCGGATGCTGGGGATCGGACTTGCGGGAACCGCCCGGTCGGGCGTCAGGCGGCTCCCGCCCGTTTGCCGGCATCGCCGCCTTGCGTCACCGGCACGATCGGCGTCGGCGGACGACCGGCGTCGGGGCCGGCGCCGAGCGCGGCGATGAGATTGTCGACCGCCAGCGTCACCATCGCCCGGCGCGTGGACAGGCTGCCGCTGGCGATGTGCGGGGTGAGCACGATGTTGTCCAGTGCCAGCAGGCGCGGATCGACCGCCGGCTCGCCCTCGAACACGTCGAGCGCGGCCGCGGCGAGGCGGCCACTGCCCAATGCCTCGGCCAGCGCGGCCTCGTCAACGATGCCGCCGCGGGCGATGTTGGTCAGCGTCGCAGTCGGCTTCATCTTCGCCAGCGCGGCGGCGTCGACGATGTGGTGGGTCTGCGGCGAGTACGGCAGCACCAGGACCAGGTGATCGGCGCGTGCCAGAAGCGTGTCGAAGTCGACATACGAGGCCTTGTACGCGCCCTCGACATCGGCCGGCAGCCGGCTGCGGTTGTGGTAGAGCACCTGCATGTCGAAACCGGACGCGCGTTTCGCGATGCCCTGCCCGATCCGGCCCATGCCGAGGATGCCGAGCGTGCTGCGATGCAGATCGGCGCCGAGCAGACCCTTGAAGTTCCAGCCGGTCCACTTGCCACCACGCAGGTGACGTTCGGACTCGGTGATGCGGCGCGCGGCGGCCATCATCAGCGCGAAGCCGAAATCGGCGGTGGTCTCGGTCAACACATCCGGCGTATTGGTCGCGACGATGCCGCGCGACTGCAACGCGCCCACATCGAGATTGTCATAGCCGACGCCGACGTTGGCGACCGCGCGCAGCTTCGGCGCACTCGCGATCTCGCGCTCGCCGATGCGCTCGTTGAGCGTCACCAGCGCGCCGTCGACCTCGCGCAGCGCAGCGGCGATCGCGGCTTCGTCGTGCTCGCGGACATCGGGCGCCTGCACGACATCGAAGTACGCGTGCAGCCGGGAGACGATGTCGTCGAACAATGGCTGCGACACCCAGACGCGCGGCCGCTCAGCCACCGATGCGGCCCGCAATGCGTGGCGTGACGTCGCCGACATCGCCGCACTGCGCGCGATGCCGCAGCGCGTGGTCCATCAGCACCAGTGCGAGCATCGCCTCGCAGATCGGGGTCGCGCGGATGCCGACGCAGGGATCGTGGCGGCCGGTGGTGACCACTTCGACGACATTGCCGTCGACGTCGAGGCCGTCGGCCGGCAAACGCAGACTGGAGGTCGGCTTGAATGCGGTGGAGACCACGATCTGCTGGCCGGTGCTGATGCCTCCGAGCACGCCGCCGGCGTGGTTGGACGCAAAGCCCTGCGCCGTCATCAGGTCGCGATGCTCGCTGCCCCTCTGCGCGATGGACGCGAAGCCGGCGCCGATCTCGACCCCCTTGACCGCATTGATCGACATCATCGCCGCGGCCAGGTCGCCGTCGAGCTTGCCGTAGACGGGCTCGCCCCAGCCCGGCGGCACGCCGTCGGCCACGGCGGTCGCGCGCGCGCCGACGGAATCGCCGGACTTGCGCAGCGCATCCATGTAGGCCTCGAGTTCCGGCACCTGCGAGGCATCGGGCCAGAAGAACGGATTGGATTCGACGACATCGAAGTCGATCGCCGCGCTGTCGAACTGCGCGGGCACGATGTCGCCGAGCTGCGAGAGATAGCCGCGCACGCGAACGCCGAAGCGATCATTCAGCCACTTCTTGGCGATCACCGCCGCGGCCACACGCATCGTGGTCTCGCGCGCCGACGAGCGCCCGCCGCCGCGCGGATCGCGGATGCCGTACTTCTGCCAGTAGGTGTAATCCGCATGCCCGGGGCGGAACTGTCGGGCGATGCTGCCGTAGTCCTTGCTGCGCGCATCGGTGTTGCGGATCAGCAGCGCGATCGGCGTGCCGGTGGTCACGCCCTCGTAGACGCCGCTGAGGATCTCGACCTCGTCGGCCTCGCGCCGTGCCGAGGTGTGCCGGGTCTTGCCGGTCGCGCGCCGCGCCAGGTCGTGGGCGAAATCCTCGACGGCGAGCTCTATGCCCGGAGGACAGCCGTCCACCACGCAACCGATCGCCGGCCCGTGGCTCTCGCCGAAGGTCGTGACGGTGAACAGATGGCCGAAGCTGTTGCTGGACATGGCACCAGGCGCCGAAGGGGCGCAGGAGGGAAACGCGGCCGGCAAGCTTAACGCGGAGAGGGCCGCGTGGCGGCATGGCCATCGGCAGCCCTGGCGGCGGCCGGAGGCGCCGGCCACGGCCGGCCGACGCCCGGGCATCACATCGTCACGTCATGCGCGACCAGCCGGGCACTCCCGGGCGATCGGGATCGGCGCGGCGGACCACGCAGCCTGCTGATGCGGCTCCGGGGCACGCCGCTGATTGCGCCTACCACCACGCTGCCCCGCGCGGACGGCGCGACGAACGCGCTGATCAGAACAACGCGCTCAGAACAGCGCCGCTGCCCCGCTGCCCGTCGCCGCCACCGGGGCGGCGGCCTTGGCCTCGCGCTCGGCGGCGAGTGCGCCTACCACCACGCTGCCCCGCGCGGACGGCGCGACGAACGCGCCGATCAGAACAGCGCGCTCAGAACAGCGCCGCTGCCCCGCTGCCCGTCGCCGCCACCGGGGCGGCGGCCTTGGCCTCGCGCTCGGCGGCGAGCTGGGTGATCCGCGGGTTGTGGGTCACCAGGTCGTGGCGTTCGACCACGAAGATCCCCATCTGCCCGACCTGGAACTCGATCCACATCAGCGGCAGTTCCGGCAACAGCTTGACCAGGTGCTGCTCGGACTCGCCGACCTCGCAGATCAGCAGGCCGTCCTCGGTCAGGTGCAGCGGCGCGTCGCGCAGGATCTTGAGGACCAGATCGAGGCCATCGTCGCCCGCGCGCAGCCCCATCTCGGGCTCGTAGGAGTACTCCCGCGGCAGGGCGTCGGTCTCGTCGTTGGTGACATAGGGGGGATTGGTGACGATCAGGTCGTAGTGCTCGCCCTGCAGGCCGTCGAACAGATCGGACTTGAGAAAGCGGGTATTGCGCACTTCCAGACGCTGCTCGTTCTCCCTGGCGAGGCTCAGGGCGTCGTCGCTGAGATCGACGCCGTCGACGTGCCAGTCGGGATTGTGGTGCGCCATGGCGATGGCGATACAGCCCGAGCCGGTGCACAGGTCCAGGGCGCGGCGCACCTCGCGGCCACCGAGCCAGGGCTCGAAGCCACTCATGATCAGCTCGGCGATCGGCGAGCGCGGCACCAGCGCGCGCTTGTCGGACTTGAAGCTCAGGCCGGCGAACCAGGCCTCGCCGGTCAGGTACGCGGCCGGCACCCGCTCCTCGATGCGGCGGATGAACAAGCCGAGCACGTCTTCCTTCTCGGCCAGCGTGACCCGCGACTGGCCATAGACCGGGCTCAGGTCGTGCGGCAGATGCAGCGCATGCAGGGTGAGTTGGGTGGCTTCGTCGATCGCGTTGTCGTAGCTGTGGCCGAAGGTCAGGCCCGCGGCGTTGAAACGGCTGGCGCCATAGCGGATCAGGTCGACGATGGTCTGCAGTTCTTCGGTCATGGCGCGTGGAGCTCGGGAACGCTTGATGGCCACGGATTATAGGTCACCGGCCAGCCGGAGCCGGCACGAACGCGGCGGGTATCATGGCCGGCGCTCGAAACGGACCTGCCATGTTCAACCGGACCACACTCGTCATCCTCTGCGTCGCGCTTGCCGGCGGTCTCGGCCTGCTGGCCGCGCAGCGCTACTTCGCCGCCCCCGCGGCCGCGCCAGCGATCCAGCTCGAGGCGGTGCAGCTGTATCCGCAGCCGCGCCCGCTGCCGGATTTCGCCCTACAGCAGTCGGACGGCACCCAGCTTCTGCCGGGCGAGCTCGCCGGTCACTGGACGCTGGTATTCATCGGCTTCACCCACTGCCCCGACGTGTGCCCGATGACGCTGACGCATCTCGCCCGCGCCCAGCGCCAGTGGGAAGCGCTGCCGGCCTCCACCCGCCCGCGCGTGCTGTTCGTCTCCGTCGACCCCGAGCGCGACACCCCCGAGCGGCTCGGCGAATACGCCCACGCCTTCCACCGCGACACCCTGGCAGCGACGGCCGATATCCCGTCACTGGAAAGCTTCACGCGTTCGCTGTCCATGGTCTTTGCGACGGTGCCGCTGGACCCGGACATGCCTGACGGCCCCTACACGATCGACCACAGTGCGTCGCTGGCCGTGCTCGACCCGCAGGGCCGCATGGCCGGCGTCGTCTCGGGCCGCCTGCTCGGTGCGGAGACGCCCGACCCGGACGCCATCGCCGCCGACCTGCTGCGCCTGACCAACGAGCATCGCCCATGAGCTTCGTCACGACCCTGACCTACGTACTGCCGCACCGCCTGCTGTCCTCGCTGGCACGGCGCCTGGCGTATTCGCAGGATCCCCGTACCCGACGCTGGCTGATCGATACCGTCGTGCGCCGGTTCGGCGTGGACCTGTCGGAGGCGGCGAACCCCGACCCGGCGTCGTACGCCAGCTTCAATGCCTTCTTCACCCGTGCCCTGCGCGAGGGCGCGCGCGTGCCCGATCCCGATCCGCGCGCGCTGGTGATGCCGGCCGACGGCCACATCAGCCAGTGCGGTGCGATCGAGGCCGGGCGCATCTTCCAGGCCAAGGGCCAGTCGTTCACGGTCGCCGAACTGCTGGGCGACGAAGCGGACGCGGCGCCGTATCTCGACGGCAGCTTCGCCACCGTCTATCTGTCGCCGCGCGATTACCACCGCGTGCACATGCCGTGGACCGGCACCCTGCGCGAAACGGTGCACGTGCCCGGCCGGCTCTTCAGCGTCGGCACCGCGGCGGTCGGCCGCGTGCCGCGCCTGTTCGCGCGCAACGAGCGCCTGGTCTGCCACTTCGACACCGATTTCGGGCCGATGGTGCAGGTGATGGTCGGTGCGCTGCTGGTATCGGGCGTGGAGACGGTCTGGAGCGGCGAGGAGATCCCCGCCTATGGCGATCGCATCCAGCGCAAGGACTGGCGCGGCCGTGGCATCACCCTGCAGCGTTTCGAGGAAATGGCGCGCTTCAATTACGGCTCGACGGTCATCGTGCTGCTGCCGAAGGGCGTCGCCGAACTCGAGCCGTCGCTGCATGCCGAATCGCCGGTGCGGCTGGGGCAGCGGCTGGCGATGCGGACTGCTGACTGAAAGCGGCGTACTGCGCCGTTTCAGTCATGCGACATCTCCGGAAAATCGAGCCCCTCTCCCTCAGGGAGAGGGGTTGGGGTGAGGGTGCTTCTGCGGCTCTCCCGCGAACCCCCTGCCCTCACCCGACGCGCCATGCGCGATGCGCGTCGAGCTCCCACAGGGCGAGGTGTTCAACCATCCCTCACCCTCAGCCCGAGCACCCCTCCAGCTTCAGCGTCTGACCCAGCCGGAGCGTATACGCCGGCGCCCGCAGGCCGTTGGCGCCGGCCAGCGCGGGCACATCGCAACCGAAGCGCTGGGCGATGCTGCCGAGGGTTTCGCCACGCGCGACGCGATGCGTGCGCGCTGCGGCGGGCGCAGCCTGTGGCGGACGCGGGGCAGCGGGCGCGGGCGGCAGCGCGGCGGGCGCCGGGGCATCCCCCACCGACATCACTTCGATCGCGCCGGTGCGCACGATGGCGGCACGCGGGTCGCTGTTGACGAGCTCTGCGGCCAGATCGGCGCGCTCTCCACGCACGCACCAGCGCTTGTAGAGGCTGGCGATCCGCGTGGTGCCGGCGAGCGTGGTGCCGACCGGCAGCAGGCTGTCGGCCTCGTAGCTCGGGTTGAGGTTGCGCAGCGCGCGCATGTAGCCGTCGCGGGTATTGCCGTTACCCAGGCAGATCGTCAGTTCGTAGATCGAAGCCGGACGCTCGAGCGTGAACGTGGCCGGACGCGTGTCGATCTTCGGGAAGGTCAGGCCGTATTCCTCCGGATGCAGATACAGCCAGGCCGCGGCGATCACCATCGGGACGTAGTCCTTGGTTTCGGCGGGAAACTGGTTGTAGACCGACGGATCCCAGAAGCTGCGCCCCGCGGCCTCGCGGTAGACGCGCAGCGCGCGGCCTTCGCCGCCGTTGTAGCCGGCGAGCCAGTACTCGATCTCGTTGCCGTGCTGGGCGAAGCGCTCGTTGAGATACACGGCAGCAGCGTCCGCGGCCTGGCGCGGGTCGTAGCGGGTGTCGAAGCCGGTGCCGTCGGGGCCCAGGCCGAAGCGCCGGCCGGTCGCCGGCATGAACTGCAGCGGCCCGGCAGCGCCGGCGCGCGATCGCGCATGCACGCGGCCGTTGGATTCCTTGGCGAGGATGCCGAACAGCAGCGCCTCCGGAAGGCCGCTGCGCTTGAACGCCGGCGACATCAGGTGCTGCATGTACTGGTAGTTCTCGTGGCTGGTCATCAGCGCCACGCGCATGTCGGTGAGCCAGCGCCGGATCGACGCCTGCACCGCGGGATTGAGCTGGACCATGCGCTTGAAGCGCTCGTCCTCGGCGAGCAGCGCCGATGCGCTCGCGGCAGCCGGCACGTCGGCGGTGGGGAGCCCGCCGTCCGGTCCGTCGATGCCGGCCTCGTCAGGCCCCTGGCCGGCCTGGGCGTCGGCGTCGGCCTTGAGCAGGCGCTTGTAGGTGGTCAGCAGCTGCGGAACGCTGCAGGCACGCTGCTTCTCGCAGGCCAGCATCACGTCTTCCATGTCCTCGAGCGCGGCGTTGCTCGCATCCATGCCGGCGGGATCGTCGTTGGCGAGCTGCACCAGCGCCTGGCGGTAGCGGCCCTCGGCCTCGAGCATGCGCTGGGTCAGGCCCTCGGCGGCCTCACGGTCGCGGCGCGACTGCGCCTGCGCGTCGGTGGCCGTGCCGGCCAGGGCCAGCGCGAGCGCGAGCGCGCCGAAGCGCAGCGTCGTGGAAACGGAATCTGGCATCGTGACCGGGGTCCAGCAAAGAGGGCCCGCAGGGTAGCCCTGCCCCTCGCGGCCCGGCAAGGCGCGTGGCGCGAAGCGCTACCTGCGACACAGTCGCTAGAATCACTGTCCCTGGCGCCAGGACATGCATGCGATGGATCCGATCCTGCTCGGCAAGGCCGTCACCACGCCCGATGCCGGGCCCGTGTACCTGTTGCCCGGGCTCGGCAACCGCCACGGCCTCGTCGCCGGTGCGACCGGCACCGGCAAGACCGTGACATTGATGACGCTGGCCGAAGGCTTTTCGCGGATCGGCGTGCCGGTCTTCATGGCCGACGTCAAGGGAGACGTGGCCGGCCTCGCGGTCGCGGGCACCGCGAGCGAGGCTCTGCAGGCGCGCGCCCTGGACATCGGCATCCCCGACTGGGCGCCCGCCGCCAGCCCGGTGGTGTTCTGGGATCTCTACGGCGAGCTGGGCCATCCGGTGCGCACGACGGTCAGCGAGGTCGGGCCACTGCTGCTATCGCGCATCCTCGAACTCAACGACACCCAGTCCGGCGTGCTCGACATCGTGTTCAAGCTGGCCGATGACCGCGGCCTGCTGCTGCTCGACCTGGCGGACCTTCGCGCCCTGCTCGGCGTGGTCGCCGACGAGCGCAAGGACATCTCCACCCGCTACGGGCTGGTCAGCGCGCAATCGGTCGCAGCGATCCAGCGCGCGCTGCTGCGGCTGGAACAGGACGGCGGCGATCGCTTCTTCGGTGAGCCGGCGCTGGAGCTGTCGGACCTCATGCGCACGACCACCGACGGCCGCGGCGTGATCGGCATCCTGGCCGCCGACCAGCTGGTCCTGCGCCCGCGCCTGTATTCCACGTTCCTGCTGTGGCTGCTGTCGGAGCTGTTCGAGACGTTGCCGGAAGTCGGCGATCTCGACAGACCGAAGCTGGTCTTCGTGTTCGACGAAGCGCACCTGCTCTTCGACGACGCGCCCCGTGCACTCCAGCAGCGCATCGAACAGGTCGTGCGCCTGATCCGCTCCAAGGGCGTCGGGGTGTATTTCTGCTCGCAGTTCCCCGACGACGTGCCCGGGGCTGTGCTGGGCCAGCTCGGCAATCGCGTGCAGCACGCACTGCGCGCGTACACCCCGCGCGACCAGAAGGCGGTGCGCACGGCGGCCGAGACCTTCGCGCCGAATCCCGCGCTCGATGTCGCCGCGACGATCTCGCAACTCGCAACCGGTGAGGCGCTGGTCTCGACCCTCCAGCACAAGGGCGTGCCCATGCCGGTCGAACGCACACTGATCGCGCCGCCACGCTGCCGGATGGGTGGCATCAGTGCGGACGAGCGCGCACGTGTGCGCGCCGGCAGCCCGATCGCCGGCAAGTACGACACCCCGGTCAATCGCGAGTCGGCGGCGGAACTGCTCGCCAGCCGCGCCCAGGATGCCGCCGCGCAGGCAAGGACCCCGCCCGCGCAAACCGCGCGTGAGGCCGAGGCCGAAGGTGGTGTCGGCCGGTCGATCAACGAGTTCCTGTTCGGCACCAGCCGCCGCCAGGGCGCCGTGCAGGCAGCCGGCAAGCAGGCGGTGCGCACGATCACCAATCGCATCGTCCGCAACCTGCTCGGCGGGATGCGCGTCAGGTGAGCGCCCGATGAGTCGCTGGCGTCCACCCTCCGCGGCGAGCACCGCGCTGATCACGCCCGAGGGGCATGCACGGCTCAAGGCCGAGCTCGACGACCTGTGGCGCGTGCGCCGGCCCGAGGTGGTGCGGGCGCTGTCTGCGGCCGCAGCCGAAGGCGACCGTTCGGAGAACGCCGAGTACACCTACCGCAAGAAACAGCTCGGCGAGATCGACCGGCGCGTGCGGTATCTGTCCAAGCGGCTCGAATCACTGCGCGTGGTCGACACCGTGCCCAGCGATGCGGACGCGATCTTCTTCGGCGCATACGTCGAGCTGGAGGACACCGACAGCGGCGAGCTGGCGCGCTATCGCATCGTTGGACCCGACGAGACCGACGCCAGGGCGGGCTGGATCAGCATCGACTCGCCACTCGCGCGGGCGATGCTGAAGAAACGCGTCGACGACGAGTTCGAAGCCCAGCTGCCTGCAGGACCGGTGCGCTTCGCGGTCGTGGCGGTCGCCTACCGCTCGGCATGAGCGTCAGGCAGCGGGTACGCGTCGGCCCTGCGTCCGCCGCGACGGGCAGCCCACGACTGGCGCGGGCGCTGTGGCCGGTGCTGCTGGCGACCTTGCCCGCCTGCATGCAGGAGGCGCCGTTGCCGCCACCGGTCGCCGAGGCCACGGTGCGTGTGGATGCGAAAGCCCGGGCGCACGCCGAGCTCGCGCATCGCGTGCGTCGGTTCCTGATCGATCGCGGCGCGCGCGGACCGGTCGCGGCCGACGACGAACGGTTCCGGCTCGGCGCGTTCTTGCGCGCGCGCGCGGACACCCACCATTTCGGGCCCGATTTCCACGCCCGCGCGCGCGTCGCGCTGGCCGCTCCGGGGGCACCGACCCAGGCCGATACCGCGCTGCGGGCACTGCAGGCGACGGTGGATGCCCGCCTGCCGCACTGGCAGGCGCTGGTCGATTACAACGCCTCGGGCCGGATGCGCGACGACGCCGGCGAAGAGGGCCGTCGCCTGCTGCCGTGGGCGATCGCGGCGCTCGATGCGATCGAAGCGGCGGCCTGGCGGTACGTGGACGCGGTGGAATCGGCCCCGACCCGCGAGTGATCGGGCGGATGCAGCGCCCGAAGTGATGCGTCTTCCCTGCGCCGGCCGCGCGCCAGGGCTTCATCCCACGCCGGTGTCGCCGACGTCGGTCGGCATGTGCGCGCAGCCTGCGACGACACGCAGGTGAGCCGGCCAGAGCGGCCCGGTCTGGCGCGGTGCGGACGCGGTGGGCCATGCCATGCAGCGCGTGGGCCCGCCCGCACTCTGCGCTGCAACGCGGAGCCGTCAGTCGATACGACGCATCTCGAAGATCCGCTCGTCGGACAGCGCGGTGAAGTAGCCGGTCGTCGACCTGAAATTCTGCTGCGGGAACTCGGTGCCGGGCGACACCCGGCACAGCAGGAATGCCCGCGAGTACGCGCACTGCAGACGGGCCTGCGGATCGACATCCGGAAACAGTCCCGCCTGCTCCAGGCGATCGAGCGGCAGCAGCGCCAGCCCTTCGCCGCGGAACATCGCCAGCCAGCCGCGGCCTTCGGCGCGAACCACCAGCTCGGCGTCGGCGGGAAACGCATCATTGCCGTCGCCCGCCGGCCGGTAGGTGCCACTGAGCCCGTCGCCTGCCTGCGCATGGGCGGCCGCGCCCAGCATGGCCACCAGCGCGAGCGCGAGGCGCTTCACGCGTGGACCTCGGCGACCTCGCCGTAGAGGTCATGCTCGTCGCTGCCCATGATCTCCACATCGACGAAATCGCCCGGCTGCAGATCGGCTTCGCGGCCATCCTGGATCTGCACCACGCCGTCGATCTCGGGCGCGTCGCCCATCGAACGCGCGATCGCCAGATCGCCGTCGACCATGTCGACCAGGCACATCTGCACCGTGCCGACCTTGGCTTCGAGGCGGGCGGTGGAGATCTCCGCCTGCTTGTCCATGAAGCGCGCGAGGCGCTCCTGCTTCACTTCCTCGGGCACCGCGTCCGGCAGCGCATTGGCCGTCGCGCCTTCGACCGGCGAATAGGCGAACGCACCCACGCGGTCGAGCTGGGCCTCGTCCATGAAGTCGAGCAACTGCTGGAAATCGTGCTCGGTCTCGCCGGGGAAGCCGACGATGAAGGTGCTGCGGATCGTCAGTTCGGGGCAGATCTCGCGCCAGCGCGCGATGCGTTCGCGGGTCTTGTCGATCGCGCCGGGCCGCTTCATGAGTTTGAGGATGCGCGGGCTGGCGTGTTGCAGCGGCACGTCCAGATACGGCAGCAGCTTTGGCATGCCGTCGACGTGGCGCTCGGTCATCAGCGGGATGATGTCGTCGACGTGCGGATACGGGTACACGTAATGCAGCCGCGTCCACACGCCCAGTTCCGACAGGCCTTCGCACAGCGCCTTCATCCGCGTGGCGTACTGGCGCTCGCGCCAGGTGCGCTCGGCATAGCGCACGTCGACGCCATAGGCCGAGGTGTCCTGCGAGATCACCAGCAGCTCGCGCACCCCGCCGCGCACGAGCTTTTCGGCCTCGCGCAGCACGTCATCTACCGGGCGCGACACCAGATCGCCGCGCATCGACGGAATGATGCAGAAGCTGCAGCGATGGTTGCAGCCTTCGGAGATCTTCAGGTACGCGTAGTGCTTGGGCGTCAGCTTGATGCCGACGTCGTCGTCCATTGCCGCGCGGCGCGGCAGCAGATCGAGGAAGGGGTCATGCTTCTGCGGCGCCGCGGCGTGCACCGCGCGCATCACCGAGCCGTAGTCCTGCGGTCCGCTGATCGACAGCACGCCCGGGTGCGCCTCGCGGATCACCTCCGAACGCTTGCCCAGGCACCCGGTGACGATCACCTTGCCGTTCTCGGAGATCGCCTCGCCGATCGCATCCAGCGATTCGGTCACCGCCGAATCGATGAAGCCGCAGGTGTTGACGACGACGACGTCGGCATCGTCATAGGTCTGCACGATGTCATAGCCCTCGACCCGGAGCTGGGTGAGGATGCGTTCGGAATCGACGAGGGCTTTCGGACAGCCGAGGCTGACGAACCCGACCTTGGGATTGGCTGCGGACATGGGGAACCGTTGCTTGGGGAGATGGCCGCTGCAGCGGCTCCGGATCGCGTTCGCGCGGCATGAGGCCCACTCGCGGGCCGCGCAGTATACCGCCGCGCCGCGCCCGGACCGACCGCACACTATCGGCCCCGGGCCGCCGGTAGACTCGGGGCATCACCTGAACAGGGAAACCGCATGGGCCGGGACATCAGCCTCGCCACCCCGTACGGACCGGTGCACGCCTGGCGTGCCGATCCGCCGCATGGCGCCGCGCCGCGGGGCGCGCTGCTGGTCATCCAGGAGATCTTCGGCGTCAACGCGCATATCCGCAGTGTCGCCGACGGCTATGCCGCGGCCGGTTATGTCGCCCTCGCGCCGGCCGTGTTCGACCCCGTCGCCCGCAACGTGGAGCTGGGCTACGACGCCGAGGGCGTGAGCCGGGGCCGGGCCCTGGTTGCCTCGCTCGGTATCGAGCGGGCGCTCGGCGTGCTGCGGGCCGGCCGCGACCTCCTGCAGGCGCAGGGCCATCGCCGTGTGGGCGCAGTCGGCTTCTGCTGGGGCGGCACGCTCGCGTTCCTTGCCAACGCCAGGCTCGGCATGCTGGCGGCGAGCTATTACGGCGCACAGACCCTGCCCTTCCTGGAGGAGCCCCTGCAGGCGCCGATGCTGTTCCACTTCGGCGCCGACGACCCCTCGATTCCCCCGGAAGCCATCGAGCGCCACAGGACCCTGCAGCCGGACGCGGAAGTACACGTGCACCCGGGCGGCCATGGCTTCAACCGGGATATCGACCCCAACCACTACCATGCGCAAAGCGCGACCAGCGCCCGTCGCGCGACCCTCGCCTTCCTCGACGCCGCCCTGCGGCGGGAGCCCGCGCCATGAGCCATTCCGGCCCGTACATCCTGCACCCGCAACTGGCGGAGGATACCCACCCCCTGGCCCTGCTCGGACTGTGCGAGCTGCGCCTGATGGACGACGCCAACTACCCCTGGCTGGTGCTCGTACCGCGGATCGCCGATGCCCGTGAACTGATCGATCTCGATCCCGACCAGCGACGTGCGCTGACCGACGACATCGACACCGCCGCGCGCCTGCTGCGCGACGCGTTCCAGCCCTACAAACTCAACATCGCCGCGCTCGGCAACATGGTCGAGCAACTGCACATCCACGTGATCGGCCGCGAACGCGACGATCCGGCCTGGCCGGCGCCGGTCTGGGGCCGGGTCGCTGCCAGGCCCTATACGCCCGAGCAGCTGGTCACACGGATCGCCAGCCTCCAGGCAGCGCTGCAAGGCTGAGGCCGGGCATCACCGGCAGGCGGGGACCCGGAGCGCCGCATCCCGGGAAGAACGTTGCTCAGGTGCGCGGCAGGGTGACGCCGCGCTGGCCCTGGTACTTGCCGCCGCGATCCTTGTACGAGGTCTCGCAGACGTCATCGGCGTCCGACTGGAAGAACAGCATCTGCGCCACGCCCTCGTTGGCGTAGATGCGCGCCGGCAGCGGCGTGGTGTTGCTGAACTCCAGGGTCACATGCCCTTCCCACTCCGGCTCGAGCGGCGTGACGTTGACGATGATCCCGCAGCGGGCATACGTGCTCTTGCCCAGGCATACCACCAGCGTGTCGCGCGGAATGCGGAAGTACTCGACGGTGCGCGCCAGCGCGAACGAATTCGGCGGGATGATGCACTCGTCGGCCTCGATGTCGACGAAGCTCTTGGGGTCGAAGTGCTTGGGATCGACGATCGTCGAGTTGATGTTGGTGAACACCTTGAACTCGCGCGAACAGCGCACGTCGTAGCCATAGCTCGATGTACCGTAACTGACGATGCGCGCGCCGGCCGGGTCCTGCTTGATCTGGCCGGGCTCGAAGGGCTCGATCATGCCACCCGGCTGCTCGGACATGCGGCGGATCCAGCGGTCGCTCTTGATGCTCATCGTGGGGTTCCTGCGGCCTTGGGCCTGGACGGTCATTGTCCACGGCCTGTCTGCCGGCGTCACCCCGGCAGGCCATGGCGCAGTTAGGTCAGAGCAGCGACGCGGAAATCGACATCGGCGCGCGCGGGCGCTTCTCGAGTTCTTCGACCAGGCGCCGCGCCGTGGCGCGATAGGCCGTCGCCGCAGGCGATGCGGGCATCGCGGCGACGATCGGCACGCCGGCATCCCCCTGCGCGCGGATGCCGATCTCAAGCGGCAGCGAGCCCAGCAGCGGCACGCCGTACTGCGCCGCCATGCGCTGGCCACCGCCCTCGCCGAACAGGTGTTCGACGTGGCCGCAATTCGAGCAGACGTGCTGGGCCATGTTCTCGACGAGCCCCAGAACCGCCACTTCGACCTTCTCGAACATCCGCAGCGCCTTGCGAGCGTCCAGCGTCGCCACGTCCTGCGGCGTGGTCACGATGACCGCGCCCGCGACCGGAATCTTCTGCGCCAGCGTGAGCTGGATATCGCCGGTGCCCGGCGGCAGATCGACGAGCAGGTAATCAAGCGCCTCGTCCCCGCCCCACAACGTGTCGTTGAGCAGCTGGGTCAACGCGGACGTCGCCATGGGTCCACGCCAGATCATCGGCGTGTCCTGATCGACCAGCAGGCCGATCGACATCGCCTCGATGCCATGTGCCTGCATCGGCAGGATGGACTTGCCGTCCGGGCTGTCGGGCTTGCCGGACAGTCCCAGCATCGTCGGAATGCTGGGCCCGTACACGTCGGCGTCCAGCACGCCCACCCTCGCCCCCTCGGCCGCCAGCGCAAGCGCAAGGTTCACCGCGGTCGTGGATTTGCCCACGCCGCCCTTGCCGGAGCCGATGGCGATGATGTTGCGGATGCGGGGGTGGGAAGACAGGTTGGCTTGAACGGAACGGGCTGCGGCGTGCGGCATCAGAGTCTTCTTGTGATCGTGGTGGTGGCAGGCCGACGGCATCGGCTCCCCGCACGGGCAGCAGCTCGAGCGACGGACGAAGCCTGCACAGGCCGTGGTGAGGCACGGGATCTACGACATGCATCACGGCAGGCCGCTACCCGAGGCCAGCGCACCGCCGCCGTTGGGTGCGGCCCTGCGTGCGAGCGCATTAGCTTAAACCGCGCCACTGACGGAAGGGCGGGACAGCGGATCCGGAAGGGACGACCGCAATGCGGCGAAAAAGCGCATATGAACCCAGGCGGAACTTGACCAAGGTTGTGAAATTGGTGTTAGGATCGGTTCACAACCGCTTAACGCTGCGTTCACTTAGACCATATGTGGTTGATAACCAAGGGGATTTAAATGCGCTCACGTCGAACCCTGGGCCCTGTCCGGCCCCGCCGCAACCCGCTTCATCTGGCGCTCGCCGCAGCCCTGATGCTGCCCATGGGCCTCGCATCGGCGCAGAGCACCCCGCCGACAGACGACGAAGAAGAGCCCGCGCCCACGGCGGAGCAGACGCAGGCCGCCGCTTCCGCGCCAGCCATTACCCTGGATCGCGTCAGCGTTACCGGCTCGCGCATTGCGCGCGACACCTTCAACTCGGTTTCACCGGTTCAGGTGATCAGCCGCGAGGAATCCACGCTGGCAGGCTTCAGCTCCACCACAGGCGTGCTCCAGAGCAACTCGGTGACCGGCGGCTCCTCGCAGATCAACAACGCCTACGGCGGCTTCGTCGTCAATGGCGGGCCGGGCGTGAACACGCTGTCGCTGCGCGGTCTTGGCGCGACCCGCACGCTGATCCTGCTCAACGGACGTCGCGTCTCCCCGGCTGGCTCGCGCGGCGCCGTGGGTTCGGCGGATCTCAACGTGCTGCCGAACATGATGATCGAGCGGATCGAAGTGCTGAAGGACGGCGCCTCGTCGATCTACGGCTCCGATGCGGTTGCCGGCGTCGTTAACGTCATCACCCGCACCCGGGTCGATGACACCACGGTCGAGTTCCAACGCAACTTCACCCAGGACGGCGGTGGCGACGAAACGCGCGCCGGCATCATGACCGGCGCCGTAGGCGATCGATGGCATGCGTCAGGCTCGCTGGAAATGAATCAGCGCGCGGAACTCACCCTCGGCCAGCGCGGCTGGGCCAGTGACTGCCCGCGGCCGCTCCTCGGCCGCAACGCTGACGGCTCGTATGGCGCGGACGACTACATCGACCCCCGCACCGGCCGCCCGAAATGCTGGACGATCGACGACAGCGGCGTGACGATCAACACGATCGGCACGGGCAACATCGCCGGCGTCCCGGGCCTGGGCAGCGTCGGTACCGGCGCGAGCGGCAACATCTTCAATCGCTGGCGCCCGAACCCCGGCGTGACCACGGGTCTTCCCGGTTACGAAGGGGTCGACTACTTCGGTCGTGACAGCTTCGATCCGGCCATGCTGCGCGAGTCGCTGATTTCACCTACCAAGAACACCACCGGCTTCCTGCAGGCCGGCTTCGATCTCAATGCCCTGGGCGATGCCGAGCTCTACTTCGAGGGCCTTGGCCACCGTCGAGAGTCGCAGCAGATCGGCTATCTGCAACACAGCCTCGACTATCCCGTGGGCAGCCCACTTCTCGGCAGCCTTTCGACCCTCCCCGCGTGGCTGGCAGCGCCTGCCGACGGATCCACCAATGGCAGGAATGTGTCGGTGCGCGCCTTCATCGGCTGGGGCCCATACAAGAGCTGGCAGGAAGTGGACTTCTTCCGCGCGACCGGGGGATTGCGCGGCAATCTCGGCACCGAGTGGAGCTACGACACTTACTACAGCCATGCGCGCTCTGATTCGGCATACATGGTGGAGAACCGCCTGACCGACCGCATCGCGCGGAGTATCGACGTCGTATCCGACGGGCGCGGCGGTTTCGTGTGCCGCGACCCCTCTGGCGGATGCGTCCCCACGCCTGCGTTGTCGGCTGCAGTGGTTGGCGGAGATCTTCCGCAGGCCTACCGTGACTACATCATGCAGGACACCCGCGGCCAGACCATCTATACCGAGTCCACGTTCAACTTCGGCGTCAATGGTCCACTGTTCGACCTGCCCGCGGGCACGGTCAGCACCGCGATGGGCGTGGAACACCGTCGTCAGGAAATCGACGACACCCCCGACATCAACTCGATCAACAACAACCTCTTCGGCTTTACCGCATCCCAGCCTACGCGCGGCAAGGACTCGGTGAGCGAGGCGTATATCGAGTTCGAGGTGCCGCTGCTGTCGGATCTGCCGTTCGCGCAGGAATTCACCTTCAATGCGTCCGCGCGATACACCGACTACGACTCCTACGGTGACGACTCCACGTGGAAGCTCGGCGTGCTCTATACGCCGGTCGACTGGTTGTCGATACGCGCCTCCCGCGGCACGTCGTTCCGCGCCCCGGCTCTGTTCGAACAGTTCCTGGGTGCCACCAGCGGCTTCCTGTCCTCGGCTACAGACCCCTGCAACGAGTACGGCAACCGGAACCCCACCTCGGCCCGCTATCAGAACTGCGCCAGTGAAGGCCTGCCGACGAACTTCCAGCAGACCAGCAGCGTGACCTCGATCACGCAAGGCGGTGCCGAGACCGGCCTGGCCGCCGAGACCTCCGTCGCCGTGACGGCGGGCATCGTCCTGCAGCCGGAATTCCCGGAATGGTTCGGTGATCTGTCGTTCGCCGCCGATTACTACGACATCAAGGTCGACAACGGTGTCGCGCGCCTGTCCGGCCAGAATGTCATGAACCTCTGCTACGACAGCCAACCCGCGGACTTCAATTCCGATGCCGGCCAGTGCAGCCTGGTGACCCGTGGCGTCAACAACTCGATGTCGGTGACCTCGGGCTACGTGAACATCTCGGAAAGCCTGGTGCGCGGCTGGGACTTCACCGCCCGCTTCGTTCGGGAAATCGGTCCGGGCTCGTTCCGCACCACTGCGCGCCTTTCCAACTACCTGACCCAGGCCGGCCGTACCTTCCCGACCGACCCGCTGCGCAACACCACGGGAACGGTAGCGCAGCCCCAGTACGCCGGTGATGTGGACTTCTCGTATTCGGTGCAGAAGTGGCTGGTGCGTTACGGCCTCGAGTGGGTGGGGGCGACGAACGACTACGATTACTACGAGACCTATTTCGACACGGACTACCGTCCCCTCTATCTCCTCGAGACCGGCAACTACTTCCTGTCCAATCTCTCGGTCCAGTACCGGGGTGACGACTGGTCGGCCACGGTCGGCGCACGCAACCTCGCCGACAAGGAACCGCCGATGGTGTCTGCAGGCTGGGGCAATCGCATCGGCAACGCCCCGCTCTACAGTGGCTACGACTATCTCGGAAGGACATTCTTCTTCAATCTGAGCAAGTCGTTCTGATCTGATCAGGGCACAGGTCCGGGCCGCCACTCTTCGAGTGGCGGCTCTTTTTTTGGCGGCAACCCGCCACCCCGAATTCTGGAAGGCATTCCATGAAACGCTTGCTGACCGCAGTATCGATCGCATCGGCTCTGGTCGTTGTCCAGACCGCACATGCCGAAAACAAGACGCCGAGCGCGCCGACCATTGAGCAGCTGGCCGCATTCCCGGCCTTTTCCAGCTTCACCCTCTCACCTGACGGCCGGCACATCGCCGCGTTGCGGGCCATAGGTGAAGACCGTGCCATCGCGGTCTGGAAGACCGACGCACTGGACCAGCCACCCACGCTGATCGGCTCGGACCGGATGAAGTTCGGTGGCGTGTCTTTCATCAAGAACGATCGCCTGGCGGTTTCCCTCTGGCAACCGTTCGACCTGAGGACAGACCGTGTCACGCGGACATTCCTCAACAAGCTGATGATCACCGACCTCCAGGGCAAAGAGTGGAAAGAGCCGCTGTCGCTGCCCCGCGCGCAGAGCCGTGCGGAGGAACTGCTTCAGGCCCGAACCAGCCCGTCCGTCCTCGACAGCCTGCCCAACGATCCGCACCACATCCTGGTGGTGAACACCATCGGCAGCAGTGCAGCGGACGTCTACCGGGTGGATCTACGCAACTACTCGTCGGCCCGGGTGCAGATGTCGGCCGAGAACGTCGCGGGCTATGTGACGGATCTTGATGGGGAGTTGCGTGCGCGGCTCAGATCGAATGTCGACAGCGTGGGCGCTTACATCGCTGCGGAGTTCCGCAACCCCGAAACCAACAGCTGGGACGAACACTTTCGCTCGTACGTCAAGAACCGTGACCAGACACAGATCATCGGCTTCGGCAGTGATCCCAACATCGCCTTTGTTGAAAGCAACGAAGGTCGCGACAAGTCCGTCGTCTACGAGTACGACATCCGCGCCCGACAGCGCAAAGAAGTTCTGTTCGAGCACAACTTCTTCAACGCGAACCGCGTCATCGTCAACCCGTATCGCAGCGCCGGCGAAGGGTACGGTGCCATCATCGGACTGGGCTATGAAGGCCCGCGCGGTGACGACGTCGAATGGACCGCCCCGCAGATGCGCGCACTCGATGCCGGACTGCGGCAGGCGCTCGGAATCGGCGCCACGCCCATGGAGCTGGTGGATCCCGAATCAGGCGCCCGCGCGACGATCCAGTATCCGGTCGAGAAGCAGTACCGGATCGTCGGCTACACCCCGGACTTCACGACGGTACTGCTCGTGGTCGATGGCCCTTCGCTTCCGCCGGAGCATTACCTTTTCCGCGACGGACAGCTGTCGCTGCTCGCGAAGGCCTATCCGGATATCGATCCGAGGGCGCTGGGCAGGACGGAACTGGTCTACTACACCGCGCGCGACGGGCTGGAGATTCCCGCGTTCCTGACCCGACCCAATCCCGCGCTCTGTGGCGCCGGTCCCTGGAGTGCAGTCGTCCATCCGCACGGGGGCCTTGGTCACGCGACACGATGGATTTCGACGGGTCGATGTGGGTGCCACTGCTGGCATCGCGGTGCCACGCGGTCCTGCGGCCGCAGTTCCGGGGTTCGGACGGCTGGGGCCGGAAGCTCTGGATCTCCGGCGACGCCGAATGGGGCCAGAAGATGCAGGACGACAAGGACGACGGCGCGAAGTGGATGCTCCAGCAGGGCATCGCGCTGGAAGGGCGCATCGCGATGTTCGGTTTCTCCTACGGCGGCTATTCCGCCTTCGCCGCCGCCGTGCGCCCGAACGGACTCTACAAATGCGCGATCGCCGGTGCCGGCGTCTCGGACATCGAACGTATCTGGTCAAGGTTCTACACCAATCCGTTCTTCCGCCAGGCACAGGCACCGACCGTAAAGGGCCTGAGCCCGCTCAGCCAGGCTGCCGACATCCAGATTCCGATCATGGTCTATCACGGCGTCCGCGATCAGACCGTCCCTATCGAGCAGTCGCAATGGTTTGTCTCGAGTGCGAAGCAGTCGCAGCAGGACGTGGAGTACCACGAGCTCGCCGACTACGGCCACGGCCCGGCATGGACGCGCGCGATCATGGCCGAACAACTCCGCGTCATCGATACCTATCTGAGGGAGGGCTGCGGCGGCCAAGGTCTCTGAACCATCGCCTGCCCATCACTGGCCACTGCAATGGCGCCTTTCCGAGATGCGTTATATAAGGCCGGTGTGCGGTCGCCACTCGGTCGGCCCCAACTCCTGGGAGGGAACATGCGTATCCACACACTTGCACTGCTGTGCGCGCTGCCGCTGGCCGCGCTTTCATCGTCGGCGTTCGCCGCCGATGGTCCGGTCGGCCGCTGGAAGACCATCGATGACCAGACCGGCCAGGTGAAATCGATCGTCGAGATCAGCCGGGCCACCAACGGCACGCTCAGTGGCCGCGTCGTCGAGGTGCTGCAGTCCGACCGCGGCCCGAACCCGGTCTGCGACAAGTGCAGCGGCGAGCGCCGGAACAAGCCGATCACCGGCATGACAATCCTGTGGGACCTCAAGCCCGACGGCAACGAGTGGGCCGGCGGCACCATTCTCGACCCTTCCAACGGCAAGACCTACAAGTCGAAGGCGAAGATGCTCGACGCCAACCGCCTCGAGGTTTCGGGCTGCATTGCCTTCATCTGCCGCGAGCAGGTGTGGCAGCGGGAGTGAGCTTCCTGCAGGACGCTTGAACATGGGGCCCGGCGCAGCCGGGCCTTTTCCGTTGCGGGTCGGGAACGGCCTCGCGGATGTCACGGCGGGCAGCGCAGCCGGGTCCCGTCTGCAGCCGGCATGGGCACGTCGTCTGCGAACATCGCATCCGGACCGCGCCAGGGGGTCGGCACGACAGATACCGCGACGCGTGTCCCTTCGTCGAACCGCGCCCTCATCGCCGACGGGGAGCGCCGCTGGAGCCCCATGCGATAATCCGGCTCCATCCGCTTCTCCAAGCCGCATCCCATGCCGCGCCAGCTGCTCGTCACGACCGCACTGCCCTACGCCAACGGCCCGCTGCACCTCGGCCATCTGGTGGGCTACATCCAGGCCGATATCTGGGTGCGGGCCCGGCGCATGGATGGCGACACCGCGCATTTCGTCTGCGCCGACGACACGCACGGTACGCCGATCATGCTGGCCGCGGAGAAGGCGGGCACCACGCCGGAAGCCTTCATCGCCGACATCCAGGCTGGCCACGAGCGCGACTTCGCCGCGTTCGGCGTCGAGTTCGATCACTACGACTCCACCCATTCCGCCGGCAACCGCGAGATGGTTGAAACCATCTACGCGCGTCTCGACGCGGGCGGCCACATCGCACGCCGGGATGTCGCGCAGCTCTTCGATCCGGTGCGCGGCATGTTCCTGCCCGACCGCTACGTCAAGGGCACGTGCCCGAAGTGCGGTACGCCGGACCAGTACGGCGACAACTGCGAGCACTGCGGTGCCACCTATTCGCCGAGTGACCTGATCGACCCGGTCTCGGTCGTGAGCGGGGCCACGCCCGAACTGCGCGAATCGGAGCATTTCTTCTTCGAGCTCGGACACTTCGAAAGCTTCCTGCGCGAGTGGCTGTCCGGCGATGTCGCGGTATCGGGCGTCAAGGCGAAGCTCGCCGAGTGGCTCGATGGCGACGGCGGCCTGCGCGCCTGGGACATCTCGCGCGATGCGCCCTACTTCGGATTCGAGATCCCCGGCCATCCGGGCAAGTTCTTCTACGTCTGGCTGGATGCGCCGATCGGCTATCTCAGCAGCTTCAAGGCCCTGTGCACGCGCGAAGGGCTCGACTTCGATGCCTGGCTCGCGCCCGGCAGCGGCGCCGAGTTGCACCATTTCATCGGCAAGGACATCGTCAACTTCCACGGACTGTTCTGGCCGGCGATGCTGCACGGCGCCGGCCTGCGCGCACCCGCGCGACTGCACGTCAACGGCTACCTGACCGTCGACGGCGCCAAGATGTCCAAGTCGCGCGGCACGTTCGTCATGGCGCGCACCTATCTCGACCAGGGTCTCGATCCCGAAGCGCTGCGCTACTACTTCGCGGCGAAGTCCTCCGGTGGTGTCGACGATCTCGATCTCAACCTCGGCGATTTCATCGCGCGCGTGAACAGCGATGTCGTCGGCAAGCTGGTCAACCTGGCCAGTCGCTGCGCCGGCTTCATCGGCAAGCGTTTCGACGGCCGGCTTGCCGATGCGCTGCCGGAGCCGGAGATGTATGGCCGCTTCGTCGAGGCGCTGGCACAGGTTCGCGAGAGTTATGCGCGCAACGAGCCGGCCAGCGTACTGCGCCAGGTGATGGCGCTCGCCGACGAGGCGAACCGTTACATCGACGAGCGCAAGCCCTGGGTGATCGCCAAGCGGGACGGCAGCGATGCCGAGCTGCAGGCGGTGTGCACCCAGGGGCTGAACCTGTTCCGCGCGCTGGCCACTGCGCTGCGGCCGGTGCTTCCGCGCGTGGCCCGTGATGCCGAAGCGTTCTTCGCGGCGCCGGCCCAATCCTGGTCCGCGCTCGATGCACCGCTGCTCGGCCACGTGATCCAACCGTATGCCCCGCTCTTCACCCGTATCGACCCAAAGCAGATTGACGCCATGACCGACGCCTCCAAGGACACTCTCGCCGCCGCCCCGGCAGCGCCTGCCACGCCCAAGAAACCGGCCGACGTTCCGGCGGCGCCGGCGAAGGCAGCCGAGCCCGGGGTGCCTGCGCACATCTCGATCGACGATTTCGCGAAGCTCGATCTGCGCATCGGCAAGGTCGTGGTCTGTGAATTCGTCGAGGGCTCGGACAAGCTGTTGCGTTTCGAACTCGACGCCGGCGACCTGGGCACGCGCCAGATCTTCTCCGGCATCCGTGCCAGCTACGCCGAGCCGGACCGCCTGGTCGGGCGCAACGTGGTGTTCATCGCCAATCTCGCACCGCGCAAGATGCGCTTCGGCATCAGCGAGGGCATGATCCTGTCGGCCGGCTTCGATGGCGGCGCGCTCGCTTTGCTGGATGCCGACGCCGCCGCGCAGCCGGGTATGCCGGTCCGCTGAGGCGGCGCGTCACCCATCGGATCCTTCGCGCATGTCGCCCAGCCTCGTCGAGCACGTCGACCGCCTGCTGCCGCAGACCCAGTGCGGCCAGTGCGGATTCGACGGCTGCCGACCCTACGCCGAAGCGATGGTGCTCGGCGAGGCGGATGTCGATCGCTGCCCACCCGGCGGCGATGCCGGCGCACGTGCGCTCGCGCGCGTGCTGGGCGTCGCGCCGAGGCCGTTCGACCGTACGCGCGGCGAGTACCATCCGGTGCCGCCGGTCGCACTGGTCATTGAAGCGGACTGCATCGGTTGCACGAAGTGCATCCAGGCCTGCCCGGTCGACGCGATCGTCGGCGGATCCAAGCTGATGCACACGGTGCTGGTCGATGCGTGTACGGGCTGCAGGCTGTGCGTGCCGGCCTGTCCGGTGGATTGCATCATGATGGTCGCCGCCTAGCCCCTCAGCGAGCACCCGCCGCGCTGTCCGGCGACCCGGCTCCGACGGGCGGTGTCTGCTGCGGCGCACATGCCGTGCAGATTCGCTCCACCTGATAGCCCTTGGCGGCCAGCTTCTCGACCACCCCGTCCGGCCCGAGCAGGTGCAGCGCACCGACGATAATCAGGATGTCTCCGGGCTGCTGCAGCATCTGCTCGAGCCTGGGCAGCCAGGCATCGTTGCGCTCGGTATTGATGCGCGCGTACAGCGCAGGAAAACGCGCATGCATGTAGCGACCCATCCCGTTCCACAGCGCATCGGCATCACCCGCGCGCCAGGTCGCGTGCAGGGCCTCGATCGATTGCGGGCCGGAACCGGCCTGCTCGAGTGCTTCCTGGAGCATCTGCACCTGCTCCAGCCGGCCCATGCCGTCGAGAAAGCCGATCTGCTGCTCGGCCGATTCGAGCCCGGCCGTCGGCGTGCCGGCGGCCTGCGCCTGACGGGCGAGCTGCGCGTCCATGCCCAGGTGCGCCTGCAGGCCGGAACGGCCGAGCTCGCTGGTCGTCACCAGCAGGGACACGAACCACGGCTCGAACATCTGCAGGCTCGAGGCGCCGCCGGCGGCCTGCAATGAAGCCGGGTTGGCCTCGGCCCAGGCACGCAGTTGCTGCGCGGTCTGCGGCGGCAGCTCGTCATCGAGCTTGCTCCCGTCGGCGCGCAATCCGGCCTGCATCATCTGCAGGCCGAGCGTCGGCGAATGCAGTTCTTCGGGCGCGAGTTCGAACACCACTTCCCCCGCGCCGGCGACCACCGCGGCGACGTCTTCGGACAGCGGATAGTCGTCGGGCTTGAGGAAGTGGAACGACCCCAGCAGATACAGCGCGCCCTGCTCCCCGGCAATCCGCCAAAGCAGCGGAACGGGTGCTGGCGCGAGCGCGCCATAGCCGATGGCCGGCACTTCCTGCCGGCCGTCGGCCGGCAGTACGACGGGCGAGAGCAGTATCGCCGGAGCCTCGAGCGGCAACTCGGCCTGCCCTGCGCCACCGGCGAACAGACTGGCCAGCAGCACGAAGGCGCGGGCGAAACGGAGCGGCGCGTGTCTGCGCATGCGGGAACGGTACTCCGGGGTATGCGGCGTCATTCGAGTGTTGGCGGCGGCGGCGGGCGGTAGGCCTTCTCGCCTGCGGACACCGCGAGGTCCAGCCGATTGCCCGCTGGTGGCAACGGACAGGTCGCGAACGCGGTGAACGCACACGGCGGGTTGTAGGCGCGGTTGAAGTCGAGCCGCAACCGGCCCTCGTCGTCCGGCAGCGGCGCATCGAGATAGCGGCCGGCGCTGTAGCTCCCATGACCGCTGGTGCGATCGGCGAAGATGAGGAACAGGGTGTCATCGCCACCCTGCAGCGCCTGCAGTGCGTAGCGGCTGCCATCGCGCTCGAATGTCACCGTGCCCGGCGTGGGCATGTCCTCGATCATTCCCAGGATGTTGGCGATCGGCAGTGTCGCGCCGGCGCTGGCGGGTTCGAAGGTCGCATCCACCTGCCAGTCGCGCGCCGTCGGCCAGTACTCGAGCCCGGTGAATCGCGTGCGCGTGCGCGCATCCTCGTGTCGCGCGCGCACGAAGGCGACGCCGCCACGCTCGATGATCGAAAGCGCGCCCTTGCCTGCGTCGAAACCGAGCGCGCTGGGCGACGCGTCCGCGTCGCTCAGCAGGCGCACGCGACCACGCACCGGCACGTCATCAAGCGTAACGACAACGCCGCGCTCCGGCGTGAACCAGTACGCGCCATCGTCCGATTGCAGCAGCCCGAGCTTCTCCGGCCCCATTGACAGCCGGATACCGGCCGCCTGACCGCTCCCGATGAAATGTGATTTCAGCTCGATTCGATGCAGACCGATCAGGCTGAGCCAGCCATCGGGCGAGACCAGCTCGGCCCGGCGCTTGTCCTGCCAGACGCGCGTCTGCGCCGAGAACACAACGTCGAGGCGCGCTGCATCGGCGCGCGCGGCCGGATCTTGCGAATCCGATGTCACGCCGCAGGCGACCAGCAACATCGCCAGTCCGATCGTCACGCAATGGCGCCATCGCAGCATGTCAGCGCCCTCGCAGGAACCAGCGGTCGATCTCGGCGATCGGGAAATGCGCCCAGGTCGGGCGGCCATGGTTGCACTGCCCGGAGCGCTCGGTCGCCTCCATCTGGCGCAGCAGGGCGTCCATCTCCGGCAGGCTCAACCGGCGGTTGGCGCGCACCGCGCCGTGACACGCCATCGTCGACAGCAGCGCGTCGCGCGCCGTGCGCACGCGCAGGCTCTCGCCGTGTTCGCGCAGGTCGGCGAGCACATCGCGCAGCAGCGCCTCGGTGTCGCCGTGCGCGAGCAGTGCCGGCACGCCGCGCAGCAACACCGAGTGCTGGCCGGCGCGCGATACCTCGAAGCCGAGCTCGGCGAGCGTGGCGGCCTCATGCTCCGCCACGTCCGCCTCGCGTTCGGAAACCGCGACGGTCTGCGGGACCAGCAAGGGCTGCATTCGGACACCCTCGCCGTCATGGGCGGTCTTGAGCTTCTCGTAACCGATACGCTCGTGCGCGGCATGCATGTCCACGACGATCAAGCCGTCGGCAGCCTGGCTGAGGATGTAGATGCCGTGCAGCTGCGCCACGGCGTAACCCAGCGGTGGCACCAGCGCTGCAGCGTCATCGATCGCGCCGTCCATGCGCGGCGAGGCCTGCGATCCGTAAATGTCCTGCCCTTTGGCAACTTCCGGCCCCGTCTGGCCGTACAGGCCCGCGTAGGCGGCGCGCGTTTCGTCGACGCGCAGCGCGAGGTTCGACTGTGGCATCGGCCGCGACCAGTCCGGCAGCTGCGTCGCTGCCGGCGATGCAGCGAACGCGCCGCCGGCCGCTGCCGGTTCGCCCGCCTGTCCCGCGCGCGTGTCGGCCAGGGCTGCGTGCAGCGTGCGATAGACGAAGTCGTGGATGAGCCGGGCGTCACGGAAGCGCACCTCGTGCTTGGCCGGATGCACATTGACATCGACACGGGTCGGATCGAGTTCCAGGAACAGCACATACGCCGGTTGGCGACCGTGATACATCACGTCGGCGAACGCCTGCTTCACCGCGTGCGCGACGCTGCGGTCGCGCACGGCGCGGCCGTTGACGTAGAGATACTGCTGATCGGCGCTGGCGCGCGAATAGGCCGGCTTTGCGATCCAGCCGTGCAGGCGCAGACCGGCCGCGGTGTGTTCGACACGCAGCGCCGCATCGGCGAATTCGCGACCGAGCGTCTCGACCAGGCGCGCGCCCGAAAAAAGGTCTTCGTCGCCGCGATAGCGTCGCGACGGCTTGCCGTTGTGGCTGATGCGCAGCTCCACATCGGGGCGGACCAGCGCCAGTGCGCGCAACCATTCCTCGATATGCCCGAGCTCGGTGCGTTCGGCGCGCAGGAACTTGCGCCGCGCCGGCACGTTGTAGAAGAGATCGCGCACTTCGACGGTCGTGCCGCGCGGATGCGGCTTGGGCATGATCTCGCCGACGTGGCCGCCCTCGACCTGCAGCGCCGCGCCATGCGCGTCGCCTTCGCGGCGCGATGCCAGCGAAAACCGGCTCACCGATGCGATCGACGGAAGGGCCTCGCCTCGGAATCCCAAGGTTGCCACGGCTTCGAGATCGTCGAGGGATCCGATCTTGCTGGTGGCGTGACGGGAAACCGCGAGCGGCAATTCCTCGGGCGGCATGCCAACGCCATCGTCCCGGATCCGGATCAGGCGCACGCCGCCTTCTTCCAGATCGATGTCCACGCGCATGGCACCGGCATCGAGCGCGTTCTCGACCAGCTCCTTGACCACGGACGCAGGGCGCTCGACCACTTCGCCGGCGGCGATCTGGTTGATCAGGATGTCGGGAAGTTGGCGGATCGGCACGTGGGCATCGGCGGCGCAGATGCGTCGCGGCAGGAATCAATCCGGATGATACCGGCTCGCGCGGTGCAACCGCCGGCTCAGGGGCTGCCGCCCCCGACCACCGAGCCGTTCGCCGCGACAGCCGCAGCGCGCGCGGCATACAGCGTGCCCGGAGGAGGCTGCGCGGTGAAGTAGGTATTGATACCGTCGAGCACGGCACTGGCAAGCCGGCGCTGATGCGCGGGGTCGATCAGGCGGCGCTCTTCTTCCGGGTTCGAGATGAAGCCGGTTTCGACCAGCATCGCGGGCATGTCGGCATTGCGCAGCACCGAGAAGTTCGCGTACTCGACACTCGGCTTGTGGGTCTTGCCGACATTGCGCAGGCCCGAGAGCACGTGCGTGGCCGCATCCTGAGAGGCGCGCATGTGACCGCTCTGCGCCATCTCCAGCAGCACGTTCGACAGGGTGTCGCGCGAGAGCGATACGCCGCCGACCAGATCGGCACTGTTTTCGCGATCGGCCAGCCAGCGCGCCTGCTGCGACGACGCGCCCCGCGTGGACAGCGTATAGACCGATGAGCCATAGGCGGCGCGGTTGTGCGCGGCGTCGGCGTGGATCGAGACGAACATGTCGGCCTTGGCCCGGCGCGCACGCAGGGCGCGCTGCGGCAATTCGATGTAGCTGTCGTTGTCGCGCACCAGGTGCGCGCGCATGCCGGGCGTGGCATTGATCTGGCGGGCCAGTTCACGCGAGATCGCAAGGACGACGTTCTTCTCGTGCGTTCCCGCCGGACCGATGGCGCCGGGATCCCGGCCGCCGTGACCCGGATCGATGGCGATCACCAACGGACGCATACCCGGCCCCAGCGCGGCCGGCATCGGAACCTGCGCGGGCGGCGGCACGGCGCGCTGCACGGCGGGCGCCGGTGGTAGCTCCGGCGCGGCAGCGACTTCGGGCGACGGATCCGGAGCCGTGCCTGCGGCAACGGCCGGCGACGACAGGACGGTCGAAGGCGTGGTGACCGCGGGCGACGGCGCCGGGGCCTGCGTGCCCGCCATGCTGGAGATCAGCCGCGAGGTCGCGTCGTTGGAGGCCGCAGCCGGATCGGGGGCTGGAACGACCGGGGCAACGGTCGGCGCGACGGTCGCGGCCCCGCTGGCCGCGGCGACCCGCGCGATCGGGTCGGCATCGCCATCGCCGGGCCATTCGATGACCAGTTTCGCGCCGTCGGCCCCCTCCTCGACGCGCGGCGGCAAGGCCTTCACCGCCGAGGCGAGATCGAACACGATGCGCGTCGTGCCGGCGACGGGCTGGCCGCTGCGTACCGAGCGAATGGTGCCACTGCCGGCCGGCATGGCCGACGCCCGCATACGCGTGCCGGGCAGGTCGATGACCAGCCGGTCGGGATTGGCAAGCGAGATGACCGAATATTGGGTGCTGGCGTCGAGGCGCAATTCGGCACGCGTTCCGGTGGCCCCCGAGCGGACATCGATGCCACGCAGTTCGGCGGCAGACACGATGTTCCAGCACAACGCGGCGATCAGCGCGATCGCCAGCAGGGCCTGAGACAGATTGATTCCCCGGATGCGCATGCCGGCTAGTCAATCATCGGCAGTGGAACAATGCAAGCTGGTTTTCCTTGTAAATCCGTAGCCTGCAAGCGCTTCCTATGGTTTCGGTTCAGGAATGGTCGTCAAACACGGATCCCGCCTGAGCGCGTCCAGCCACGCGCGTCCGGCCACGCTTGCGGCCTCCAGCGCGACGCGACGGCCAGTTCCATCGATCGCCAGCGCGACTTCCAGATCGGGTTGTGGCAGGGCGGCGGCGCCGCGTTCGGGCCATTCCACCAGCCACAGTGCGCCCTCGACGTCGTCGAGGCCTAGGAAATCGAGTTCGGCGGCATCGCCGATCCGGTAAAGATCGAGGTGCAGGGCCTCGCCACCCTCTACCGGATAGCGCTCGACCAGGGTGTAGGTGGGGCTGCGCACGGTACCGGTGACGCCCAGGGCGCGCAGCCAGGCACGCGCGAGCGTGGACTTGCCTGCGCCCAGGTCGCCATGGAGGTGCACGCGCGCGCCATGCGGCTGATGGGCCGCGAGGCATTCGGCGAGCAGGCGGGTGGCGGCTTCGTCGGCGAGAAACTGGTGGATCATGCTGCAGCTCCGGGATTGGCGCAGCTGCGCAATGCATCGATCAGGTCCAGCGGCGAGAGGCCGCGCGCGCCGCCGCTGGAGGCCGCGACATCCCCGGCCACCGCATGCAGCAGCGCCCCGCAGGCCGCGGCGGACTCGACGCCCAGACCCTGCGCGCAGAGCGCGGCGATGACACCGGTCAGCACATCCCCCATGCCGCCGGCCGCCATACCCGGGTTGCCGGCAGCCACCAGCCATGGCAGCGCATCCGGCGCACAGACCAGGCTGCCGGCACCCTTGAGCACGACCACCGCGTTCCAGCGGCGGGCCAGTTCACGGACCGCAGCGGGACGATCGCGCTGGATGGCGTCGGTCGTGGTGCCCAGCAGCCGGGCGGCTTCGCCCGGATGCGGGGTCAGGATGGTCCGCGGCGGCAGCGGCCGGGGGTGCGCGGCGAGCAGGTTCAAGGCATCGGCATCCAGCACCAGCGGCGTCGGTGCCGCGCATGCCGCCGCGACCGTTTCGTCGAACAGTGCATGTCCCCACGCGCCCTGCCCCAGGCCAGGCCCCAGCGCGATGACGTCGGCGGCCTCGAGCGCACCGGCCAACGCCGAGACACTGTCGGTCCGGCGCACCATCGCTTCGGGCCAGCGCGCGAGCAATGGCGCGACGTGTGCGCCCTGGGTCGCCACTTCCACCAGCCCGGCGCCACTGCGGAGCGCGGCGCCTGCCGCGAGCAACACCGCGCCGCCGGTGCCGTGGTCGCCGCCGATGCACAGCACGCGCCCGTGCCGGCCCTTGTGCGCGTTGCGCGCCCGCGGGCGCAACCAGTGCCCCAGGTCCGCAGCCGCGATGCGCCGTGCCTGGGGTGGTACATCCGCGAGCAGGGGGTCGATGCCGAGAGTGTCAAGCGAAAGGCTGCCGGCGAGGTCGGGGCCGTCACCGGTCTGCAGGCCCAACTGCGGCAGCAGGAACTGCACGGTGTGCGTCGCCCGCACCGCGGCGCCGTCCGCGCTGCCGCGATCGCCCGCGCATCCGCTGGGCACGTCGAGCGCGAGCACTGGCGCGCCGGCGCTGTTGATCGCGTCGATGAGCGCAGTCGCGGCGGCATCCGGCGCCTGCCGCAGGCCGATGCCGAACAGCGCGTCGACCACGACATCGGCCGCCGGCAGCGCGCCTGCGAAGGCCTCGACTGTGCCGCCAGCTGCTTCGAAGGCGGCGGCCATCGCCTGGGCCGGCGCGGTGCGTGACGCGTGCGTGCCCAGCCGCACGACGACGACCGCGCGGCCAGCGGCTTGCGCGTGGCGCGCGAGTACATAGCCATCGCCGCCGTTGTTGCCGGGGCCGCAGACCACGACGATACGTTGCGCCTGCGGCCAGTGCGCGAGCAGCGTGCGCCAGCCCGCCTGGCCGGCGCGCTGCATGAGCCCGGTCGCATCGGACTCCTGCGCCAGTGCTGCCGCTTCGAGCATGCGCAGCGCAGCCTCGTCGTACAACGGGGAGCCCGGCAGCGGCGTGGCACAGGGAGCGCTCATCGCGCCGATTCTATACTTGGCGCACCGTGAACCCACCCGTCGCCACTGCAGAATCCTCCGATGCGGGCGCCCAAGCCCTGGTCGCGCGCATCAAGGCGATCGCGGCCGGGATGGGCTTCCAGCGCTGCGGCATTGCCGGCATCGACCTGCGCGAGGATGAAGCGCATCTGCGGGACTGGCTCGCCCATGGCCTCTACGGCACGATGGACTGGATGGCCCGCCACGGCGACATGCGCGCCCGTCCCGCGGAACTGCTGCCCGGCACCGTGCGCGTGATCTCGGTCGGGCTGGACTACGGACGCAACGACGACGACAGCGCCTGGGACACGCTCGCCGACGGCAGCCGCGCCTACGTGGCGCGTTACGCACTGGGCCGCGACTACCACAAGCTGATGCGCAACCGGCTGCAGAAGTTCGCACATCGCATCGCCGAGGAGATCGGTCCGTTCGGTCATCGCGTGTTCGTCGATTCGGCGCCAGTGCTGGAACGTGCGCTCGCGCGCAATGCCGGGCTCGGCTGGATCGGCAAGCACACCTGCCTGATCGACAGGAACGGCGGCTCCTGGTTCTTCCTCGGCGAGATCTACGTCGACGTGCCGCTGCCGGTCGACCCACCGGCGAGCGCGCACTGCGGCACCTGCGTGCGCTGCATCGAGGTGTGCCCGACGCGCGCGATCGTCGCGCCGCATCGCCTGGATGCGCGCCGCTGCATCGCCTATCTCACCATCGAGCACGAAGGCGCGATCGATGCCTCGCTGCGGCCGCTGATCGGCAACCGCATCTTCGGCTGCGACGACTGCCAGCTGGTCTGTCCCTGGAACAAGTTCGCCAGGCGCACCGACGAACCCGACTTCCGCGCGCGCAACCATCTCGATACCGCGAGCCTGGCCGAGCTGTTCGCCTGGGACGAGGACGAATTCCTGCAGCGCACCGAAGGCTCGCCGATCCGGCGCAGCGGACATCGCCGATGGCTGCGCAACCTCGCGGTCGCGCTCGGCAATGCACCCGGCACGCCCGAGGTGATTGCCGCGCTGCGCAGCCGTCGGCGCTCGGGCGATGCGCTGGTCGATGAACACGTCGAATGGGCCCTGGCGCGGCACGGCGTCGCCTAGTCCGACAGCGCCCTCCGTCGCAAGCGACGCCCGCTACCTATACGCGATGCGCGCGGATCTCTTCCAGCAGCGCGCGCGTGACTGGATCGCTCACGGCGACATCGTTGCCCTGCACCGCCGGCAACAGTTCGCCGGCAATGCGCTTGCCGAGCTCGACGCCCCACTGATCGAAGGCGTTGATGCCCCACAGCACCGACTGCGCGTAGACGCTGTGCTCGTAGAGCGCGATGAGCGCGCCGAGGCTGCGCGGCTCGAGCCGGTCGAGCAGCAGCAGCGTCGACGGACGATTGCCGGGATACGACTTCTGCGGATCGTCGGCCGAGTAGCCGTTGGCCAGGGCCTCGGTCTGCGCGAGCAGGTTCGACAGCAGCGCGGCGTGGTTGTCGGCATACGGATGCGCAGGAGTCACCACGCCGATGAAATCGGCCGGGACGGTCTGCGTGCCCTGGTGCAGCGCCTGGAAAAAGCTGTGCTGGGAATTGGTGCCCGGTCCGCCCCAGAGCACCGGCACGGTGTCGATGCCGACGGGCTGGCCGTCCGGCGTGACCGACTTGCCGAGGCTTTCCATCACCAGCTGCTGCAGGTAGGCCGGCAGCAGCGCGAGACGTTCGTCGTACGGCAGCACGGCGTGCGTGGCGAGGCCGAGCGCATTGCGGTTCCACACGGCGGTCAACGCATGCAGCAGCGGCAGGTTGGCGGCGACCGGCGCATGCAGCGCGTGCGCATCCATGTCGGCCGCGCCGGCCAGCAGCGCCTCGAACCCGTCCATGCCGACCGCCAGCGCGATCGAGAAACCCACCGCCGACCACAGCGAATAGCGTCCGCCGACCCAGTCCCACATCGGCAACACGCGCTCCGGCGCGACGCCAAAGGCCTCCGCGCGCGGGACGTTGGCGCTGACCGCGTACAGCCGCTCGCTGCCACCGAGCCAGTCGCGCACCACCGCGCCATTGAGCAGCGTCTCCTGCGTACTGAAGGTCTTGGAGACGAGGATCGCGGCCGTTTTCGATGGATCCAGCCCGGCGAGAAGATGCTGCGCATCGCTGCCGTCGACATTGGTGAGGAAATGCACGCGGTACCGGCCGGTGCCGAAATCCTTCAGCGCGTCGACGACCAGCCGTGGCCCCAGGTCGGAGCCGCCGATTCCCACGTTGACGATGTCGGTGACCTCGGACGCCTGGAGCTGGGCGACCAGCTCGGCCATGCGCGCACGCGCGGCCGCAGCCTGCCGATTCGCGTCGCGCGCGATCGCGGTCTCAGAAAGCGCCGAGCGCAATGCGACGTGCAGCGCAGGGCGGTTCTCGGAGGTATTGACGGTGACGCCGTCGAACAGCGCGCGGAACGCCTGCGGCAGCGACGCGGCCTCGCCCAACCCGACGAGTGCATCGCGCGCATCACGATCGAACCGCTGGCGCGCGAAGCTCGCGTACAGCCCACCAATGCGCAGGGCGAAATCGCGCGGACGACCCGCATCCGCTGCGACGAGGTCGGCGATACGCGCCGAATCGAGGCGACGCGCGTGCGGCGCCAGCGTGCTTTCGATCCGCCGGGCCGCCGCGGTCATCAGGCGGCCTGCGCCGGAATGGACTCGTTGGTGTGGGTCATGCGGTTGTCGCGGTCGACATACACCAGCTTGGGCTTGAACCCGGCCACGTCGGCCTCGTCCAGCGCGCCGTAGGCGCAGATGATCAGCAGATCGCCCACTCCGGCCTTGTGCGCGGCCGCGCCGTTGACCGAGATGATGCCGCTGCCGACGTCGGCGCGGATCGCATAGGTCGCGAAACGCTCACCGTTGTCGATGTTGTAGATCTCGATGCGCTCGTACTCGCGGATGCCCGCCAGGTCGAGCAGACGCCCGTCGATGGCGCACGAGCCTTCGTAGTGCAGCTCGGCGTGGGTGACGGACGCGCGGTGGATCTTGGCTTTGAGCAGGGTCAGTTGCATGGCGGTGGCCGTGCGATCACGGCATCGGACAACGCGGGAAACCCGCAGGAACCGCGAAGTATAGGGACCATCTGCGGCATCGCAACATTGCCGCCGCAACGACTGGCGGCAAGTTCAGCCGGCCGACGGCGCAGCGTCCAGCCTGAATTCCAGATTGTCGATCAGCCGCGTTCCGCCCAGGCGCGCGGCGGCCAGCGCCACCGCCACGGGCTGACCGGCGAGGTACGGCGACAGGTCCGGGGCGCGCACCTCGACATAATCGACGTCGAAGCCCTCCGCCCGAAGCGCCGCAATGGCCTGGGACGCGGCCTCGGCTGCCGGGGACCCGCTCCGCATCGCCTGCGCCAATGCCAGCAACGACCGGTACAGGGCCGGCGCGCGCGCGCGGGAGGCGGTATCGAGATACTGGTTGCGTGAGCTCATCGCAAGACCGTCCGGCTCACGCGCGATCGCCACCGGCAACAAGTCGACCGGGAACGCCAGGTCGGTGACCAGATGCGAGATCACGGCCAGCTGCTGGTAGTCCTTGCGGCCGAACGCGGCGACATCGGGCTGCACCTGGTTCAGCAGGCGCGCAACCACCGTGGCCACGCCATCGAAGTGCCCCGGGCGATGGGCCCCGTCGAGGATTTCCGACACACCCGGGACGCGCACAGTGACCGCGTTGTGCAGTCCGAGCGGATACATCGCTTCCACCGTCGGCAGCCACAGCAGATCACAACCGGCGGCATCCAGCCCCTCGGCATCGCGCTCGGGCGTGCGCGGATAGCGCGCGAAATCCTCGTTCGGACCGAACTGGGTGGGGTTGACGAACACGCTGGCGACCACGCGATCGACCCGCGCGCGCAGCGCTTCGACCAGGCTGAAGTGGCCGGCATGCAGGTTGCCCATGGTCGGCACCAGACCGATCCGCAGACCGGCGCGCTTCCATTCAAGGATCCGCGCGCGCAGCACGGACAGGGTGTCAACGGTTTCGATCATCGGAGTTCTGTATGCGTGCCGGCGCAGGCGCTCAGCTGTAGGAATGTTCGCGGCCGGGGAAGCTGCCGTCCTGTACCGCCGCGACGTAGGCGCGCACGGCGCCGGAGACCGAGCCGCCCTCGGCCAGGAAGTCGCGCACGAACTTCGGACGTCGATGCCCGCTGTCCAGGCCGAGCATGTCGTGCAGTACCAGCACCTGGCCGTCGCAGCCGGGACCGGCGCCAATGCCGATCGTCGGCACCGGCGAATCGGCGGTGATGCCGGTGGCCAGCGCGGCCGGCACACCTTCGAGCACGACCAGCGTGGCACCCGCCGCGACGATCGCCTGCGCATCGTCACGCAGCGCCTGCGCGGCGGTATCGCCGCGACCCTGCACCTTGAAGCCGCCGAAACGCAGCACCGACTGCGGTGTCAGGCCCAGGTGCGCGCAGACCGGGATCTCGCGATCGACGAGAAAGCGCACGACCTCGCACTTGTTCGCTGTCGCCCCCTCGAGCTTGACCATGCCGGCGCCGGCCTGCAGCAGGCGCGTCGCGGCATCGAGCGCGCGCTCCGGCGTCGCGTCGGCCTGGAACGGCAGATCGGCGACCACCAGCGCCCGCCGCACCGCACGTGCGACGCAGGCGGTGTGATAGGCGATGTCATCGACCGTCACCGGCAAGGTCGAGCCATGGCCCTGCACCACCATGCCCAGCGAATCGCCGACCAGCAGCAGATCCACGCCTGCGGCATCGAGCGTCCGGGCGAAGCCGGCGTCGTAGGCCGTGAGCATGGTCAGGCGACGGCCGGCTGCGCGGGCCTCGAACAGCGCGGGCACGGTGACCGGCGCGGGAGCGGAAGGATTCATGGCGCTAGCCTAGCGCTTCGATGCCTGCGCGATCCACGACCACGAGCGCGTCGGCGGCCGCGCCGACCGTCGGGATCTGGACGCCGGCATCGAGTTCCAGCAGCGGAACAAGCACGAAGGCACGTTGGTGCATGCGCGGGTGCGGAACGGTCAATCCCGGCAGTGCGATGACGGCATCGCCATAAAGCAGCAGATCCAGGTCCAGAGTGCGCGGCCCCCACTGGTCCCCGGGTGCCTCGCTGCGGCTGCGACCGAAGTCCTGTTCGATGCCCAGCAGGGCGTCGAGCAGATCCATCGGCGCGAGCGCGGTATCCAGCATGGCGACCGCGTTGACGAAATCAGGCTGGTCGGCCCGCCCCCAGGCCGGCGTTCGGTACAGCGAGGACAAGCGCAGGTCAGTCACCCCCGGCAGCGCGGCGAGCGCGGCGGCGGCGGCGCGGATCACCCGCGGCACATCGCCCAGGTTTCCACCGAGCCCGACGAAGGCACGCACGTTCATCGGAGCCTCCAATGCCGCCGACGTATCGCGCGGCCCTGATTCACCCGGCGGCGACCGGAGCGCGGCGCCGCCGACGGCGCTTGCGCGGGGCATCGGCCTCGCCATCGGCCTCGTCCTCGCCCGGATACAGCGCGATCGCGTTGTCCGGATCGTGTTGCGCCTCTTCCCAGAACGCGACGTCCGCGCTGTGCGCATCGGACGCGGTCTGTCGCAATACAAGGAAATCGAAGGCCGCGCGAAAACGCGGATGCGACAGCGTGCGCGTGACACGCTTGCGCTGGCGCAGCGGGAAGCGCGCCTGCAGCAGCCAGATTTCCTGCATCGGCAGCGAGAACCGTCGCGGCAGTGCGACGGTCGACAGCTGGTGCAGGGTCACGCGATCGGCTGCGCGGCGTTGCGCTTCCACCGCATGCACGCCGTCGGCCTGGAGCTTCATCCAGGTGCGGCAGAAGGCCGGCCACAGCAGCGTGGCGAAGAGAAATGCCGGCGAAACCGGATCGCCCGCGGCGATGCGGGCATCCGTCGACGCGAGACCGGCAAGCACGATCGCGCGCAGTGCTCCGCTGCGGTTGCTCGCCAGCGCCGCGGCCGATTCTGGAAACAGCGCCGGCAGCAGGCCGTAGCGCTCCAGCTGTTCGAAACTCGCAACCGCGTGCCCGGACAGGAACAGCTTCAGGCACTCCTCGAACAGGCGTGCGGGCGCAGCCTCCGACAACAGCGACGCCAGGCGCGGGATCGGCTCGGCCGTCCCGGGCTCGATCGTGAAGTCCAGCTTGGCCGCCAGCCGCACCGCACGCAGCATCCGCACCGGGTCTTCGCGATAACGCGTTTCCGGGTCGCCGATCAGCCGCATCACGCGGTTCTGCACGTCTTCGTAGCCGCCGGTGTAATCGCGCACCGAGAAGTCGGCGATCGCGTAATACAACGCGTTGGCAGTGAAGTCGCGGCGGACCGCATCGTCTTCGATCGTGCCGTAGACGTTGTCGCGCAGCAGGCGTCCACCATCGTGAACCTCGCGGTCTCCGCTGCCATCGTCGACGTTGGCGCGGAACGTCGCGACCTCGATGATCTCGCGACCGAACACCACATGCGCCAGCCGGAACCGGCGGCCGATCAGGCGGCAGTTGCGGAACAGCGCCTTGACCTGCTCGGGCGTGGCGTCGGTCGCAATGTCGAAGTCCTTCGGAACCAGGCCGACAAGCAGGTCGCGGACCGCGCCGCCGACCAGATAGGCCTCATGCCCGGACTCGTGCAGGCGATACAGCACCCGCAACGCGTTCTGGCTGATCTGCCGGCGCGAGATGATGTGCTGGTCGCGCGGAATGATCCGCAGCTGAGCAGTCACGGCGTCTGGAACGGGCGTGGAATGGGTATGCATCAAGTTCTGAAATTTTTCTCAGGCGGCCGTTGCGGCGCCAGCAAGCCTGCTATACTAGCAAGCTGCACACGTCTTAGACGCGTTTGCAGACCGGTCGTCCAACCGGCGCCGCTTGCGGCGGACCCCAGCTCCCTTCGTCTAGAGGCCCAGGACGTGGCCCTCTCAAGGCTAAAACACGGGTTCGAATCCCGTAGGGAGCACCATATCAAAGCGAAAGGCCCATGCCGACCGGCGTGGGCCTTTCTGCTTTTCAGGGACAGATTCCGGCCTCCCGGATTGCACTGCGCCGCTCGGGCATGCGGGTGTCGGCATCGCCTGCAGAACTGGTTGGCCGGCCAGGGGCCGCCCCATGACCCCTGGCGACGTAGCGCAGCACCGGGCACAGCCGCGGTACGCATGCGCGACGCCTCGTCATGAACTGGTTCTTCCGAAGCCAGCGGCCGGACTTCCGGGAACTCTCGCTCATGGGCAGGCGTACAAATGGAAACACTTCGCACCGGTGCCGCGGGCGCTGCCTTAAACTGCAATCCCTCGTCGCCCCGCTCGATCCGAATCCATGCCTTTCGTCGTCACCGAAAACTGCATCAAGTGCAAGTACACCGACTGCGTCGAGGTCTGTCCGGTGGACTGTTTCCACGAAGGCCCGAACTTCCTCGTCATCGACCCGGACGAGTGCATCGACTGCACCTTGTGCGAGCCGGAATGCCCGATCAATGCGATCTATCCCGAGGACGACGTGCCGGCCGGACAGGAGGCGTTCGTCGCACTGAACGCCGAGCTGGCAAAAGCCTGGCCGGTGATCACCACGCGCAAGGACCCGATGCCGGACGCGAAGGATTGGGAAGGCAAGCCGGACAAGCTGCCGCTGCTGGAGCGCTGATCCACACGGCGCTTCCACCCAAAGAAACAAGAACGGGCGCCGAGGCGCCCGTTTTCGTACATGTCCGCAGGTGGACCGGCCGACGCAGGAGCGTTAAGGCGCCAGCGCGGCACGCAACGATGCGATCAGGCGCGTCGGCGCCTCGCCGGCCGCCGCGACGCCACGCGCATCGACCGCCGATACCACCGCGCCGTCCTGGCCCGAGGCCACGCGGAGCAGGAACTGGCTGCCGGCGTAGCTGATGTCATACGTACCAAGCGCCTCTGACCGGCTGTTGACGGTGACCCCGTCAGTGGCCGCGAGCGCCTGCCCGACCTGGGCGAACACCGCATCGCGCTGCCCGGGCACGGCGAACGAGACGTTCGGATTGGCCTGGGCCGCGCCGGTCGCGGACCGGGTGACCGAGCTGGGGGTGCCCGGCAATGCCATCGCGCCATCGGCCCGCGGCAGATCGAGATCGGGCGGCACTTCCAGCGGACGGGTTTCAGGGCTCTGCGCATAGAGCGCGTTGTCCTTCTTGAACCAGCGGCAGCCGCTGGTGCCCACGACTGCGACCGCAACTGCAGCAATGGCGACATAGCGCATGGAGGAACGGGGTAGACGCATCGTGGTATCTCCTGGGAAATCAGGCGGCGCGGGCGCGGCAGGACGCTTCAATGTCCGCCGCGAGTCGCGTCACATCGTCGGCTTCGGCGCGGTGCGCCTCGGCCAGTGTCGTCAGAGGCAGGCGCAGGCCGTGGCCGTAGCCCTGCCTCGCCAGCACCGCCTTGACGGGAATGGGATTGGATTCGACCCCGCAGAACGCCTGGACCGGCTTGAGCCGCGCATCCAGGGCGCCGGCCGCGTCGGCCCTACCGGCCCGGGCCAGGTCGCACAGCTGGCGGAACGCCGCCGGCACGATATTGGATGCGACCGAGATCACGCCGTCGGCACCAGCAAGCATCGCACGTGCGGCGCTCGGATCATCGCCACTGAGCACGGCGAAGGACTCGCTCTGCAGCGCCAGCAGCGCCTGCATGCGTTCGACGCCATCGTGGGCCTCCTTGATGCCGACAATGCGTGGATGCGTGGCGAGTTCGGCGACCGTGGCGGGCAACATGTCGACGCCGGTTCGTCCGGGCACGTTGTAGAGCAGGACCGGAAGTCCGCCCTCGTCCGCGACTGCGCGGTAATGCGCCACAAGTCCGGCCTGGGTCGGCCGCACGTACGGCGGGACGACGACCAGCGCGACATCCGCGCCCATCGCGGCGAGCCGGCGGGTCGCCGCGACCGTCCTGGCGGTCGCCGACATACCGGTCCCTGCCAGCACCGGCACGCGCCCGGCGGCCATCGCGACAGCCGAAGTCACCAGCCACTCGTACTCTCCGTCATCCAGCGCGGCCGCCTCGCCGGTCGAACCCGCGACCACGAGGCCCTGGGTGCCGGCGTCGATCTGGCTCTCGAGCAGTCGCTTCCACGCGGCACGGTCCAGTGCGCCATCGGCATCGAAGGGAGTGGCAAGTGCGGTGATGCTGCCTGAGAGTCGCAAGACGTTGATCCGGTGAGCGGCCCGGTGGGCCTGAGAGTGCGCGCCCGCGATAAAACGGCGATTTGGCACGGAAAATTGCCGGCCGATGTTACTTGCGGCCATGAAGGACCGGCAAGTATGCTGATCCGCGCATCCGGTACCGTCCGGACGCCGTTCACCCTCCAGTCGCCATCGACCGCCCGGTCGACCCGTTTCCCGCCGCGGACCCCCCCTTGACCGATACCGACACCGCAGCACGGCCCTCGCCGAACGAGAACTATCTGCTGATCAACGCCTATACGACGCATCCGGCCTCGCCGCTGCTGTCCGTTTCGCGCCGCATCGCCGACAGTGGTTGCAACCTCGTCGACACCCGCCTGTCGACCGTGGGCCGCGATGTCTCGGTCACCGCATTGGCCAACGGCCCCTGGGACGCGGTGGCGAAGCTCGAGGCCATGCTCACGCGCCTCGAGCGCGAGGAGGACCTCAAGCTGGTGTGGTACCGCACGGGGCCCAAGCCGGTGCAGTCCAACCTGTTGCCTTACGTGGTGGAAGTGGTCGCCGCCGACAAGCCGGGCATCCTGTTCCAGCTCGCCGACTTCTTCGACCGCCAGGGCATCACGATCGAGAGCCTGCATTCCTCGCGCTATCGCGCGATGCAGACCGGCGCCGACATGTTTTCGGCCCAGATCACCATCGGCATTCCGGCCAACATGCACATCGCCGCGCTGCGCGACGATTTCCTCGAGTTCTGCGATCACTTGAACCTCGACGCGATCATGGATCCGATGAAGTTCTGAACCTGCGCGCGGGCGCTTGCGAAAGCACCCGGCCGCGCGCATTGTGGAATTGCCTGCCGCAATGGAACGCCGTTCGCACGATGCCTCAAGCACGCAAGAAGCTCGCAGCCGCCACCCTGGAGTTGCCACTGGCGCTGTCGGGCGGCGAGACGGCCACGCTGGCCGACCATGCCGGACGCTGGCTGGTCCTCTATTTCTATCCCAGGGACTCGACGCCCGGCTGCACCACCGAGGGCCTCGACTTCAACGCGCGGCTGCCGCAGTTCGCCGCGCTGGGCGCTGATGTCTACGGCGTCTCGCGCGATTCCGTGAAGTCGCACGACAACTTCTGCGCCAGGCAGGGCTATGCGTTTGCGCTGGTCAGCGATGCAGACGAGGCGCTGTGCCGCGCGTTCGACGTGATCCGCGAGAAGAACATGTACGGCCGCAAGGTGCTGGGCATCGAGCGCAGTACGTTCCTGATCGATCCCGAAAGCCGCATCGCCGCAGAGTGGCGCAAGGTCCGTGTCCCGGGCCACGCGCAGGCCGTCCTCGAAGCACTCCAGGCCGCGCAGTCGCAGTGACTGCAACGATTCTCCAAGCCGCACGCCGTCCCGCATCCGGGGTCACGGCGGCGCGGCGTTGCGTGTGCGATACCGCAATCTCCAGCTCCGTCATCCCCTCCCACTACGGAACGCCGACACTCCGATGATGACCGAAGGCAAACGCGTCTACGTGCTCGATACCAACGTGCTGATGCACGACCCCACAGCGCTGTTCAAATTCGAGGAGCACGATGTCTACCTGCCGATGCAGGTGATCGAAGAGCTGGACAACGGCAAGAAGGGCACGAGCGAGGCGAGTCGCAGTGCGCGCCAGGCCAGCCGGTTCATCAACGAGCTTCTGCAGAGCGCGGGCAGCGACCAGGTGGCGACCGGCCTGCCCCTGCAGCGTCCGCAGGGCCTGCAGCTGCGCGGCGCGCAGAGCGTGGGCAAGCTGCGGTTCCAGACCACGGTGCCGTCCGAGGATCAGGCCTCGTTCGGTGTGGCCGCGCCCGACAACCGCATCCTGGGCGCGATCCTCGAGTTGCTGCGCAGCGAGCCGGACTATCCGGTGGTGTTCGTCTCGAAGGACATCAACCTGCGGATCAAGGCGTCGATCGCCGGCATCCGCAACGAGGACTACGAAAACGACCGCGCGCTCGACGATTTCAGCCTGCTCTATACCGGCGCCACCGCCCTGCCGGCGGATTTCTGGTCGATGCACGGCAAGGACCTGCGCTCTTGGACGGACAAGGGCCGCACGTACTACGAGCTGGCGGTGGGCGAGGAGGACTGGCACGCCAACCAGTTCCTGTACCTGCCGGGCGACGAGGAATCGGAGTTCCGGGTGGTCAGGGTCGAAGACGGCCGCGCGACGCTGCAGATCGTCGACGACTTCCGTCATATCCAGCATGCGGTCTGGGGCATCAACGCACGCAACCGCGAGCAGAACTTCGCGCTCAACGCACTGATGGATCCGGAGATCGATTTCGTCACCCTGCTCGGCACCGCCGGCACGGGCAAGACGCTGCTCGCGCTGGCGGCCGGCCTGGCGCAGACGATGGACCAGCAGCGCTATCGCGAGATCATCATGACGCGCGCGACGGTCAGTGTCGGTGAGGACATCGGCTTCCTGCCCGGTACCGAGGAGGAGAAGATGACGCCGTGGATGGGCGCGCTGACCGACAACCTCGAAGTGCTCACCCACAACCAGGCCGGCGGCAGCTGGGGCCGCGCGGCGACCAACGACCTGCTGGCATCGCGCATCAAGATCCGCTCGATGAACTTCATGCGCGGGCGTACGTTCCTGTCGCGCTACCTGATCCTCGACGAGGCTCAGAACCTCACGCCCAAGCAGATGAAGACCCTGATCACGCGCGCCGGGCCGGGGACGAAGATCGTGTGCCTTGGCAATGTCGAGCAGATCGATACGCCCTACCTCACCGAAACCACGTCGGGACTGACCTATGCGGTCGACCGGTTCAAGCACTGGGCGCACAGTGCCCACGTAACCCTGCGCCGCGGCGAGCGTTCGCGTCTGGCCGATTTCGCGTCCGAAGTGCTGTGACGCCGGCCATGCGCCGGGGATGAGTCCTGGATGAGCCGCTCCGGCAGCAGGCTCCACGCATGTCTTTTGCCAACCGGCAGCGCGCGTGGATAGCCGGCTGCCGGCCTGGGTGTGGATCGGCGCGATCGTGCTTGCCTGCGTGGCAGGCATGGTCAACGTCGTCGGCTACCTCGGGTTCGAATATCAGGCGCTGAGCCACCTCACAGGCACCACCACCCTGCTCGGAGCGGCGCTGGTCGCCGGAGACCGCAGCACAGCCCTGCAACTTGCCGGCATCGTGCTGGCGTTCTGTGCAGGCGCCACCCTGAGTGGCCTGATCCTGCAGGACGACGCCCTGCGACTCGGGCGCCGTTACGGTGTTGCTCTGGCGCTGGAGGCGGGCCTGCTGGCGGCGGCGGTTCCCCTGTTCGAGCGCGCCGCGCTCTACGGCGCGCTCCTTGCGGCGATGGCCTGCGGACTGCAGAACGCACTGGCAACGACCTACAGTGGCGCGCTGGTCCGAACCACGCATCTGAGCGGCATGTTCACCGACCTGGGCATCGGCCTCGGACACCTGTTGCGCGGCCGACCACTGCCCATCCGGCGGCTTTCGCTGAGCGCACTGATCATCGCGGCGTTTCTGGCCGGAGGGGCGGCGGGCGCATGGCTGTTCACGCTGCTGCGCTACGACGCGCTGCTGATCCCCGCCACACTCACGGGGGCCACGGGCCTGGGGTACACGGCCTATCGCCAATGGCGCGGAGTACCTGCGAGGCCGGCGGACTGATCCATCGCAGCCGCGAAGGCCGGCAGGCACAATACGCCGATGAGTACATCACCCTCGCGCGCCATCTCGGTCCTGACCATTGCCGGTTCCGATTCCGGCGGCGGCGCCGGCATCCAGGCCGACCTCAAGACCTTTGCCGCGCATCGCGTGCACGGCTTGTCCGCGATCGCCGCGTTGACCGCGCAGCACACCCGGGGCGTGACCGCGGTTCATGCGCCGCCGGTTGCGTTCCTGCGCGCCCAGATCGACGCCTGCTTCGACGATTTCGACATACGCGCGGTCAAGATCGGCATGCTGGCGACGGCGGAGATCGTCGACGCGGTGGTCGATGCACTGGCGCAACACCCCGAGCTGCCGATCGTGGTCGACCCGGTGATGATCGCGACTTCCGGCGCCAAGCTGCTCGACGACAACGCACTGGGCGCACTGCGCGGTCGCCTGATTCCGCGCGCCCACGTCTTGACGCCGAACCTGCCGGAAGCGGAGCTTCTGCTCGGCCGTGCGATCGACGGCGGCGCGGCTGCCGACGCGGCCCTCGCCGCGCTGCGTGCGCTCGGTGCGCAGGGCGTTCTGCTCAAGGGAGGCCATCTCCACGAAGGCGATGAGGTGGTCGACCGCTACGCCGATGCGGCGGCCGCGTTCACCCATCGCGCGCCACGCCTGGAGATCGATGGCCACGGCACCGGCTGCACGCTGTCGTCGGCGATCGCGGCTCGGCTTGCGCTGGGCGATGACGGGGCAGCGGCCTGCCGCGCCGGCATCGGCTACGTGCACAGGGCGATGCGCGACGCCTATCGGCCGGGACGCAGCGACGTCAGCGTGCTCGGACATCTCGGTCGCCTGGCGCCGTGAGCGCTGCGGCGGGGGTGACCGCGGTCGAGGTCGGCGACGACCATCGCTTCGAGCTGATCACGCGCGTGCCCGAGGCACCACGCAGACGTCTGTTGTGGCTGCCGGCGATGGGCGTACCGGCCAGGCACTACCTGCCTTTCGCCGACGCACTGGCGGCGCGTGGTGTCGCCGTGGGCCTGCACGAATGGCGCGGCATCGGATCGAGCAACCTGCGCGCCGGGCGCGACCACGACTGGGGTTACCGTGAACTCCTTGCCGATATCGCCGGCAGCGGCGCAGCGCTGGATGGCTGCGCGCCGAATGCGGCGCGCATCGTCGGTGGTCACAGCCTCGGCGGCCAGCTCGCGTGCTGCCACCTCGCGCTGCATCCCGATACAGCGCAGACACTCTGGCTCGTCGCCAGTGGCGCGCCCTACTGGCGCGCGTTTCCACCGCGTGTGCGCTATGCGCTGCCGCCGCTTTACCGCTTCATGGCCTGGATCGCGCGTGTCCGTGGTGCGCTGCCGGGTCGCCGGCTGGGCTTTGCCGGCAACGAGTCGCGGAGCGTGATCGCCGACTGGACGTGCAGCGGACTGCGTGGACGTTATTCGGCTGCGGGCCTGGGCGTCGATCTGGATGCCGCAATGGGGCGCGTGCAAGTCGACGTCCGCGCGGCGTGGCTGCACGACGACTGGCTGGGGCCACCAACCTCTCTACGCTTCCTGCTGTCGAAGCTCGGGAGCGGTGCGGACGCGGACATTGCCGGCTTCGCCGCCCGCGATCTCGGCACAGCGGCAGATCATTTCGCGTGGATGCGCACGCCCGCCGTGATCGCAGCCTGGCTCGCTGACGCCTGAGCGGGGCGAAGGGCGTCCGCTACACTGCGCCGATTGCCTACCGAGCGCTCCTGCATGACCGCACCGTTGCCCGCACGCGACGACATCCGCATCGCCATCATCGGCCTGGGCTACGTCGGCCTGCCGCTCGCGGTCGCGTTCGGACGCCGACACGCCACTCTGGGCTTCGACATCGACACCACCCGCGTGGCGGGCCTGCAGCGCGGTGACGACCATACCCGCGAGCTGTCGCCCGACGAACTGCGCTCGGCGTCGCATCTGCGCTATAGCGCCGACGCGGCCGACCTCGCCGGATGCAATGTGCACATCGTCACCGTGCCCACGCCGGTCGACGCCTACAAACGGCCGGACCTGGGCGCACTCGAGGCGGCGAGCGCCGCGGTCGGAGCCGCGCTTCAGCGCGGCGGCGTCGTGATCTTCGAATCGACCGTGTATCCGGGTGCGACGGAAGAGATCTGCGTGCCGATCCTCGAGCGCGTCTCGGGCCTGCGCTTTCTGGAGGACTTCCACGTCGGTTACAGCCCCGAACGGATCAATCCGGGCGACAAGGAACACCGTCTCGAGAACACCTTGAAGGTCACCGCCGGCTCGAGCGAGGCCGCGGCCGGATTCGTCGACACCCTCTACCGCGACATCGTCGAGGCCGGGACCCATCGGGTCTCGAGCATCCGCGTGGCGGAAGCGGCCAAGGTCATCGAGAACACCCAGCGCGACGTCAACATCGCGCTCGTCAACGAGCTCGCGCTGATCTTCGACCGCCTGGGCATCGACACCCACGAGGTGCTCGAAGCCGCCGGCACCAAATGGAACTTCCTGCCGTTCCGCCCTGGACTCGTCGGCGGTCATTGCATCGGCGTGGATCCCTACTACCTCACGCACAAGGCGCAGGAGATCGGCTACCACCCGGAGGTCATCCTCGCCGGCCGGCGCATCAACGACAGCATGGGCCTGCATGTCGCCCAGCGCGTGGTGAAGCTGATGCAGCAGCGCGGCATCCAGACCGCGGGTGCGCGCGTGCTCGTACTGGGCCTGGCGTTCAAGGAGAACTGCCCGGATCTGCGCAACACCCGCGTCATCGACGTCGTGCGCGAACTGGAGAGCTACAGCATCCAGGTCGATGTCCATGATCCGTGGGTGGCCCCCGCCTACGCGCAGCACGAATACGGCCTGACGCCGATCGACACGCCGCAAGCGGGCATCTACGACGCGGTCGTGCTCGCTGTCGCGCACACCCGGTTCCGCGAGCTCGGTGCAGATGGCCTGCGCAAGTTCGGAAAGCCGGGCGCAGTGCTGTTCGACGTCAAGGCGGTCCTGCCGGTCGACGCGGTCGACGCTCGCCTGTAACGGCTGCGTTGCGCCGGCGCAGCCAGCTGCGCCGTCTCGTCCCGTGCGCGTCGCCGCGCCACTCCGTACCACTGCGCTTGCCGCAGCGCGAACGCTGCCACTGCACGTGACATCACGCGCCCTGGGGCGATGCACAGCCATGCCACGTCCATGGCGAGCTGCCGGTGCTACAGGCCGCCCGGATAACCCCACCACGTCCGCTTGAGGCGGGCGACACGCGCCGGCCTGGGCCTGGCCAGCCAGACGACGTCAGAAGTCTTCGTTTGCCGTGCGTGCCGGGCAAATACGCATCGCTGCGCGATGCACGCGATCACCGGCAAGACATCGATTTCGCGCCATGCATCGCTTGCGGCTCGCCGAGCGCCAGGAAGCAGATGGAGAGCCGCGCAGTGCCGACGCACACTGAAATCGGAGACGGCAGCGCCCGGCGTCGGGTTCATTGCTGACGGGATAGATCGCGCAGCAGCAGTCGTCGGAAAAAACGCAGGCAACAAAAAAGCCAGCGATCGCTCGCTGGCCTCTTCGTATGTTCTGGCGCGCCCGGAAGGATTCGAACCTCCGACCCCCAAGTTCGTAGCCTGGTGCTCTATCCAACTGAGCTACGGGCGCTTTGAACAGAAGCGGAATTTTGCAGAAATTCCGATGTTTCGTCAACCACCTCTGCAAAGATTTTTTCAGCGATTCGCGAGGAATCCGATCGATCTAAGCAGTGGCGGAGAGTGAGGGATTCGAACCCTCGATGGAGTTTTAAGCCCCATACTCCCTTAGCAGGGGAGCCCCTTCAGCCACTCGGGCAACTCTCCGAAGCAACGCGTCTGATGCATGCACCGAACGCGGGGCGAAGGATACCGATTCAGGGCGTCTGCGGCAAATCTTCCTGCACATCGCTCGACTCGCCTTCCCCATGGATCCGCTGGTAGATCTCTTCGCGATGCACGGCGACATCCTTCGGCGCGGTGATACCGATACGCACCTGGTTGCCCTTGACGCCGAGCACGGTCACCGAGACCGAGTCACCAATCATCAGCGTTTCCCCGACACGGCGGGTCAAAATCAACATAACAATCTCCTGGGCGCGACGCGCATCAAACGCGCCGGCATAGCTGTAATCGGACCGTTATCGACCATGGAAACCGATTACAGACCCATCAAGGGCGTGAAGCATGTCCTCTGCCGCCCGACCGGTCAATACACGGACGACACTGTTTAACGCCCGCTTAGCCGAGCCGTGTCGCAACCCAGTCAGGAACGTCCTCAAGGGCTGCAATCAGGGCCGGCCCGTCCTCGCCGCCGCCCTGGGCCAGATCTGGTCGACCGCCGCCCTTGCCGCCGATACGACCGGCCACATGCGACAGCAATTCGCCCGCCTTGACCCGTCCGCTGGCCGCTCCCGAGACTCCGGCCACCAGCGCTACCTTGCCCTCGCTTGCGCCGGCGAGCAGCACCACGACATCGCCGAGCTGCTGCTTGAGCCGATCGACGGCGTCACGCAACGCCTTCGCGTCGAGCCCCTCGATACGTGCGGCGACAATCTTGACGCCACCCACATCGACGGCTGATTCGCCCAGATCGGCGGTCGCGCCACTGGCAGCCTTGGCCTTGATCGTCTCGAGTTCGCGCTCGAGCTGCTTCTGCCGCTCCAGCAGGGCGCGCACCCGCTCGCCGATTTCGCCGGGGCTGCCGCCCAGAAGCCCCGCCGCCTGACGCATGCGTTCCTCGTCCGCGCGCACATGATCGAGCGCGGCCTGTCCGGTCAGCGCCTCGACGCGGCGTACGCCCGAGGAGACACCGCCTTCGGAAACCAGCTTGAACAGCCCGATGCGACCGGTACGGTCGACGTGGGTACCGCCGCACAGTTCCACCGACTCGCCCATCGTCACCACGCGCACGCGCTCGCCGTACTTTTCGCCGAACAGCGCCATCGCGCCGGAATCGAGCGCGCTCTGCATGTCCATCTGCTCGATGCGCACCGGGTGGTTGGCGCGCACCTCGACGTTGACGCGCCGTTCGATCTCGGCGAGCTCCTCGGCGGTGACCGGCTGGAAATGCGAGAAGTCGAAGCGCAGCCGCTCGGGCGCGACCAGCGAGCCCTTCTGCGCGACGTGCGTACCGAGCAGTTCGCGGAGCGCGCCGTGCAGCAGGTGCGTGGCGCTGTGATTGAGCACGATCGAATCGCGGCGCTCCGCATCGACGACGCCGCGCACGCGATCGCCGGTGCGCAGCGCGCCCGACGTCACCCGGCCGACATGGCCATGGAACTGGCCGGAGAGCTTCTGCGTGTCGCCTACTTCGAAGCGCAGTCCATCGGCCTCGAGCGCGCCGGTATCACCGACCTGGCCACCGGATTCGGCATAGAACGGCGTGCGATCGAGGATCACGACCGCCTCCTCACCCGCTGCAACCGCATCGACCGGCCGCCCGTTCTGCAACAGCGCGACGACCCGCAGGTCGTCCGCGGACGTGACACCGTCCCCGACAAACGTGGTGGGCGACAGCTGCGAGACCAGTTCGGCCGACAGACCGGTGCCGGCAGAGAACTTGCCGGCCGCGCGCGCGGTCTCGCGCTGGCGCTGCATTGCGGCGTCGAAGCCGGCCATGTCGACATCGAGGCCACGCTCGCGCGCGATGTCCTGGGTGAGGTCCAGCGGGAAGCCGTAGGTGTCGTACAGGCGAAACGCGTCCTCTCCGGGGATTGCGCCATTACTGCGGGAGGCCACTTCGTCGAAGATGCGCATGCCCGCGTCGAGCGTCTCGGCAAAGCGTTCTTCCTCGACCCTGAGCGCGCGTTCGACCAGCTCGCGCTTGGCATGCAGCTCGGGATAGGCCTCGCCCATCACCGCATCGAGCGTTTCGACCATCGCGCTGAAGAAGGGCTGACGCACGCCGAGCATCCAGCCGTGCCGAAGGGCCCGCCGGATGATCCGGCGCAGCACGTAACCGCGGCCTTCATTGGACGGCAGCACACCGTCGACGATCAGGAAGCTGCAGGCGCGGATATGGTCGGCGATCACGCGCAACGACTTGTTCTCCAGATCCTGGGTGCCGGTGAGCTCGGCGGCCTTGCGGATCAGCGCCTGGAACAGGTCGATCTCGTAGTTGCTGTGCACGCCCTGCAGAATCGCGGCCAGGCGCTCGAGCCCCATGCCGGTGTCCACGCACGGCGCCGGCAGCGGCAGGAGGCTGCCGTCGGCCTGCTTGTCGAACTGCATGAAGACGAGATTCCAGATCTCGATGAAGCGGTCACCGTCCTCGTCGGGCGAGCCGGGCGGTCCGCCGAAATGCGACGGGCCGTGGTCGTAGAAGATCTCGGTGCACGGCCCGCATGGGCCGGTGTCGGCCATCTGCCAGAAATTGTCGGAAGCAAACGGCGCGCCCTTGTTGTCGCCGATGCGCACGATCCGTTCTTCCGGCACGCCGACCATGTCGCGCCACAGCGCATAAGCCTCGTCGTCGGTGTGGTAGACGGTGACCAGCAGCCGCTCGGCCGGCAGCTTCCACACGCCGGTCAGAAGCTCCCAGGCCCAGGCGATCGCCTCCTTCTTGAAGTAGTCGCCGAACGACCAGTTGCCGAGCATTTCGAAGAACGTGTGATGGCGCGCGGTATAGCCGACCTGGTCGAGATCGTTGTGCTTGCCGCCCGCGCGCAGGCAACGTTGTACATCGGCGGCGCGCACGTAGCTGCGCTTCTCCGCGCCGAGGAACACGTCCTTGAACTGCACCATGCCCGAGTTGGTGAACAGCAGCGTCGGGTCGTTGCCGGGCACCAGCGGCGCGGACGGCACGATGGTGTGGCCCTTGCCCTTGAAGAATTCGATGAAGTCGCTGCGGATCTGGGCGGTGCTGGAGGTCTGCGTGGTCATGGGCCTGACGGACGATGCGGGAGGGGGCATGGGCATGCCGGTACCACGCGCGTCCGTCTTCGACGGTGCCGATCCAACGTCATGCCCAGGAAAGCGAAGGGTAGCAGGCCGCCCGGGCACCCGGCGCCCTGCCCGGCCGTGCAGGCTTCGCGCGTGACACGACCGTCAGGGCGGGGTCAGCCGGCCTGCAGGGCCCGCACCGCGCCATAGGCGGTGTCGCCGTCGAAGCCGCGACGCCGCAGGAACTCCACGGCCTTGCGGCGCAGCGCAGGGTCAGCGGCGAACGCGCCGACGTCGTAACGACGCTCGAGCAGGTCGCGTGCACGCTGCGGCCAGTCGGCCTCGCCGTCGGCCGCCAGCGATTCGAAAGCGGCGGCGATCTGGCTGTCGGTCAGCCGATGACTGCCGAGTTCGGCCTCGATCCGCAGCGGGCCGTATCCGCCGGTCGCCCGGCTGCGGGCAAGACTCGCTGCGAAACGCGCGTCGTCCTGCCAGCCGGCGGCGTGCATCTGTTCGACCGCCGCGACAGCTTCCTCGCTGTCCACCCCGCGCGCCTCGAGCTTGCGCAACAACTCGGGGCGCGAATGTTCGCGCCGCACCAGCAACGACAACGCCCGCATCGCGGGCGTCATCTCACGGCGTTTGCGCCGTTTGCCGGTGCCACCTGTCAGCCCCGAAGCGCCCGCGTCGCAGCTTTCACTGCGCGCGCCGACGGCATCGGCCGGATCATGCGGCTCCGTCATGCCGGCCTCAGCCGGCGTCGACTTCTTCATCGTCCGGGACGACCGCCACTGCCGGCAGCAGGCGCTCGCGGATGCCCGCCTCGATGCGCGCGGCGACCTCGGGGTTGTCCTTGAGGTACTGGCGGGCGTTCTCCTTGCCCTGACCGATCCGCTCGTCACCGGCGCTGTACCACGCACCCGCCTTCTCGATGAGCTTGGCTTCAACGCCCATGTCGATCAGTTCGCCCTCGCGGCTGATGCCCTCGCCGTAGAGTATCTCGGTGACCACCTGCTTGAACGGCGGTGCCATCTTGTTCTTGACGACCTTGATGCGGGTCTGGTTGCCGATGATCTCGTCACCCTTCTTGATCGCACCGATCCGGCGGATGTCGAGGCGCACCGAGGCATAGAACTTCAGCGCGTTGCCGCCCGTCGTGGTTTCAGGGCTCTGGCCCGGCATCATGATGCCGATCTTCATGCGCAGCTGGTTGATGAAGAACACCATGCAGTTGCTGCGCTTGATGTTGCCGGTCAGCTTGCGCAGCGCCTGGCTCATCAGGCGCGCCTGAAGGCCCGGCAGCTGATCGCCCATCTCGCCTTCGATCTCGGCGCGCGGGGTCAGCGCGGCGACGGAGTCGATCACGACCATGTCGACCGAATTGGAGCGCACCAGCATGTCGGCGATCTCGAGCGCCTGCTCGCCAGTGTCGGGCTGGGAGACCAGCAGGTCCTCGACGTTGACGCCGAGCTTCTGCGCGTAGGTCGGATCGAGCGCGTGCTCGGCGTCGATGAACGCGGCGACGCCGCCCAGCTTCTGGCACTGCGCGATCGTCTGCAGGGTCAGCGTGGTCTTGCCCGAGGATTCCGGACCGTAGACCTCGATGACGCGGCCACGCGGGAGGCCGCCGATGCCGAGGGCAAGATCGAGCTGCAGCGAGCCGGTCGGAATCACCGGAACCACTTCGGATACGCGATCGCCCATGCGGATCACCGAGCCCTTGCCGAACTGCTTCTCGATCTGGCTCAGGGCTGCGGAAAGCGCGCGCTTCTTGTTCTCGTCCATCGTCGTGGTCCTTGTCATTCGTATTCCGGTCTGGTGGGAGCATCCTCGCAATCACAGGTCGCACAGGCTGCGACGCTGCAGGGAGGAAGCAAAATTATGTGGATATGGGCGTGCCGGTCAGCGGCGCGCTGCGCGGATGGCCGTCGGGGAACGCCGCGCACGCCCTGCGCCCAGGCGACACAGCGCTCATCGGTTCGGCCTGACCAGCCCGCAGTACAGGCCCTCGATCGCGAAGTCCTGGTCGGGCAGCACCTCGATGGGGGCGTAGTCGGGATTGCGCGGCATCAGGCGGATGCGGTCCTTGCCGATCTTCAACAATTTGACGGTGATCGCGTCATCCACCCGGGCGACGACGATCTGCCCGGAACGCGCGTCGCGCGTGCGGTGGACGCCGATCAGGTCCCCTTCGAAGATGCCTTCGTCGCGCATCGAATCGCCCTTGACCTTGAGCAGGTAGTCCGGCGACGGGGAGAACAGCACGCGGTCGAGCACGAGGTAGTCGTCGGAACCGATGTCGGCCCCGATCGGGGCGCCGGCCGCGACCTGGCCCAGCACCGGCAGCCGGAGCGCATCGCCCTGCAGGTCGGATGCGGGTCGCGACTGCGCCGGTGCCCGCACGCGGATGCCGCGCGCACGTCCCGGCACGCGCTCGATGGCGCCTGCAGCTTCCAGGGCATCGAGGTGGTATTGCGCGGCACGAACGCCGCTGAATCCGAAGGCCCGCGCGATCTCGGCCTGCGAAGGCGGCATGCCTTCGGACTCGATGCGCTCGCCGATCATGTCGAGAATCGCGTGTTGGGTCGGAGAGATGTCCATGGTTAGTAGTATTACTACTAACCGTCGCCGCGGCAAGCGGTCCCCCGGCAGGCCTAGAAAAGGGCCTCCGTGGGCCGAACCGGTCGGTGAACCCTCCGAGCGTCCACGGCGGAGGCGCGGATGTCGACCGACACCACATTGTCCGGCGCGCGCAAGGCACGCACGCTCAGGTGATGCTGCGCTGGCTGGCGATCAGCCGGCGCACGAGCCACTCAGTCCTGGCGGGCCCGCCGCATTGGCGGATTGATCCAATGTACCTGCAGGCCGCGGCGTAGCGCGGTCTGGTTGACGCGCCCGACATAGGTGCTGTCGACCGCGATGCGACTGGCCGACGGCGCCGGCTGCGGCGCGGGCACGCTGGCCAGGCGCGGCGACTGGCTGGCGCAGCCGGCGGCGGTCAGAACGGACACAACGGCGACGATACGAAGGGAACTCTGCATGGCCCTGGCTCCGTGACGGGGGTTCGCGGCGGAACCTGCCCTGACACCGCTATACACCCGGCGCCCCCGGGGCGGTCAGCCGTCCGTCGGCTGCGCAGGCGCGAGGCGACGGACGGCGCCGTTGCCGATGGTGCCGAGCTCGGCCAATACCGCGGTCGCGTAGCAACCCGCCGGCAGCGCGAAAGCGAGTTCCAACCGGTCGGGCGCGGGCCACGACCATCGGAGGTCGCCGGGACACAGCCGCGTGGCCCGCCGTTCCTGCGACAGGCCGGCAGCCTCGAGCCCGGCACGCAGCGCCAGCGATTGCGCGTCCTCCAGGGCCGCAGCTTCCCGTGCCAGCGCGGCTGCGGCGCTGCGCAGCGCGCCGCGGCCCCACAGCGGCGCGGTGGGGTGGATGTCCTGGGCGGCGACACGGGCCGCAAGCGCTTCGCTGGCCGGCTCGGGGCCGAACACGCTGCGACTGCCATCGAGCATCCACACCTCGCCTTCGAGCCCGGCATCCCAGTCGCCGGACGCGACCCGCGCAGCGAGCACGCGGTTGAACAGCGCCGAACGAGCAGCAGACAACAGCATCGCGCGTTGTTCGCGATCGATGCGGCGTCGAGGCTCGGCGAACATGCGCAGGGCCTTGTCCACGTTGCCGCCATCGTGACCGAAGCGCTGTTCGCCGAAGTAGTTCGGTACGCCGCGGGCGGCAATCGTCTGCAGGCGAGCGTCGATCGCCGCCGCATCGCCGCTCACGTCGCGCAGGGTCAGCACGAACCGGTTTCCGGCCAGCGCTCCTCGCGGCAGCTTGCGCGCGTGCCGGGCCTGGTCGAGTACGCGCAGGGACTGGTGCGCACCCGCGCCCAGTGCCTCGAGCTCGGCGATATCGGGCGCGGCGCGACCCGGCAATTGCACCGAGAAGCGCTGCGTGGTCAGTGCGTGCCGATCCTTCAGCCCGGCATAGCCCACCGCGCGCGCATCCACCCCCGCCCACTGCGCGAGCAGCCGCGCGACGAACGCGGTGTTCATGCCGGCCTTTTCGATGGTCAAGAGCAGGTGTTCGCCGCTGCCGCTGGCTTCGAAGCCGTCGATCTCGTCGACGCGGAAATCCGCCGGATCCTGACGGATCGTCGCCGTCAGCACCGGCGCACCGTGGGCAGTCGGATTCACGCTGCGGCGTCGCGGACCAGCAGGCAGACCGCCTGCGCGGCGATGCCCTCGCCGCGGCCGGTGAAGCCGAGCTTCTCGCTGGTCGTCGCCTTGACCGAGATGCAGTCCGGCGCGATGCCGAGGTCGCCGGCGATCGCCGCGCGCATCGCATCCGCATGCGGGCCGATCTTCGGCCGCTCGCAGATCACGGTGACGTCGGCATTGCCGACCCGCCAGCCGCGTTCGGCCAACAGCGCATTGCAATGGCGCAGCAGCGCGCGACTGTCGGCCCCCTTCCAGCGGTCAACAGACGGCGGGAAATGCACGCCGATGTCGCCCAAGGCGAGTGCCCCGAGCATCGCGTCGCACAGGGCGTGCAGGGCCACGTCGCCGTCGCTGTGCGCGAGCACGCCGTGGCTGTGCGGAATGCGGACGCCGCCGACCATGACGTGGTCGCCAGCGCCGAAGGCGTGGACGTCGAAGCCCTGGCCAATGCGGAAACCAGACGTGGCAGTCATGGGACGGATCCTGCGGCAAAAAACGGGACGGCAGCTTGCCACGGATCGCGGATCGGGCAAGCCGCAGCCTGGTCACGGAGAGCCCAGTGGCCATGCCGCGCGGAGTCCCAACAGGGCCCATGGCCGGCATGTGCGTCCATTACGGACTGCGCGGCAGGCGCTCGAGCGACCGGTCGGCTCCTGCTGCGAACACCCATCCGCACGGCTTCCTGCGGTCGTATGCATGAGCCGGATGCCGCCTCACGCGCCACGCTCTCCGGAAGAACGCGTGCCGGATGGACAGCCCTTCACCCTCGACGCGACAGCTCGAACTCGAAGCGCGCAAGGTCGGCAGGTGTCGTGACCTTGAAGTTGTCTTCGCGGCCTTCGACCAGCAAGGGGCGCGTGCCCTGGAGTTCCATCGCCATGGCCTCGTCCGTCACCGCGACGCCCGCGGCATCCGCGGCTTCCAGTGCCCGGCCCAGTTGCAGGCGGCGGAACAGTTGCGGCGTCAGCGCGCGCCAGAGCCGTTCGCGCGGCTCGGTACCGTCGATGCCGCCTTCGTCGCCTGCGCGCTTGAGCGTGTCGCGCACCGGCGCGGCGAGGATCGCGCCGACGGGATCCATGCGCCCGCGCTCGAGCAGTGCGTCGAGATCGCCGGGATGCAGGTTCGGCCGCGCAGCGTCGTGCACGAGCACGAAATCATCGGGCCGCACCGATTCGGGCAGCGCGTACAGGCCAGCCAATACCGATGCCGCGCGGGTTTCGCCACCGCCCGCGCGCAGCAACGGCTTGCCGTGCAGCACGGACTCGGGCAGCGCCGGCGCGTCGTCCGCGCCCAGCACCAGCACGATGCCTGCGATCCCGGCATGCCCGGCGAGGGCGTTCAGGGTGTGCGCCAGCAGGCTCAACCCCCCCACCTCGAGAAACTGCTTGGGCACTTCGGCGCCAAAGCGCGTTCCGCGCCCCGCGGCGGGCACCACCACCCAGGCGCTCATGGGGTATTCGCCCGTTGCCGGGCGTCCGGGTCGAGCGCGTGCTCGGCCGGCAAGGGCGCGATGCGCGCGTCGTCGACGACGCGATAGAAGGTCTCGCCCGGCCTGATCATGCCCAGCTCGCCACGCGCCCGTTCCTCGATCGCCGCCTCGCCGGACTTCAGGTCGGCCACCTCGGCTGCGAGCGCGGCATTGCGCTGCTCCAGACCTTCGTTCTGCCGCGCCTGCGCTTCGACGCGGGCGCGCAGTTCCTCGACCTGCTCGGTGCCACCGACGCCATACCAGAGCCGGTACTGCAGCCAGGCCAGCAGCGTGGCCAGCAGCAACATCACCACAAGCAGGGCGCGCATCGGCGATGTCCCGGGGGATCAGCGCTTGATCGAGACGAATGCGTCGCGGCCGGCGTAACGGGCCTCGCTGCCCAGCGCCTCCTCGATACGCAGCAGCTGGTTGTACTTGGCGACGCGGTCGCTGCGGCACAGCGAACCGGTCTTGATCTGCGTGGCCGTGGTGGCCACCGCGATGTCGGCGATCGTCGTGTCCTCGGTCTCGCCGGAACGATGCGACACGACGGCGGCATAACCGGCGGCGTCCGCCATGGCGATGGCTTCGAGCGTCTCGGTCAGCGTGCCGATCTGGTTGACCTTGATCAGTATCGCGTTCGCGGTCCTGGAGTCGATGCCTTCCTTGAAGATCTTCGGATTGGTGACGAACAGATCGTCGCCGACCAGCTGCACGCGATCACCGATGCGATCGGTCAGCTGCCTCCAGCCGGCCCAGTCGTCCTCGGCCATGCCGTCCTCGATCGTGATGATCGGGTACTGCGCGGCCCAGTCGGCGAGGAAGTCGACGAACTGCTCGCCGGTCAGGCGCTTGTTCTCGCCGACCAGGTTGTACTTGCCGTTGTCGTGGAATTCGCTCGACGCCACGTCCAGGCCCAGCAGCACGTCGTCGCCCGCGGCGTAACCTGCCTTGCCGATCGCCTCGAGAATGGTGTCGAGCGCTTCGACGTTGCTGCGGAAGTCCGGCGCGAAGCCGCCTTCGTCGCCGACGGCCGTGCTCAGGCCATGGCCCTTGAGCACCGATTTCAGCGCGTGGAAGATCTCGGTGCCGGCGCGCAGCGATTCGGAGAAGCTGCTGAAGCCGACCGGCAACACCATGAATTCCTGGAAATCGACGTTGTTGTCGGCATGTGCGCCGCCGTTGATGATGTTCATCATCGGCACCGGCAGCACCGGCGCCCGGTCGCCACCCAGCAACTTCCACAACGGGATCTTCCGCGACGCGGCCAGCGCGTGCGCGTTCGCCATCGACACACCGAGCAGCGCATTCGCGCCCAGGCGACCCTTGTTCTCGGTGCCGTCGAGGTCGATCAGGCGCTTGTCGAGACCGGCCTGATCGGCGGCGTCGAAGCCCTTGAGCGCATCGGCGATTGGGCCGTTGACGTTGCCTACGGCCTTGCGCACGCCCTTGCCGAGATAGCGCGTCTTGTCGCCGTCGCGCAGTTCCACCGCCTCGCGGGCACCGGTCGATGCACCCGACGGCACCATCGCGCGGCCAAAGCTGCCGTCATCCAGGGTCACTTCGGCTTCGAGGGTCGGATTGCCGCGGGAGTCGAGGATCTCGCGGGCATGGATCTTGGCGATGGTCGTCATGGTCGGGTCGAAAGTCTCGGTCAGCGGAAAAGGAGGAGATCGGACAGCGGCACAGCCGGCCGTCAGAGATCGGATTCGGCGAAACCCGCGCGCTTGGTCACGGCGTCGAGCTCGAGCATGGTTTCCAGCAGCGCGCGCATGCGGTCCAGCGGCCAAGCATTGGGACCGTCACTGAGCGCTTCTTCCGGCCTGGGATGGGTTTCCATGAAGACGCCCGACACACCGACGGCGATCGCCGCGCGCGCGAGCACCGGCACGAACTCGCGCTGGCCACCACTGGACGTGCCCTGCCCGCCCGGCAGCTGCACAGAATGGGTCGCGTCGAACACGACCGGGCAATTGGTCTCGCGCATGACGGCGAGCGAGCGCATGTCGCTGACCAGGTTGTTGTAGCCGAAGCTCGCGCCGCGCTCGCAGACCATGATCTGGTCGTTGCCGGTGGACTTCGCCTTCTCGACGACCGGCTTCATGTCCCATGGCGACAGGAACTGGCCCTTCTTGATGTTGACCGGCTTGCCGGCGGCGCAGACCTTCTTGATGAAATCGGTCTGGCGCACGAGGAAGGCCGGGGTCTGCAGCACGTCGACGACCGAGGCGACCTCGTCCATCGGCGTGTATTCGTGCACGTCGGTCAGCACCGGCACGCCGATCTGGCGCTTCACTTCCGCCAGCACGCGCAGGCCTTCTTCCATGCCCGGGCCGCGGAAGCTCGTGCCCGAGGTGCGGTTGGCCTTGTCGAAGCTGGACTTGAAGATGAAGTTGATGCCGAGCGCCGAGGTGATTTCCTTGAGCTGACCGGCCACATCGAGCTGCAATTGCTCCGACTCGATCACGCACGGGCCGGCGATCAGGAAGAACGGCTGGTCCAGACCGACCTCGAAACCACAGAGCTTCATGCGTGCGCTTCCTTGAGAGGTTCGACGAGAGTTTTGCCGCCGGCCTTGTGCTCGCGCGCCGCGCGGACGAAGCCGACGAACAGAGGATGCCCGCCGCGCGGGGTCGACAGGAACTCGGGGTGCGCCTGACAGGCGATGAACCACGGATGCTGCGGCAGCTCGATCATCTCCACCAGCAGGTCGTCCATCGACTTGGCGCTGATGACCAGGCCGGCATCCTCGAGCTGGGTGCGATACCGGTTGTTGAACTCGTAGCGGTGGCGGTGGCGCTCGCCGACGACATCCCGGCCGTAGACCTCGCGCGATTTCGTTCCGGGCTTGAGGCGCTGTTCCTGCAGGCCGAGGCGCATGGTGCCGCCGAGGTCGCTCTTCTCGTCGCGCCGCTCCACTTCACCGGCCTGCGTGCGCCATTCGGTGATCAGGCCGATCACCGGATGCGGCGACTGCTTGTCGTTCTCGGTGCTGTTGGCGCCTTCGAGGCCGGCGACATTGCGCGCCATGTCGACGACGGCCGCCTGCATGCCATAGCAGATGCCGAAATACGGCAGGCCGGATTCACGCGCATATTTCGAGGCCATCACCTTGCCTTCGAAGCCGCGATCGCCGAAGCCGCCGGGCACCAGCACGCCATCGACATCGCCCAGCCACGCGGCAGCGCCGTCGCGCTCGATGTCCTGCGATTCGATCCACTTCAGGCTCACCCGCGTGCGCTGGCGGATGCCGCCGTGCTTGAGCGCCTCGCCGACCGACTTGTAGGCATCCTTGTGGTCGACGTACTTGCCGACCACGCCGATCGTCACCTCGTCGTCCGGGTTCTCCACCGCGTCGACGACATCGATCCATTCCGACAGGTCGGCGATCGGAGCGGCCTTGGCGCCCAGACGCAGACGCTCGACCACCAGTTCGTCCAGACCGCGCGCGTGCAGCCACATCGGGATCTTGTGGATGTTGTCGAGATCGACGGCCGAGATGACGGCCTTCTCCGAGACGTTGGTGAACGAGGCGATCTTGCGGCGCTCGCCATCGGGCAGCGGCTGTTCGCTGCGGCACACCAGGATGTCGGGCTGGATGCCGATCGAACGCAGCTCCTTGACCGAATGCTGGGTGGGCTTGGTCTTGAGCTCGCCGGCGGCGGCGATGTACGGCACCAGCGTCAGGTGCATGAACAGCGCCTTCTCGGCGCCGCGGTCGGTGCGGATCTGGCGGATGGCCTCGAGGAACGGCAGCGATTCGATGTCGCCCACCGTGCCGCCGATCTCCACCAGCGCCACGTCATAGCCCTGGGTCGCTTCGTCGATCGCCCGCTTGATCGCATCGGTGATGTGCGGGATGACCTGGACGGTCGCGCCGAGGTAGTCGCCGCGGCGCTCCTTGCGGATCACGCTCTCGTAGATCTTGCCGGTCGTGATCGAGTTCTTGCCCGACAGACGCACGTTGATGAAACGCTCGTAGTGACCGAGGTCGAGATCGGTCTCGGCGCCGTCGTCGGTCACGTAGACCTCGCCGTGCTGGAACGGGCTCATCGTGCCGGGGTCGACGTTGATGTACGGATCGAGCTTCATCATCGTCACCCGCAGGCCGCGGGCTTCGAGGATGGCGGCCAGCGAGGCGGCCGCGATGCCCTTCCCGAGGGAAGAGACCACGCCGCCGGTAACGAATACGAGCGGTGTGATGGAACTGGTGGGAGGCGTCATGAGGACAGCGGGTCGCTGGAAAGCCCCATTCTACAGGCTGCAGCCCGCGACTGCCCGACCCGATGCAGAACGCCCCGGCAAGCCGGGGCGTCGGTCAGGTGGAATCGGCCGGAAATCAGGCCGGATCGTCCTCCTCCTCTTCCTCTTCCACCTGCTGCATGGTGCGCTCCTCCTCGATCGCGGCAGCTTCCTCCTGGGCGTCGACGGCCTCGTTCATGGCGTCGGCCGCGTACGTGGACTCCACTGCCGCATTCTCGGCGGCCTGCGCCGAAGCCTCTGCGGTCTGCGCGGCCTGCTCGGCCTGCTGCGCGGCGACCTCGGCATCGCGTGCCTGTTGTTGTTGCGTGGCCGCCGCGTCCTGGGCGAAAGCGGGGGCGGCGAAGGCGCCGGCGACGATGGCGGCGAAAAGCACATTGCGGGTGTTCATTGGACTGTTTCCCTTATGGCGAATTCGAATTGGCGCAGTGGATCGGTTGCAAGCCATCCGCGAGGCGGACGAAAAACCGTCGGCGATTTGCTGCTGACGGCTCGAACCTAGCCAAGCCAGACCGGCCGCGGACTGAACAACACATTGATCACTTGCCGCATACAGGCCGCTAACGGCGCTGCAATCGCTTACATCCCGCCGCAACGCGGATCGTGGCGCCGAGGCGCCAGCGAGACGCCGGAATCGGCGCGTCGGCAATTCCTTTAACATGCGCCGATTCCCGCGCAGCAGCCCCGCATGAACACCCGCTACAACGCCGCCGACATCGAAGTCCTCTCCGGCCTGGATCCGGTCAAGCGCCGCCCCGGCATGTACACCGACACCACCCGCCCGAACCACCTGGCGCAGGAAGTGATCGACAACGCCGTGGACGAGGCGCTGGCCGGGCATGCGCGGCAGATCGAGGTCACGCTGTTCAAGGACGGCAGCTGCGAGGTGTCCGACGACGGCCGCGGCATGCCGGTCGACATCCATCCGGAGGAGAAGATCCCGGGCGTGGAGCTGATCCTCACCCGCCTGCATGCCGGCGGGAAGTTCAACAACAAGAACTACACCTTCAGCGGCGGCCTGCACGGCGTGGGCGTCAGCGTGGTCAATGCGCTGTCGACCCTGGTGGAAGTGCACATCAAGCGCGATGGCAGCGAACACCGCATCACCTTCCGCAATGGCGACCGCGCGACGCCGCTGGAAGTCGTCGGCACCGTCGGCAAGAAGAACACCGGTACCCGCGTGCGCTTCTGGGCCGACCCGAAGTATTTCGACACCCCGAAATTCAGCGTGCGCGCCCTGCGCCACCTGCTGCGCGCCAAGGCGGTGCTGTGCCCGGGCCTGACCGTCACCCTCTTCGACGAGGCGACCGGCGAGCGCGACCGGTGGCTGTTCGAGGACGGGCTGCGCGACTACCTCAAGGGCGAGCTCGCGGAACGGGAACTGCTGCCGCCGGAACTGTTCGTCGGTGCGCTCAGGAAGGACACCGAGACCGTCGACTGGGCGGTCGCGTGGGTGGTCGAAGGCGAACTGGTGCAGGAGAGCTACGTCAACCTGATCCCGACCGCGCAGCACGGCACCCACGTCAACGGGCTGCGCACCGGTTTCACCGACGCGCTGCGCGAGTTCTGCGATTTCCGCAACCTGCTCCCCCGGGGCGTGAAGCTGGCGCCGGAGGATGTCTGGGATCGCGTCGCCTTCGTGCTGTCGATGAAGATGACCGACCCGCAGTTCAGCGGCCAGACCAAGGAGCGGCTGTCGTCGCGCCAGGCCGCGGGCTTCGTCGAGGGCGCCGCGCACGATGCGTTCTCGCTCTGGCTCAACCAGCACACGGATATGGGCGAGAAGATCGCCCAGCTTGCGATCGACCGCGCCAGTGCGCGGCTCAAGACCGAGAAGCAGATCGTCCGCAAGAAGGTCACCCAGGGGCCGGCGCTGCCCGGCAAGCTGGCCGACTGCATCAGCCAGGACCTCTCGCGCACCGAACTGTTCCTGGTCGAGGGCGATTCCGCCGGCGGCAGCGCCAAGCAGGCGCGCGACAAGGACTTCCAGGCGATCCTGCCGCTGCGCGGCAAGATCCTCAACACCTGGGAAGTGGCCAGCACCTCGGTGCTGGGCTCGGAGGAAGTGCACAACCTCGCGATCGCGATCGGCTGCGATCCGGGCAAGGACGATATTTCCGGCCTGCGCTACGGCAAGGTCGTGATCCTGGCCGACGCCGATTCCGACGGCCTGCACATCGCCACCCTGCTGTGCGCGCTGTTCCTGCAGCACTTCCCCGCGCTGGTCGCGGCCGGCAACATCTTCGTCGCGATGCCGCCGCTGTTCCGCGTCGACGTGGGCAAGCAGGTGTTCTACGCGCTGGACGAGGAAGAAAAGCGCCTGCTGCTGGAGAAGATCGCGCGCGAGAAGCTCAAGGGGCAGGTCAATGTGACCCGCTTCAAGGGTCTGGGCGAGATGAACCCCTCGCAGTTGCGCGAATCGGCGATCCATCCCGATACGCGGCGCCTGGTGCAGCTGACCGTCGACGACGACCTGGAAACGCGCTCGCTGGTCGACATGCTGCTGGCCAAGAAGCGCGCCGGCGACCGCAAGGCCTGGCTGGAAACCAAGGGCGACCTGGCCACCCTCGAGGTCTGAGGGGCCGGCTTTCGGCCCACGCTGTCGCGGGCGCCGACGATTCCGGACAGGGCCTGCGGCCATGGCGGCTGGCGTCCGCGGCGCAGGCAGGCGCATCCGCCTATCGGCGCCCCGAGCGACGCGGACCGATCCGCGCCGCCTCAGGCCTGGTCGGCCGTGTCCACGACCCGCTCGGAAATGCGGCGAGTCCGGCCGAGCTGGGCGAAGATCGCCGCCGAGGCCAGGGTCAGCGCGCCGATGCAGACGAAGGTCCAGCGGAAGGCCGAGAGCATCGGGGCTGTCCCGGCCGGCTCCCCGCCGCTGAAGGCACCGAGCAGACCACCGGCCGTGGCGACACCCAGGCTCATCGCCAGCATCATCACCATCGACAGCAGGCTGTTTCCGGCGCTCGCCTCCGACCCGTCCAGATCGCGCAGCGCCAGGGTGTTCATCGCGGTGAACTGGAGCGAATTGACCGCGCCGAACACCGCGAACTGCAGCAGATGCAGCCAGAGCGGCTGGCCGGCTTCGACCAGGGCGAAGCTCGCCATCGTCAGGCCGGTCAGCACGGTATTGACCACCAGCACGTTGCGGTAACCGAAGCGCTGCACCAGGGGCACGACGATGCGTTTGGAGAACATGCCGGCGATCGCGACAGGCACCATCATCAGCCCCGCCTGGGTGGCCGGAAACCCGAGTGCGACCTGCAGCAGCAGCGGAATCATGTACGGCATGCCGCTGCTGCCCAGTCTTGCGAACAGGTTGCCGAGCAGGCCGATGCTGAAGGTCCGGGTGCGGAACAGCGTCAGCGGGAACAGTGGCGCGGGCGCGCGCGCTGCATGCAGCCAGTAGGCGACCAGCGCGACCAGGCCGGCGACCAGCAGCACCACCAGCGCCGCCCGGCGGGGCGAATGCCCCGAAAGCGCATCGACCGACAGCGACACCGCGATCATCCCGAACGCGAGCAGTGCGTAGCCCGCCCCATCGAAACGCGACACTGGCGCGCGCAGATCGGGCATCCACTTCAGCGCCGCGATTCCGCCCACCACACCCAACGGCAGGTTGATCAGGAAGATCCAGTGCCAGGACGCGACATCGGTCAGCCAGCCGCCGAGCGCCGGTCCGATCAGCGGGCCGACCAGCCCCGGCACGGTCACGAAAGTCATCGCCGCCAGAAAGGCGCTGCGCGGCACCGCACGCAGCACGGCGAGCCGCCCGACCGGCAGCAGCATGGCGCCGCCGATCCCCTGCAGTACGCGCGCGGCGACCAGCGCATCGAGGCTCCGCGACGCGGCGCAGGCCAGCGAGCCGGCCGAGAACAGCAGGATCGCGGCGACGAACAGACGGCGCGTGCCGATCCGGTCGGCCAGCCAGCCCGACGATGGAATCAGCATCGCCACCGTCAGGGCATAGGCCACGACCACCGACTGCATGCGCAACGGCGACTGCCCCAGATCCGCCGCCATCGCCGGCAGCGCCGTGTTGACGATGGTGGTGTCGAGCATCTGCATGAACACCGCCGCGGCCACCAGCCACAGCATCGGCCGGAACGGCCGGAGCAGCGTGGCGTCGTCCGCGCGGCTCATGCGCCGGCCGCGAATCCGATGGCGGCGGCGAGCAGGCTCCGCAGCAACGGCGTCAGCGCATCGGCGCGCGCCGCGTCCCACTCGAACGTGGTTTCGTCCATGTAGCAGCGCTGGCTGATCTCGAGCTGCACCGCCGCGATGCCTCGAGCCGGATCGCCGAAGTGGCGGGTGATGTGCCCCCCCTTGAAACGCCCATTGGCCACCCAGCCATAGTCCGTCTGCGCGGCAAGCACGGCCTCCAGCCGCGCCTGCAACGCCGGGCTGCAGCTGGCGCCGCCGGCGGTGCCGAGATTGAGGTCGGGCAGGCGACCTTCGAACAGGAACGGCAGATCGCCCTTGATCGAATGGCCCTCCCACAGCACGACGCGGCCATGCGCGGCAAGCAGGCGCGCGATCTCGCCCTGCAGTGCGGCGTGGTAGGGGCGCCAGTAGCGGTCGACCCGAGCGCGCACCTCGTCAGCATCCGGGGCGGCACCGTCGCGGTAGACGGGCGTACCGTCGAACTGCACCATCGGACACAGGCCGGTGGTGTTCTGGCCCGGGTACAGCGAGACGTCGTCTTCCGCGCGGTTGAGGTCGATGACGTAGCGCGAGTGGGACGGCACCAGCACGGACGCGCCGAGGGTGCGCGCGATTCCGTAGAGGCGGGCGATGTGCCAGTCGGTGTCGGGTACGCGCCGGGCGGAAGGCGCCAGCCGCGCGCCGATCTCGGGGGGCACGTGGGTGCCGTCGTGCGGCAGGCTGACCAGCAGCGGGGAAGTGCCGCGCTGCAGCTGGAAGATCGGCGGGGCTTCGGACATCGGCGCATTGTAGGGCCGGTCATGTCGTCGCCACCCGTCGATGGTGTCAGCGCATCAGCACGATCTCTTCGGCGCTGGTGGGATGGATGGCGATCGTGTCGTGCAGGTCGTCGAGCGTGATGCCCCGCTTGAGCGCCACCGCGAAGCCCTGGAGGATCTCGTCGGCCGAGTCGCCGAGCAGATGCAGGCCGACCACGCGCCGCTCCGCGCCGACGCAGACGAGCTTGAATACGCTGCGCTGCGTGGATTCGGCCAGGGCCTCGCGCATCGGCCGGAAGTTGCTGCGATAGACATGCACGTCATCGCCGTACCGCTCGCGCGCCTCGGCTTCGGTCAGCCCGACCATGGCCAGCGGCGGATGCGAGAACACCACCGAAGGCACGTTGTCGACGTCGAGCTTCGCATCCGGGCGGCCGCCGAACAGGCGGTCGCACAGCCGCCGGGCCGCCGCAATCGCCACCGGGGTGAGCGCCAGTCCGCAGCCGGAGATGTCGCCGACCGCATAGACGCCTTCGGCCTGCGTCGCCTGCCATCTGTCGACGGGAATGTTCCCGGCGCCGTCCGGGGTAATGCCGACGGTATCGAGTCCGATGTCGCCGGTATTGGGTCGCCGCCCGGTCGCGAACAGCACCTGGTCGAAGCCGCCGCGGATGCTGCCGTCCAGGGCCTCGAGCTGAAGCTGGCCATCGTCGTCGCGGCGCAGGGCCTGGAGGTCGTAACCGAACACCAGCCCGATGCCCTGCTGCCTGTAGTTCTCCTGCAACTGCTCCACCAGCTCGGCGTCGGCCTGGCGCAGCAGGCGCTGGTCGCGCACGAACATCTCGACCTGGCTGCCCAGCGCCTGCAGTACGCCGGCGAGTTCGATGGCGATGTAACCGCCGCCGATGATCGCCAGGCGCGGCGGCGCCGCGTTCCAGCCGAAGAAGTCATCGGACACCGCGCCCAGGGAAGCGCCGGCCACGTCCGGTCGCACCGGGGACGATCCGGTGGCGAGCACGATGTGCGGGGCTGCCAGGCGCGCGCCCGCGTCGGTATCGACGCGCCCCGGCCCGGCGAGGCGTCCGCGGGCCGGCAGCACCATGATGCCGGCGCGGTCAAGCCGCTCGCCGTAGCTGTGGTGGATGCCGTGGATGTAGCGCTGGCGGTCGGTGATGAACCTGGCCCAGTCGAACCCGACCCGGCGATCCATCGGCAGGTCGAAGCCCAGCCGCGCCGCCTGCTCCAGACGCGTGCCCAGGTCCGCCGCGAGCCACATCGCCTTCTTGGGTACGCAACCGACGTTGACGCAGGTGCCGCCCAGCGCACCGGGTTCGACCAGCGCGACGCGCTGGCCATGTTCGACGGCGCGGAACGCGGCGGCGAGTCCGCCGGACCCCCCGCCCAGCACAATCAGGTCGAAATGCAGCAGGTCGCGATCATCGGGGCTGGCACCGCTCACGGGAATCGCGCCGGTGCGTAGGGGGCCGGGTCGAAGCGCGGCGCGCGGCCGCAGATCAGGTCGCTCATCAACTGTCCGGTCGCCACGCTCATGCTGACCCCCAGCATGCCATGACCGGTGGCCAGCCAGAGATGACGATAACCGGGCGCAGGCCCGAGTATCGGCACGTCGTCGATGCTCACCGGCCGCCAGCCGAACCATTCCTCTTCGCGCACCGGACCCACCGGCTCGTGCAGGTATTCGCGCGCCGAACGCTCCAGTGCATCCAGACGCACGCGGTTGAGCGAGCGGTCGTAGCCGGAGAATTCCATCGTGCTGCCGAGCCGGAAACCGCTGTCCCAGACCGTCACGCAGACGCTGCGCTCGTGCAGCACCATCGGATTGCGCGGCACGATCGACGGGCGCGAATAGGTGATCGAATAGCCCTTGCCCGGCTGCACCGGGACGCGCAGGCGCAGGCTGCGCGCGAGCAGCGGCGACCAGGCGCCGGTCGCCAGCAGCAGGTCGCGACCGTTGAAGGTGCCCTGCCCGGTCTGCACGACGACGCCGTCGCCGGTCTCCTCCACGCCCAGCACCTCGCAATGCTCGACCAGCTCGCCGCCGAGCGCGCGGAAGGCGCGTGCGAGCCCGGCGACATAGCGGTCCGGTCGCAGGCGGGCGTCGCCGGGAAAGCGGATCGCGCCGACCACGCCTTCGCGCAGCGCGGGTTCCTGGCGCAGATAGGCATCGCCTTCGATGCGCTCCACCGCGACGCCGAGCGCACGCAGCTGCTGCGCCTCGTCTTCGAAGGCCTCGAAATCGGCGCGGTCCCGATAGACGTAATCGACGCCCGACGCCTCGAACTCGCAATCGATCCCCAGCGTGGCGAGCCAGTCGGGAAACGCGGCGCGCGAGGCTTCGAGGATCGTCGAGCGCGCCCGCATCGCATGCAGCCAGTCGCGCCGGTTGCAGCGCATCGCGAACCCGACCATCCAGCGCCACAACGCCGGATCCAGACGCGGGCTGACCCGGAACGGCGCGTCTGGCGTCAGCATCCAGCGCAGGGCCTTGGCGATCGTGCCGGGCGCGGCGAGCGGCGCGGCGTGACTCGGGGTGATGGTGCCGCAGTTGCCGTGCGAACTGCCGCAACCTGCCGAGCCCGCCTCGAGCACGCGCACGCCGCGCCCGGCCTGCAGCAGGGCAATGCCGCTGGCTAGGCCGATGACTCCGCCGCCGACGATCAACACGTCGTCGCCGATGTTGGACGGCCTCGCGCTCACGGCAGCGCGGGCACGCGACGCCAGCCCGGACGGCGCCCGTAGGTCAGCCAGCGCCAGACCCATTCCATCGGGCCGTACCGGTGATGCGCGAGCCAGACATGACTGATGGCCACCTGCAGCGCGAACACAGCCAACGCCAGGCCGGTCTGCGCGGCGCGGTCAAGCTCGCCCCACATGCCCAGGCCGTAACCGTAGAACAGCAGCGAACAGATCAGCGACTGGCCCAGATAATGGGTCAGGGCCATGCGCCCGGCCGGCGCGAACACGCCCAGCACGCGCGCGCCCGCCCCGCTGGACCAGGCCAGCACGATCAAGGCGACGTAGGCGAGCGCCATCGGCAGCGCGCCCCCGAGCATCAATGCCTGGGCAAACACTGCGCGCGGCTCCATCGCCCCGAGGTCGAAACTGGTGCCCAGCGCGACAGCCGCAGCAGTGAATGCAAGTCCCAGCGGCAGCATGCATGCCAGCAGGCGCCACCAGAAGTCCCGGTGCACGGCGGGCGACTGCAACCATCCTCCCGACAGCAGCCAGCTGCCGACGAGGAATACGCCGAGCGCCATCGGCACCGTCATGACCTGGCTCTGCAGGCCGATCGCCATGTAGTCGCTGACGCGCTGCATGGTGACCGCGGCGAAACCGCCATCGGGATACACATGCTCGGCGCGCCCGGCGCCGGCCACGAGCGGCGCCGCCATCTCGGCGAGCAGGTCCTCAGGCAGCATCAGCATCATTGCGGCGAACAGCAGGTAGAGCGTCACGATGCTCGCGTAGAGCAGCAGCCCGGTCAGCAGCTGCCACTTCGGCGTGAGTCCGCGCATCACCATCAGCAGCACCCCCGCCACCGCGTAGGTGACGAGGATGTCGCCCGGCCACAACAGCACGATGTGCAGGATGCCCAGCAGCAGCAGTCCGGCCATGCGGCGCAGGTAGATGCGCTCCACCGACAGGCCCGCAGCCTCGATGCGCCCGCTCATGAGCACGAAGCCCATGCCGAACAGCAGCGAGAACATCGTCCAGAACTTGCCGGCCACGAAGACATGGATGAGCCACGCGATGACGTAGTCGAGACCCGCCGCGTCGACCGGAATGCCCGAGCCCATCTGCTGCATAGGCCGGTTGAACCACTCGATGTTCATTACGAACACGCCCAGCAGCGCGATGCCACGCAGCACGTCCATCACGTCGAGGCGCTCGCCGGTGGGCACCGGACCGAGCGCGGCCTGCGTCCGCATCGGTATTTCCCGGGGGTGCGCGCCGGCCGGGCGGCCGGCGCAAGATCGATCAGTGCTGGTGGCCGCCGTCGCCGTGCACGTGGCCGTGCTCGATTTCCTCGGGCGTGGCTTCGCGCACGTCGACGATCTCGATGTCGAACTGCAGATCCTTGCCGGCCATCGGGTGGTTGAGGTCGACATCGACCACGCTCATGCCGATCTTCTCGATCGTCACCGCACGCGGGCCGAAGCTGGTGTTGAGCACGACCTGCTGGCCGACCGACAGCCTCTGGTCACCGAAATGCTTCTTGGGCACGCGCTGGCCCATGCCCTCGCGACGCTCGCCGTAGGCGTCGGCCGCGGTCACATCGGCCTTGAAGGTGTCGCCGGCCTCGTGGCCTTCCATCGCCTTCTCCAGCCCCGGGATGATGTTGCCGTGCCCGAACAGGATGGCCAGCGGTTCCCGGCCGCGCGAGGTTTCCACCGGTTCCTGGCCGGCTTCCGCGACGCTGTAATGGAAACGGACGACGCGGTCTTTCTCGATCTTCATTGGATTACCCGGTAACGCGGCGGCGCCGCTTGAGGAGGATGGTGTCGCTGGGGCACGATGCCGACGGTCATTCCGGTCGGACGCCCCATGCGAGCAATCCCACATTATCCCGGCTCCGGCGCGCCGGCGCCAACCATGGCGCCGCGCCTCGCGATGGCGACGGCCCTGGCCGGACTGCTGATAACCGGTTGCGGTCGCGACGACGTGCGGCCTGCCACGCCCGCAACTGCTGCCACCCGGGCCTGGACACCCGTCGCACCGGCCGACCCGGGCGCCGCGAACGCGGTGCTGATGCGCGCGATCAGCCTGGTCGGCACGCCCTACCGCTACGGCGGCAATACCCCCGAAGGCGGCTTCGACTGCAGTGGGCTGGTCAACTACGTCTTTCGCGACATGCTCGACCTGCGTCTGCCGCGAACCTCGCGCGATCTCTACGCCTATCAGGGGCCCAGGATCGATCCGGGCCGGCTGACCACCGGCGACCTGGTGTTCTTCGGTAGTGGCGGCAGCGTCTCGCACGTCGGCATCTACGTCGGCGAGGGCCGGTTCGTGCATGCCCCCAGTTCCGGAGGAACCGTCCGGCTGGACCATCTCGACGGCGCCTACTGGCGCAGCAACTACTCGGGATCTAAACGTGTCCTGCACTAGCCGCACACAATTTCTTCACTGAATTCTGTTCAAAAACGCGGACTTGGTCGCATTCATTTATTTTTGTTTAACAATTTTCACATCCCCGTCCGGTAGCTTCCCTCGCTGGTCCGCGACAATGTGAAACCCCCGTGACGAAGACAACCGCAACGCAGGGCGCCCGCGCCATCCGCCCCAGCCGCCTCCGCAGCGCCCTCTTCGCCGGCATTCTCACTGTCGCCGCAGCCCCCGCCTTCGCAGGTCCCGGCCTTGCCGGCGACTCGGCCGACCAGCTCGCAACCACTACCTCGGTCGCACGCTCGCTGACCGCGCCGGTTGCCCAGGTCGCTTCGCCCGAAGTGCTGCTTGCCAGCGACGTCAACCAGCTCATCGCAATGGATGTGGAGACCCCCGTCGCCCGCACCGACGGCCGCGTCGAAGGCCTGCTCAAGCGCGCCTTGACCCTGATCGGCACGCCCTACCGCTGGGGCGGCTCCAGCCCCGACGCCGGCTTCGACTGCAGCGGTCTCGTCGGTTATGTGTTCCGCACCGCGCTCGGGATCGAGCTGCCCCGCGTCTCGCGCGACATGGCGAAGAACGGCGAGCGCGTCGAGCGCGCCGCGTTGACTGCCGGCGATCTGGTGTTCTTCGGCCGCGGCGGCAATCGCATCGACCATGTCGGCATCTACCTGGGCGAGGGCCGCTTCGTGCACGCACCGCGCTCGGGCAAGGATGTGATGGTGTCCGAGCTCGACTCGGGTTACTGGGCCACCCGCTTCAAGTCCGCGCGCCGCGTCGCCGGCGTCTGAGGCACTGCCCCGCGTACCGGAAGGCCGCCATCAGGCGGCCTTTTCCGTTTCTGGCGCTCCAGCTACGCCCTGCCCCACGCGAAGGGGCTAGCGATGTCCGTCGCCAGCATGCTGGCCCATCGAAGCGCCGCGGGTGCCCCGCTCCACCCCGCTCCACCCCGCTGCACCCCGCTGCACGCCGGCGGATCTGGTGACAGGCGCAGTTTCCCATGCGAGGGCGCTGGCGCGTCCCTCGCCAGAAGCGGGACGGGCCCGCATGAGCCCCCTCCAGGCTGCCCGCAATGGCGCCGTGGCGATCGAGCCGTTCAAGGCAGCGCACCGCCGCCAATCCCGACAACCGCGTGCCGGGCCACTCCCGTCCGAGCTCCGGGGCGACGAGGAATGACCTATTGCCCCCGCGCGCCGCGCGCACGCACCGGCGGCATCCCCTCGCCCAGTCCCTCGCGACCCGGAGCCCTGCCAGGCCCGACAGGCGCTCGCCGCGGACACGCTCCATGCACCACAGACCGGTTCGCACCGCACCGGGCCGGAGACGCGCGCGCCGGCGATGCAAGCCTGGCGGGACGATGCAGGACGTCTGCCGCCAGCGGCCAGCTCAGGGGCGGATCGCCCGCCGGACTGACGCGCGCCGTGGCCGCAAATACCGGACAGCACAAGGCCGCCCGAAGGCGGCCTTGTGTATTGACCTGATCCGATGAGACCCGGACGGCGGGGCCGCCGGGCCCAGCCCGGGATCAGGCCCGGCTGTCGCGACGCTCGGACTGCGCGCGGCCGGCGCCCGGACGGTGCTGCTTGGGACCGGCATGCGCATGCACGCTGCGATCCGCCGGCTTGCCATGACCCCGGTTGCCCGGCTTGCGCGGTGCGCGCTCACCACCCGGCTTCTGCTCGCCCATGCGCGCACCCGGACGGCCGCCGCCCGGCTGGCGACGCTGACCGCCTCCGCCGTTCTTCGGGATCGGCGTATCCAGCCGGATCGGCTGGCTCGGCGCGAAGCCTTCCACCGTCTCCATCGTGATCTCGGCATTGAGCATGCGCTGGATCTGCCGCAGCAGGCCGCCTTCTTCCGGCGATACCAGCGACAGCGCCTCGCCCGTCGCACCGTTGCGACCGGTACGGCCGATGCGGTGCACATAATCCTCGGCGACCATCGGCAGGTCGTGGTTGATCACCAGCGGAAGGTTCGGGATGTCGAGACCGCGCGCGGCGACGTCGGTCGCCACCAGGATGCGGGCGCGACCGGACTTGAACGCGTCCAGCGCCTTCTGGCGCTGCGCCTGGCTCTTGTTGCCGTGGATCGCAACCGATGGCAGGCCGGACTCGGCCAGCTGCTCGGCCAGGCGGTTGCAGCCGTGCTTGGTCTTGCCGAACACGAGCACCTGATCCATGTGGCGCTTGGAGAGCAGCTCGACCAGCAGGTCGCGCTTGCGGGCGTTGTCGACCGGGTGCGCGCGGTGGGCGATGGTCTCGGCGATGGTGCTGTTGGCCGCCACCGTGACCTGCTTGGGATCGCGCATGAACTCCAGCGCCATCGCCTTGATCCGCGGCTCGAACGTGGCCGAGAACAGCAGTGTCTGACGCGTCTTGGGCACACGGCTCATGATGCGCTTCATCTGCGGCAGGAAGCCCATGTCGAGCATCCGGTCGGCTTCGTCGAGCACCAGCACCTCGACTGCGTCGAGCTTGGCGTGGCCGCTGTCCATGTGGTCGATCAGCCGGCCCGGGCAGGCGATCAGCACGTCGACGCCGCGGCGCAGGTTGTCGATCTGCGGCTGCATGCCGGCGCCACCGAAGATCGTGGTGACGTTCATGCGCAGGTGACGACCGTAGGTCTTGAGGTTATCGGCAACCTGCACTGCAAGTTCGCGGGTCGGCACCAGGATCAGCGCGCGCGGCTTGCGCGGACCCTTGGGCGGGGTTTCCTTGGCCAGGCGCTGCAGCAGCGGCAGGCCGAATGCAGCGGTCTTGCCGGTGCCGGTCTGGGCGCCGCCAAGCACGTCGTTGCCACCGAGGATCAGCGGGATGGCCTGTTCCTGGATCGGCGTGGGAGTGGTGTAGCTGGTTTCGGCGAGCGCGCGCAGCAGCGCGGGCGACAGCCCGAGATCTTCAAACGTCATGATGGAACTCCTTGCGCTTCCGCACGCCACCAGCCGCGAACCGTGCGGACGCACGGCCGGAATGGAAACGCTGGGAAGTCTTGCTCGGAGCTATCCAGAACCGCGCTGCGAGCAATGATGAAACGGCTGCCGGATGCTCCGGGCCGTGGTCTGCGCGACGAAAGACGTGCGGAATAAGTCCGCGCGGATCAGGATCGATCAATGCGGAAGGCGTACCAGGATCGTATCTGTCGGCGCGGAACGCGTCGGACAGGGGCAGCCGTGTTGCAGAACCCGATGGAGTCTACGCCAATTCAGCCCCCGCAGCCACTGCCGCGTTGCGGCGTGCGTCATCCCGTGACGGATGTCCGTGGGCTGCGCGTCCCGGGGTCGGGCCCGGTGCGTGCGTGCTGGGCGAGAGTTCGGCGCTGTGTCACCATTTCCGCCAGCTTCGAAGGAGCTGGGGCGCGCGCTCCGCCGTTTCCGGCAACACGCCGCCCGATCGACCGGGACCTCTGTTGCGCGCCGCCCGCTGGCTCTGGATCCACAACGCGCGCTCGTGCGCGGACCGGGCGGCGGCTGAACGCGCCACCCGCCACGCCGTATGCAGGAAGCACTCCATGGCCACCGAAGCACAAGAGACCACCAGCCAGCTGATCCAGGTCGTCGCGCTACTCGGCGCTGCGGTCGTCGCCGTGCCGCTGTTCCGCAAGCTCAGGCTCGGCTCGGTCCTGGGGTATCTGGCCGCGGGTCTGGCCATCGGCCCATTCGGCTTCGGCTGGTTCAACGATCCACAGTCGATCCTGCATGTCGCCGAACTCGGCGTGGTGATGTTCCTGTTCGTCATCGGCCTGGAAATGCGCCCCTCGCACCTGTGGGGCCTGCGCCGGCAGATCTTCGGACTCGGCGCGCTGCAGATCCTGCTGGCGCTCACCGCCCTCACCCTGGTCCTCGCCGCATTCGGTTTCGACTGGCGCATCGCCTTCGTCGGCGCCGCCGGCTTCGTGATGACCTCGACTGCGGTCGTGATGCAGCTGCTGTCGGAACGCGGCGAGCTCGCACTGCCGCACGGGCAGAAGATCGTGTCGGTGCTGTTGTTCGAGGACCTGCTGATCGTGCCGCTGCTGGCCCTGATCGCGTTCCTGGCGCCAACCCACCCAGCGATGGCTGACGCGCCCTCGCGATGGCTGTCGGTCGTGATCGGCATGGGCTCGCTGATCGCGCTGATCGTCGCCGGCATCTACCTGCTCAATCCGATGTTCCGCATCCTCGCCGCGGCGAAGGCCCGCGAGGTCATGACCGCGGCCGCGCTGCTGGTCGTGCTCGGTGCGGCGCTGCTGATGCAGCTTGGCGGGCTGTCGATGGCGATGGGTGCGTTTCTTGCCGGCGTGCTGCTGTCGGAATCCTCGTTCCGGCACCAGATCGAGGCCGACATCGAGCCCTTCCGCGGGATCCTGCTGGGCCTGTTTTTCCTTGGCGTCGGCATGGCGCTGGACCTCGCCGTGGTGGCTGCGAACTGGCCGCTGATCATCGGGGCGGTGCTCGCGCTGATGGCGACCAAGGCCCTGTGCATCTATATCGTCGCGCGCATCACCCGCAGCGCCCACCGCGAGGCGCTGGAGCGCGCGGTGGTGATGGCACAGGGCGGCGAATTCGCATTCGTGCTGTTCGCCGCCGCGGCCTCCACCGGCCTGATCGACGTCGAGGTCAACGCGAGCCTGACCGCGGTCGTGGTGCTGTCGATGGCGCTGACCCCGCTGCTGGTGCTGATCACTGGACCGCTGACCGCGCGCCGCGAGGCTCCGTCGCTCGATGGCGTCGATGTGGTCGCCAACCAGAACGGCAGCGTGCTGATCATCGGGTTCGGCCGCTTCGGCCAGGTCATGAGCCAGTCGCTGCTGGCACGCGACGTGGACGTGACGATCATCGATACGGACATCGAGATGATCCAGAGCGCGGCCGAATTCGGCTTCAAGGTCTACTACGGCGACGGCACGCGGCTGGACGTGCTGCATGCGTCCGGCGCGCACAGCGCGCGGGCGATCGCGGTGTGCATCGACGACCGCGAGGCCGCCGACCGCATCGTCGAACTGGCGGCCGAGCAGTTCCCGCAGGCCAAGCTGCTGGTGCGCGCCTACGACCGTGCCCACGCGCTCAAGCTGGTCAACGCGGGCGTGGATGTGCAGATCCGCGAGACATTCGAATCGGCCGTCGTGTTCGGCGCACAGGCGCTGCACGCGCTCGACGTGCCGGAGGAAGAGGCCGAGGCGATCGCCGCCCAGGTGCGACGGCTCGACACCGAGCGCTTCGAGCTGGAAATCGCCAGCAACGATACCCGCGCCGGCATTCCGCTGATCATCAAGAACACCGCCGCGCCCGGCCCCAGGCCGGCGCCCCTGACCCGTCCCCGGCGGGAGAGCAAGCTGCTCAACGATGTGCCGGCCGCGCGGACCGACACCCACGGTCCGTCGGCGCCCTGACCGATTCGACAGTAACTTTGCATCGCCCTGCCCGGGGCCGGCCGGGCCGCGTCACCCGTCTGCGAATTGGACGTGCCCGATCGACCGGCGTGTGCAGCAAGCGACACAGGGTCCGGATCACCTTCTCGGCGGTCAGCGAGATCGCCGCGATCCTCGCTGGTGACGGGGCGTCACTGGAGCGGCTCCCTTGCAGCCACGCATCGCGCCGGGGGCCGTCGCGAAGCCGCCGATCCCGATCCGGCGATCCACGTAGCGCTTGGCCGCGTGCAGGGTCGCGCCCTGTCGACACCTGACTCGCTCACGCCGCAGCCGCGGGCCCGCGCGCCCTGCCGCCCCGACTCGTGTCCGGCCGCTGCCGGCATGACCTTCGACACCCCTGCCGGCGGGAGCGCAGGCGTAGAGTGCCCTCACACCGGGCATCGCCCGGCGGTCCTTCCTTCTGGAGATTCCACGTGATCGCTCTCGCTCCCCGGCGCCTGCTTCTGACCTGTTCGATCGTGCTGGCGCTGTCCGCCTGTTCCCGCGGCCAGGACACCCCCACGGCAACGGATGCCGCGCCCGCCGGCGATGCCGATGCGGCCAAGCTCACCCTGGACGAGAGCACGCTGCCGGGCGTCAACCGCTTCGAGATCGGCGATCTCGACACCAGCAAGAACGCGTGCACCGATTTCAACGGCTACGTCAACGGCAAGTGGCTCGCAGCCAACACCATCCCGGGCGACCGCAGCTCGTGGGGCGCGTTCGAGATGCTCGACGAGCGCTCGACCGCGATCCAGCGCCAGCTGGTCGAGCAGGCGGCAGCGGACAGCAAGGCCGACGGCGTCGAGAAGATCGTCGGTGACTTCTGGGCCACCGGCATGGACGCCGAGAAGATCAATGCCCAGGGCATCGAACCGCTGAAGTCGCGGCTGGCGGAGATCGACGCGCTGACCGACGGCCCTGCCGTGGCCGAGTACCTGCGCCAGACCTACGCGCGCGGCGAAGGCGGCCTGTTCGGCTTCGGTCCCGAGGCGGATTTCGATGCGCCCACGATGAACATCGCCTACGTGATGCAGGGCGGCCTCGGCCTGCCCGACAGCACGTACTACACCGATGCCGACAAGGCCGAAGTGCGCGACCAGTACGTCGCCCACATCGCCAGGATGCTCGAGCTGTCCGGCGTGCCGGCGGCCGAAGCGGCCAAGCAGGCCAAGTCGGTGCTGGCCTTCGAGACGCGGCTGGCAAGCAAGTCCAAATCCAGCGTCGAGATGTCGCGCGATGTGAAGCTGTTCTACAACCCGGTGACGCCGGCCGAGGCCGACGCGCTCACACCGAACTTCAAGTGGACGACGTTCTTCGAATCGCAGGGCATCCCGGCGCCGGAGAAGTTCTCGCTGGCGATTCCGGAGTTCCACAAGGAGTTCAGCGCGATGCTCGGCGATACGCCGGTCGCCGACTGGCAGAGCTACCTGCGCTACCACCTCGTCGACGGCGCGGCGCCGTATCTCGGCGACGAGTTCGTGCAGGAGAACTTCGACTTCTACGGCAACAAGCTGCGCGGCCAGAAGGAACTCAAGGAGCGCGGCAAGCGCGTGCTCGACACCATCAACAACCAGGTCGGCGAGACGCTGGGCCAGCTGTACGTGCAGGTCGCCTTCCCGGCAGAGTCCAAGGCGCGCATGGAAACGCTGGTCGAGAACCTCAGTGAAGCGCTCAAGGTCCGGATCGAGAATCTCGACTGGATGAGCGACGAGACCAAGGCCAAGGCGATGGAGAAATGGGCCTCGTTCACGCCGAAGATCGGCTACCCCGAAAAGTGGCGCGAATGGGACGGTCTCACCACCTCGCGTGACAGCTACATCGGCAACGTGCTCGCGGCGACCCAGTTCAACTACAAGTGGATGCTGTCGAAGATCGGCCAGCCCGTGGACAAGACCGAGTGGGGCATGACGCCGCAGACGGTCAACGCCTACTACAACCCGCTGCAGAACGAGATCGTGTTCCCGGCCGCGATCCTGCAGCCGCCGTTCTTCGATCCCAATGCTCCGGACGAGATGAACTACGGCGGCATCGGCGCGGTGATCGGGCACGAGATGACCCACGGCTACGACGACCAGGGCAGCCGCTTCGGCCCCACCGGCAAGTTCGAGAACTGGTGGACCCAGGCCGATGCGACCGGCTTCAGCAGCCGCACCGACCTGCTGACCTCCCAGTTCAATGCCTACGAGGCGGCGCCGGGCAAGCATGTCGACGGCAAGCTGACCCTGGGCGAGAACATCGCCGACCTCGGTGGCCTGGCCACGGCCTATGACGCGATGAGGAAGGCGGCGGGCGACACGCCCGACCCGATGACCGACGGCCTCAGCCGCGACCAGCGCTTCTTCCTCAACTGGGCCACGGTGTGGCGCCGCAACTTCACCCCGCAGGAGCTCGACGTGCGCCTGAAGACCGACTCGCATGCGCCGGCGAACTTCCGCGCGATCGGCGCGCCGTCGAACCTGCCCGCTTTTGCGGCCGCGTTCTCGTGCAAGCCCGGCGACCCGATGGTGCGCACCGGCGATCAGCAGGTCGTGATCTGGTGATCCAGGCGGCATGAAGGATGAAGAAGCCCGGCAGCGATGCCGGGCTTTTTCGTTGCATCGGCCCCACGCGTCCTATCGGCGCCCAGCCGCGCTCCGGCTCCCGGCTGCGCCGGACGACTTTTCCGCCCACCGACGAAGAGCAGGCCCGCACCGTTCGGGATGCGGGCTGCGCGGCCGGCCGAACGCCCTACGTGCCGCGACCACGTGCCTTGCTAGACTTGCGCGATTCACGCCCGCACGGACCTCGCAATGTCGCTTCCGCACACGTTTGCCCGCCCTGCCCTGCTCGCCGCCTCCATCGCCCTGCTCGTGGGCCTGAGTTCCGATGCCGACGCCCAGCGTCGCGGCGCCGCCGCACCGAAGGGGCCGCCGCCCGTCACCACCTGCACCGATCTCTACAGCGCAACCAACAAGGATTGGCTGGATGCCAACGTCGTCGCCGCAGGACAAGGCGTGCGCTCGGCACTCGGCGAATTGCAGGCACGGGCGCTGACCCAGCAGTACGACCTGCTCAATGGCGCGATGACCGCGCCGCAGAACGACGTGCAGCGCCTGCTTGGTGATTTCTGGGCCAGCGGACTGGACGAAGCCGCGGTCGAAGCCGATGGCGCCACGCCGATCGCCCCGCTGATCGCGCGCATCGAGGGTATCCGCCGCACGCGCGACGTGGCGCCAGCCATCGCCGCGCTGCACCAGGTCGGCATTCCGGTGCTGTTCGATTTCGGCGCGGAAGTCGACCTGTCCGATCTCGGCCGCCACCTGGGCTATTTCACCCAGGGCGGCCTCGGCTTGCCCGATCCGGCCTATTACAGCCGCGGTGATGCGCAGACCCAGCAGATCGTCGCGCAATACACCCAGTACGTACGCAACATCCTGGCGTTGACCGGAACCGCCGAAGACCGCCTCGACGCGGAGACCGCGCTGGTGCTCGACCTCGAGCGCCGTATCGCCGCCGCGTCCAGGCCACTGGCCGAACTGCGCGATCCCCGCGCCCAGTACGCGCTCGTCGATACCGCCAGCCTCGACAAGCAGTTCCGTCGCCTGCAACTGGGCGAATTCCTCGCCGCGCAGGGCGTGCAGGCGCAGCAGGTCTCGCTGGCCAATCCGGCGCTGTTCACACAGCTCGATACGCTGGTCAACGGCCTCAAGCCCGAACAGTGGAAGGCCTATCTGCGTTTCCACATCGGCAACGCGATGGCGCCCTACCTGTCGAAGAGCTTCCGCGAGGCCGAGTACGACTTCCACGGCCGCATCCTGCGCGGCGAGAACGCCCAGCCCACGCGCCAGGAGCTGGTACTGGGCGCGATCAACCGCGCAGCCGGTCCGATGATGTCGCGCGAATACGTCGCCACGTACCTCCCCGAGGCCAGCCGCGCCCGCGCCGAAACCGTCGCCGGCCAGGTCCGCGACGCACTCGGCCGCGGCATCGACCGCAGCACGTGGATGACCGATGCGGCGAAGACCGAAGGCAAGGCCAAGCTGGCCGCGTTGTCGATCGAGATCGGCGCGCCGGTGCAGGACATCGATTACACCGTCCAGCCCATGGGCCGCGCCAGCTTCGGCAGCAACATGCTGATCGCCTCGACCTGGCGCCACGCCCAGGAGATGCGCCGTATCGGCCAGGCGAACGCCGCTCGCCGCTGGGACGTGCTTCCGCAGACCCCGGCGCTGGCCTACGACCCGGCGCAGAACCGCCTGATCGTTTCCGCCGCGATACTGCAGGCCCCCGTGCTGGACATCGCCGCCGATCCCGCCGCGCATTACGGCACCTACGGTGCGCTGGTCGGCCATGAGCTCAGCCGCGCCGTCGACACCAAGGGCAAGCATGTCGACAGCACCGGCACCGTGCGGACCTGGTGGAGCGTCGATGACGACGCTGGCTGGCTGACCGCGACCGACAAGCTTGTGGCCCAGTACAACGCCTACGGCTATCCGGGCCTGAGCGGCGTCCAGGTGAACGGCGCGCTGACCCGCGACGAGAACGCTGCCGACCTGGCCGGCGTGGAACTGGCCTGGGATGCCTTGCAGCAGGCCAGCCCGGAGCTGACGCAGCCGGCCCGGGAAGCCTTCTTCCGCGGCTGGGCGCAGCTGTGGCGCCAGCAGGCGTCGGTCGACCTCGCCACCCGCAACGCCTCCAACAGCATCTTCGCACCGGGCCAGTGGCGCGCGAACGGTCCGGTCTCGAACCTGCCGGCCTATACCGAGACGTTCAAGTGCAAGGCGACCGACCCGATGGGCCGCAAGCCCGAAGACCAGGTCCGCATCTGGCGCTGAGCCGAGTCGCGCCTGTTCCTTCAAATGCGCCGGCCTGTCCGGCGCATTTTTTTTGACCGCGGAGATCGGGCCACACCTCGCTTCAGCTAGTCGCCGGCGCGCTGCCGGGTAGCGGCCCTCCCACCGGTATCAGCGAAGATGCATGGTCCCGGGAGGCCGCGCTTGCGCCGGGGTCACCGCGAGGCCGGGAATCGTCGCAAGGCTTCGGAGGGCCTGGCAGCCATCTTGCGGCAGCCGCCCCGCGCGGCGCTTCAGAGCCTGCGGACGTGACGCTTGCGCCCGCCGCGGTTGAACGGCGGGCGTCCGCGCCAGTGCTGCAGCAGCAGCCAGCCGAACAGCATGCCGCCCAGATGTGCGAAGTGCGCAACGCCCGAGCGCGTGCCGGTGATACCGAGCACCAGTTCGACCAGGCCGTAGACGATGACCAGGGTGCGTGCACGCATCGGAATCGGCGGAAACAGCAGCACCAGGCGCTGGTTCGGGAACAGCACGCCGTAGGCCAGCAGCAGGCCGAACACGCCGCCTGATGCGCCCAGCGTGGGATACGGAAACGCGCCCTGGGCCAGCGACCAGCTGACCACGCCCAGCTGGCACAGCCCCGCGCCGACCACGCAGACCAGGTAGTAGGTGACGAAGCGCCGCGTGCCCCAGGTGTACTCGAGCTGGGAGCCGAACATCACAAGCGCCAGCATGTTGAACGCCAGGTGCGCGATGTTGCGCGGGTCGTGCATGAAGCCGTAGGTCACAAGCTGCCACGGCATGAAGCCGAGCCCACCGACCTCGCTCCCGCCCAGCGGCCACAGCATGAACACCGCCAGCGCGTTGCCCAGCACAAGTTGCAGGACGAACACGACGACATTGATGGCCAGGATCGCTTTGACGGCCTGTGGCAACCTCGGAAACATCCGGACTCCTCACTGTGCGGCGCCATGATAGCGGGCCGCGAGTGGATGCGACCGTGCAGGATCAGTCGGGTGCGCCGGGTCCCCACAGCGCTTTGTCGAGACCGTCTTCGACCGGCATGCGCACGCGTCCACGGGTCACCGTGACGCCTTCGGCGTGCAGGCGGCGCGCCTGCTCCGCAAAGCCCGCGGACTGCTCGGGAAACGCGATGCGACCGTCGCTGCGGACGATGCGGTGCCACGGCAACTCCGGATCGCCGTGGTCACGCAATACCCGCGCGACCAGTCGCGCGCGGCCCGGCAGCCCGGCACGGCGCGCGATGTGCCCATAGCCGGCAACGCTGCCCGCAGGTACCGCGCGGATGGCGGCGAGGATGCGCTCGCGGGCAGCTGCGTAACCGTCCAGGGCAGCGTCCGCCTTGCAGGCGATCAAAATCAGGATCGTGCGTCCGAGCGGCCGGGATGCCGCAAGGCGTGCTTGATGCGACCGATCCCGTACAGCACGAGACCACTCATGAAGCCGCCCATCGCTCCCCAGATCATCAGCTCGCGGGTGCGCGTGTTCCCGAGCTGCACATTGAACACGATGAGCCCGCAGACGATGCCGAACAGAATCAGAAGCAGCCCACACTTCAGATAAATGTTGGTCAGACCGAGTCGATTCACAGGCACATCCTCATGCGGTGTCAGGCGACTCTAGCAAACCGCCCGCAGGCAGCTGCGCAACTCATACCCAGCCGAAGTGATGGAGCGTCCGGAACAGGCCATAGGCGATACCGCCCGACATCGGGATGGTCAGGATCCACGCCCAGATCATCTTGTTGACCACGCTCCACTTGATCGCATTGAGCCGCTTGGCCGTGCCCACACCCATGATCGCCGAGGAGATGTTGTGGGTGGTCGAAACCGGGATACCGAGCGACGACGCGGCCAGGATCACCGACGCGGCGCTGGTCTCGGCGGCGAAGCCGTGGATCGGATGCAGCTTGACCAGCTTGTGGCCGAGCGTCTTGATGATGCGCCAGCCGCCAGCTGCGGTGCCGGCCGCCATCACCAGCGCGCAGCTGATCTTGATCCACAGGTCGATGTCGCCATTGGCCAGCGCGCCGGGCGAGGGATGCAGGAAGGCGAGCCAGTCCGGCAGGTTGTCAAGCGTCCCCACGCTCTGGGCGCTGACCAGGGTCAACGCGACGATGCCCATCGTCTTCTGCGCATCGTTCATGCCGTGCGCGAACCCCATACCGGCGGCGCTGACGATCTGGCTCTTGCCGAACAACGCATTGACCCAGCGCGGACGGGCGAGGCGCGCCAGCACACCGCCGCTGCGCGCCATCATCGAGATGATGAAGAACAGCAACCCCATCATCAGGAAGCCGGCGGCGAAACCGAGGACTGGCGAGCCGACCATCGGCACGACCACCTTCCACAACACGCCGGCGCTGCGCCAGATCGGTTCTGCGGGCTCCGACCAGATCACCACGTCGAAGTTCATTCCGGCCGCGGCCAGCGCGGCGCCGATCAATCCGCCGATCAGCGCATGCGAGGACGACGAGGGCAGACCGAACCACCAGGTGATCAGGTTCCAGACGATCCCGCCCACCAGCGCGCACAGGATCAGCTGCGAACCGACTTCGACGACCCCTGCATCGATCAGGCCCGAAGCGATGGTCTGCGCCACAGCGGTTCCCGCCAGGGCGCCGATCAGGTTCATCGAGGCAGCCAGGCCCACGGCCTGCATCGGCGAAAGCACTTTGGTCGCCACGACGGTGGCGATCGAGTTGGCGGTATCGTGGAACCCGTTGATGTATTCGAACACCAGCGCGGTCGCGACCACGATCAGCACGAGGGTCAGCATGAGGTCGGCCCGTCAGGAGTTCTTGAGCACGATCTCGTAGGCGACCACGCCGGCTTCGCGGCAGCGGTCGATCGCCTTTTCGAGGATCTCGAAGAATTCCTTGAGCAGGAACATCTGCAGCGGGTCGAGCTTCCCCGAATAGATGTCGCGGTACAGCTCGAGCATCAGCCGGTCGGCTTCGTTCTCCAGCGCGCGCAGCTCGTCGTTGAGCGCCTTCATCGGCTCGAGCTTCATGCTGCGCAGGGTGCGCACCATCTTTACAACGACCGCTGCGGCCTGCTCGAGCATCGCCGCGCGGGGCGCGAAATCGATATGTTCCAGGTGCTGGGTGGCCAGCGAGTAGCGGTCGGCGAACTTTTCGATCTGCTTGGGAATCTTGTAGAGCGCCGAACCCAGCGCCTCGATGTCCTCACGCTCGATCGGCGTGATGAAGCTGTCCACCAACGCTTGGCTGATCTTGTTGGACGCCTCGCGCTCGCGCATGCGGGCCAGCTTGAAGGCGTCGAGCGCCGGCTGGCGATCGGCATCGCGGAGCATCGCGTGCAGGGCCTTGGAGCTGTCGTGCGCCGCGACCGCGGCCTCCTCGAGCAGGGTGTAGAACTGGTTGCCTTGGCCGAAGATGGTTTGCAGGGAGAACATGCCGGACGCCTCGATGTCGCGTGCCCGGGGTGGGACGCTTTGCGCAGGCGCGAATTATGACGGCTCAATGACAGTTGCGGCCAGCCCGGCGCGGCTCAGGTCGCCATTGCCATCACGGCCCGCTGCTATAGTCCCCGCCGCGCCCCCCGCGCTGTTCATCCCGCACATGGAAGACGATTCTAGACCGCCCCCCGCGTCCGCCTGCTCGCCGGTCCCGAACCGCCGCCAGGCCCGACCGCTTGCCGCCCCCCGCCATCGCCGTGACCGGCATCACATACCGCGGGAGGTCCGGCGATGCTGGAACTGATCCTGATCGTGCTGCTGCTGATCGCCTGCAATGCATTCTTCGCTTTGTCGGAGATGTCGGTGGTCACGTCCCGCAAGCCGCGTCTCAAGCAGCTGGCCGCCGAGCACCGCAGCGCGCGCGCCGCGCTTGACCTGGCCGAGCATCCCGAGCGCTTCCTGTCCACGGTCCAGGTCGGCATCACCACGATCGGCGTACTCACCGGCATGCTCGGCGGCGATGCCCTCGGTACGGCGATCGGTACCTGGCTGGCATCGAGCCTGCCGATCCTGGGCAGCTATGCCTCGACCGTCGGCACCGTGCTGGCGGTCAGCCTGATCACGTTCCTGACCATCGTTTTCGGCGAACTGCTGCCCAAGCGGCTCGCACTGCTGGCGCCCGAACGCCTGGCATCGCTGGTCGCCCTGCCGATGCACTGGCTGTCGCGAGCCGCCACGCCCGCGGTGTGGCTGCTCAGCGCCAGCGTGCGAGGTCTGCTGAAACTGTTGCGACTGGACAACACCCAGGCGGCCCAGGTGTCCGAAGAGGAGATCCGCATGCTGGTGAGCGAAGGCCACGAGCAGGGCGTGATCGACACGGACGAGCGGAACATGGTGAACCGGGTGCTCACCCTTGGCGATCGCGACGCCGAGAGCCTGATGACTCCGCGTACGCGCATCGCCTGGCTCGACATCGGCGCCAGTTTCGAAGAAAACCTCGCCGATATGCGCAAGACGCCGTACTCGCGCTATCCGGTGTTCCGCGGCAGCGATGCGGATGTGGTGGGCGTGCTCGAGATCAAGTCGCTGATCGACCGCCTCGAGGAGCCCGAGTTCGACCTGTTCAAGTACCTGCGCGAGCCGCTGTTCGTCTCCGAGTCGACGCCGGCGATGAAACTGCTGGAAATCCTGCGCGAGCACCAGCAGTCGCTGGCCCTGGTGGTCGACGAATACGGCGACATCACCGGCATGGTGACGATCAACGATGTCATGGAGGCGGTCATCGGCCGCACCCAGAGCAGCGGCGCCGATGCCACCCCGCTGGTGGTCACGCGCGAGGACGGCTCGATGCTGGTCGACGGCACCCTGCCGACGGGCGCCCTGCGCGAACTGCTCGGCGGCGGCGCCCTGCCGGGCGAGGACGAGCACATCTTCCACACTGCGGCCGGCATGACGATCGCGCGCTTCGGGCGGATTCCCAACGTCGCCGAGCATTTCGAATGGAACGGCTGGCACATCGAGATCGTCGATCTCGACGGCCCCAGGGTCGACAAGCTGCTGTTGCAGCGCCTGTCCGACACCCACGACGATGCCGCCTGAGTCCGACCAGCGCGGGCAAGCGGGCACCCGCGAGTTGCTGGCGGCAATGGCGCAAGGCGATCCGGCCGACACCCTGCGCTTCGACGACCTGCTGCTCGGGCTGGGCAAGCGGGTCTTCGGCATGATGCTGTTCATGGCCACCCTGCCCGCCTTCATTCCCGTTCCCGGGGTTGGCGGCGCCATCGGTGGCCCGCTGGTCGTGCTGATCGGTGTGCAGTTGCTGCTCGGCATGCGCAAGCCCTGGCTGCCGCGATGGCTCGCGCAACGCGGCCCCCATCGCCGCGCGGTGCAGCGTTTCGAGGCCGTGCTCGATCCCTGGCTCAGACGGCTCGAGCGGCTGAGCCGGGCGCGCCTGACGCACGTGCTCGACCATCGGGCAGCGACCATGTTCACTGGACTGGTGCTGGTGCTGCTGGGGATCCTGCTGGCCCTGCCGATCCCGTTCACCAATTACGTCTTCGGCCTGCTGCTGCTGGCGTTCGCGCTGGCCCTGCTCGAACGCGACGGGGCGCTGATGCTGTGGGCATGGGGCGTGGGGGTGGCCGCCATCGGATTCTTCGGCGTGCTCAGCGGCGCCCTGGCGACCGCGACCGGCGAGTGGCTGGGGCGGCTGTTCTAGGACCGGGCCTGCACGTTCCGACTGTCGGGCGTCACGCAGCGCGCGATGCTGCTGCCCTGCACGTCTTGGGGCCGTGTCGTCAAGCGCGAGCGATCGCCAGGCACCGGGCGCCGCGGGCCCAGGAGGCAACCCCAGCGCAGGCGATCTTCAGGCGAGCAGCGCGTCGCACTCCGCCGCCGTCAACGGAGGGCCCAGCCAGTAGCCCTGGCCGAGATCGCAGCCGCGATCGCGCAGCACCTCGTACTGGCCCTCCGTTTCCACACCCTCGGCGACGACGGTGATACCGATGGAATGGGCCATCGAAATGATCGCGGAAGTGAGCGCCAGATCGTCGGGATCCCGCAACAGGTCGGCCACGAAGCTGCGGTCGATCTTGACCCCGTCCACCGGCACCCGTCGCAGGTGGTTGAGTCCGGAGAAGCCGGTACCGAAATCGTCGAGCCAGATCTTGACCCCACGCGTGCGCAGTTCACCGAGCACCTGTCCGATCCGGGCCTCGTCACCGATCACCGCGGTCTCGGTGAGCTCCAGGTGCAGCAGGTGAGGCGGCAGGCCCGAGTCGTGCAGTGCGGCCTCGATCTCGGCCGCGAAGACCGTGCTGTGCAATTGTCGGGGAGACACGTTGACCGCAATGAACAGCGCCCCCGCCTTCGTGAAACGGCGCTGCCAGGCACGTGCCTGGATGCAGGCCGCACGCAGCACCAGCGGCCCGATCACGTCGATCAACCCGCTCTGCTCGGCCACGTCGATGAACACCGGTGCCGCCACGTGGCCGAGTTCTGGATGTTGCCAGCGCAGCAGCGTTTCCACGCCGACCAGCGCCCGGTCCTCCATCCGCACCACCGGCTGGTAGACCAGGCTGAGCTCGCCGCGCTCCCAGGCCCCGCGCAGCTCCTGCTCCATGTGGATACGCCGCTCGCCCGCCTGATCCAGTGCGAGGCTGTAGAAGCGGTAGCCGTTCTTGCCGGCGAGCTTGGCCTGGTACATCGCGATGTCGCCGTTCTTGAGCAGCATCGTCGCGCTGCCGGCGTCGTCGGGAAATACGGTGATTCCGATCGAAATGCCGAGGAAAACGCGCCGGTCCTCGATGTCGATGGGCCGCGCGACCTCCTCGACCAGCCGCGCCGCCAGCGCGGCGGCGACGTCGCGCAGGTCGGCGCCGCTGCCAGCGGGCACCTGCAGCAGGATGACGAATTCGTCGCCGCCGAATCGCGCCAGCTGGGGACGGGCGATGTCGAATTCGCGAACGGCGGCATCGATGCGTGCGGTGAACTGCACCAGGGCCTCGTCCCCGGCGTCGTGGCCCAGCGTGTCGTTGACGCGCTTGAAGTTGTCGACGTCGGCGAACAGCAGCGCCAGTTGCCCGGCCGCGCCCTGCATCTGCAACAGGCGCTGGTCCAGAGACTCTCGCAGCGCAAGGCGGTTGGCCAGGCCGGTCAGCGGATCCGTGTACGCCATGCGGCGGATGTCGCGATCGTGCCGCGCGATGCTGTCTCGCATGCGGTCGAACGCACGCATCAGATCGCCGATCTCGTCCTGGCGCGCGTCGACCGGAATCTCGACGTGATAGTGCCCGGCCTCGATCTGCTGGGCCGCGGCGGCGAGCTGGCGTACCGGACGCACCAGCCGGCGTTGCAGCACCGCGGCGACCAGTCCGCCGAGTACGAGCAGCACCAGCAGCAACGCGCCGAGCCCGACCAGGTGGCGCCGGGCGATCTCGTCGAGGCGGGCCTGCATCGCGTCCGCCATCGCCACCTCGTCGTCGCGCACGGTGGCCAGCGAATAGCCGATGCGGACACCGCCCAGGCGTTGATCGCCGATTCGGATGGGCGTGGAGACGTCGAGCATCGAATCGTCGCGCTGGACGAGCTGCCCGCCGGCGCCGATGACCTCCAGCGCGAATGGATCGCTCATGCGCTGGCCGTAGCGTTCGATGTCCTGGCTGCCGTCGTGGACCAGGCGCCCCTGGGCATCATAGACGAGCACGTAGCTCACATCGGGCTGGCGCAGCACGTTGCCAACGGCGCTGCCGATCGCTTCGAGATCGGAGTAGTACAGCGGATTCACCAGGGCATCGGCGAGCTGCGCCGACACCGCTTCGCCGCGCGAGAGCAGGCGCTGCGAAGCCAGCGCATGCATCGAGCGCTGGCTCAGCGTGACGATCTGCCGCTGTGACTGCTTCTGCTGCTGCATGACCAGGGCCACCGACACCAGCCCGATCAGAACGGTCGCCGCCATCAGCGCCAGGAACGCCGTTTGCAGGCTCGCGCGCAGTTTCACTCGACGTCCGCCACGACGCGGGCCACACCGTCGCGCAGCCCATCGAGCCCCGCCCGGGTATCCGCATCGATGGGCAGGAAGGCGGTTGTGCGGAAGAACTGGCGAAGCGCGTCGGCAGCTGCAGGATCGTCCCGGGCCTCGATCAGCACTTCGCGCAGCCGCTCCGCCACACGCGGTTCCAGGTCGCCGCGGACCATTTCCAGCGCGCGCGGGAACGGCGCACTCTCGTGGAAGATCACGAAGTCGCGCTTGAACGCCGGGGGCACCTGGCGCGGGCTGTCCCAGTCGAGATTGCTCATCGCCCCGGCATCGACCAGTCCCTTGTGCACCCATGAGGCGATGTTGAATTCCGAGCGCCCGAACAGATAGCCCACCGAGCCCGGCTCGGGTGCATCGCGCGGGGACAGCAGGATCTCCAGCGGCAGCCCCTGGGCAAGCAGCTCGGCGGCGGGCACGAAATAGGCGCTCGTCGACTGCCGGTTCTGGAATCCGATACTGCGACCGCGCAGGTCCTCGAGCGCGCCGATGCCGCTCTCGCGCCGGGCGAAGTAGACCGTGTGGTAACGGCTCACGCCATGCCGCTCGGTCAGCAGCAGCGCCCGCGCGCCTGCGCGAGCCTCGAGGCGCATCGCACCGCTGGCGGTCTCGGTCACCCAGTCCACCCGGCCGCGGCGCAGATAGCTCTGCATTTGCTGGACGTCGCGCGCCATCAGCACGCGACCTTCGGTGATGCCGACATCGCCCATGCGGGAGACGACGTAGTCCAGCAGCGGCCTGAGCTGTTCGTAGTGCGCCGTTGGATCGTCGCTGATGCGACCGAGCACCAGCACCTTGCGCGGTTCGGCGGCGGGTGAAGCCGTGATCGCCAGTGCCAGCACCATCCCCGTCGTGAGCCAGCGGAAGAAAGGACGCAAGGCCAAGACCGATCCGATGACGTGGATGAAGCGGCGAGCCTAGCCCAATCGGAGGTCGCGCGACAGCGGCTGCGCGCTCATCCGGCGTCGCGCGTTCCCGCCAGTCGCGCCATGCGCTGGGCGTCGGCGAGGATGCCGCGCAGCAGGCGGACCTCCTTGTGGTCGAGCCCGGTGCGCACGAACAGTCGCCGCAACTTGCGCATCGCCGAATCCGGCGCGCGTCCCTTGTGGAAATCGATCGCGTCCAGCGTGTCGGCCAGCTGGGCGAAGAAGCCTTCGAGCTCCGCGTGCGGAACCGCCTCCGGATTCGCCGACGCGATCACCGCAGGCGGCGCGTCGCCTTCGCCCAGCAGCGCCAGTCGCACTTCGTAACTGAGCACCTGCACTGCGGCTGCGAGATTCAGCGAGCTGTACTCGGGATTGGCGGGAATATGCACGGCGGCATGGCACAGCTGCAGTTCGTCGTTGTCGAGGCCCGTGCGTTCACGGCCGAACACCAGCGCCACCTCGCCGCCGGCGCCGGCCTCGACGCGCACGGATGCCGCCGCCTCGCGCGGCCGCAGTTCGCGCAGCTGCACGCGACGACTGCGCGCGGTGCAGCCGAGCACCAGCCGGCAATCGGCGACCGCCTCGGCCAGCGTTGCCACTTCGACCGCAGCGTTGAGCACGTCCTCGGCGCCGGCCGCCATCATGTCGGCCTCGTTGTGCGGAAACTTCTGCGGGGCGACCAGCACCAGCCGGTGCAGCCCCATGGTCTTGATCGCGCGGGCGGCCGAGCCGATGTTGCCGGGGTGCTGGGTGCCCACAAGCACGATGCGGATGCGGTCGGCGAGATCGATTGCGTTGGTCGTGTCCATGCCGGTGTCGGAATTCAGGGGCGCTTGCATGACGCGAATGGTAAACTGCGCGACCGGCCCAGCGCCGGCACCGCTCTTTTTCCCCTCGATCCCGCCCGCGCCCGGAGACCTCCGCGATGCTTCAACCTGCTGTCAATGTCATGGTCAAGGCGGCGCGCGCCGGCGGCGGCGTCCTGTTGCGCAACATGCACAAGCTCGATGCGCTCAACGTCGTCGAGAAGGCGCGCCACGATTACGCGAGCGAGGTCGATGGCCTCGCCGAAGAGGCGATCGTCAAGGAACTGCGCCGCGCCTATCCCGAATACGCCGTGCTCGGCGAAGAAGGCGGCGCCAAGCCGGGCCGCGGTGGTCAGAGCCGCTACACCTGGGTCATCGATCCGCTCGACGGCACCAGCAACTACCTGCGTGGCCTGCCCCACTGGTGCGTGTCCATCGCGCTGGTCGAAGGCGGCGAGCCGCTGCACGGCGTGATCTTCGATCCATTGCGCAATGAGCTGTTCACCGCGACCCGCGGCGCCGGCGCGCAACTCAATGAGCGCCGCATCCGGGTGTCCGAACGCCGCGAACTGACTGGCGCCCTGCTCTCGACCGGCTTTGCCCCGCGCGAACGCAAGCGCGTCGGCGCGCAGCTGCGCGCGGTCGAAACGCTGCTCGAGTCGGCCGAGGACATCCGCCGTACCGGTTCAGCCGCGCTGGACCTGGCCTATGTCGCCGCGGCCCGCACCGACGGCTATTTCGAGGCCGGCGTGCACCCCTGGGACATTGCGGCCGGCGTGCTGCTGGTCCGCGAGGCCGGTGGCCGCGTCAGCGACTTCAAGGGCGCCACCCTCGGGCCGATGAACGTGGCTTTCGCGGGCGGACGCCAGGTCGTGGCAGGCAACGTGCACATCGTCACGCCGCTGCAGAAGAGCCTGGTCGATTCGGGTTACGCCAAGGAGTTCTGAGCCGCCGCTCACCCTGGGCACTCCGGAGAGGCCGCGCATTGCGCGGCCTTTTTTGTTGCGGATCATCGCCGGGCTGCGCGTCCGCCATCGGCGAGCGACCGCCGGCGGAGCGCGCTCCGGACGGCACCTGTGTCAGCGGGTATCCGCATCTGTGTGCGCGACGCACATCCAGTCGGCGCACTGCCTTCCGGCTCCAGGTCCACGGTGAGTGGCAATCCCACAAAAAGAAGCCGCGCAATGCGCGGCTTCTTCGTACAACGCTCATTCCGGCGCCTGGCGGCGACCGGAATGCCGATCTCAGGGACGGCGCGCCAACGCTTCCTCGTCGCGCGCCTTCGGCAGCAGGTCCTGCTTGGTCACCTTCAGCGCGCCATATGTCAGCAGCGGGCAAGCAATGAAGATCGACGACAGGGTACCGACCAGTGCGCCTAACATCTGGGTCAGCGCCAGGCCTTCGAGCGAACCGCCGCCGTAGAGGAACAGGGCGAGCACCGACAGGAAAAACACCAGCGAGGTGATGATGGTGCGCGACAGGGTCTGGTTGATCGACCGGTTGAACACCTCCAGCGGATCGGCGCGCAGTACGCGGAAGTTCTCGCGCACGCGGTCGAAGACCACGATGGTGTCGTTGATCGAGAAGCCCATCACCGAGAGCAGACCAGCCAGCACGGTGAGATCGAACTCACGCCCGGTCAGCGAGAACAACGCAGCCACCACCATCACGTCGAACAGCGTGGTCAGGCTGGCGACGACCGCGAACTTCCATTCGAAGCGCACGCTGATGTAGAGCAGGAAGCCCACCAGCACGAAGATCGCCGCGTAGATGGCGTTCTTGCGCAGGTCGCCCGACACCTGCGAACCGATCGACTCGGTGCTCAGGATCCGGCCGGGATTCTCCGGCGTGGATGCCGCCGACAGCACGCTCGCGGCAAGCTCGGCATTGCCGTCCACGTTCGTCTGGTCTTCCTCACCACGCACCCGGATGAGCAGGTCGGTGCCGCTGCCGAAGGTCTGCACCTGGGCGTTGGCGATGCCTGCCGTCTCCAGGCGCTCGCGCACGTCGTCGACGCTGACGGCCTGCTCGAAGCGGACATTGACGGCAGTGCCGCCGGTGAAGTCGAGGGCGAAATTGAAGCCCTTCAGCCCCACCACCGCGACCGAGGCAATGGACAGCAGGACGAACAACGCGACCCAGATGTGCCGCATCCGCATGAAGTCGATGCGGGTGTTGGCCGGGATAAGTGTCAACGGGAAAATTTTCATCTGTGGGTTCTCCCGTCAGATCGCCAGGGACTTGAGCTTCTTGCGCGGCGCATAGATCAACGTGACCAGCGCACGCGACACGACGATCGCGGTGAACATCGAGGCGACGATGCCGATCACCAGCGTGACCGCGAAGCCCTGCAGCGGGCCGGTACCGAAGGCATACAGCGCAACGCCCGCGATGATGCCGGTGAGGTTGGAGTCGAAGATGGTGTCCGACGCCTTCTCATAGCCGGTCACGATCGCCGCCTTGGGCGGCATGCCCGCGCGCAGCTCCTCGCGGATGCGCTCGTTGATCAGCACGTTGGCGTCGACCGACAGGCCGATCGACAACGCCAGACCAGCGAAGCCCGGCAAGGACATCGTGGCGCCGAACAGCGACATCACCGCGACCACGATCAGCAGGTTCAGGATCAGCGCCAGGCAGGTCACGATGCCGAACATGCGGTAGTACAGCATGAAGAAGATCAGCGTGAAGACGAATGCGTAGGCCACCGCGGTCAGACCGCGCTCCACGTTCTCCGCGCCCAGGCTCGGGCCGACAACGCGTTCCTCGACGAAGTCCATCGGCGCGGCCAGTGCGCCGGCCTTGAGCTGGCGGGCCAGGTCGTTGGCTTCTTCGCGGGACAGGCCGGTGGTCTGGAACTCGCGCCCGAATACGCCGCGGATCGTCGAAGAGCTGATGACGCGCTCGATGCTGCGCGAAGATCGCACTTCCTCGCCGTCGACCATACGGACGGTCGGAATGCGCTCGACGTAGACGATGCCCAGGCGCTGGCCGACGTTCTGCAGCGTGTGGTCGAGCATGCGCTTGCCGCCCGCGCTGTTGAGCGTGATGCTCACGGACGGAGTGCCGGTCTGCGAATCGGTGGTCGGATTGGCATTGATCAGCTGATCGCCCGATACCAGGATGCGGCGCGACAGCAGCAGCGGCGTGCCGGTCTCGTTGTAGTAGATGCGCGAGTCGGCCGGGATGCTTCCCGACGCGACCACTGCTGCGGCCTGGTTCTCGTCGCCGGTGACGGCGCGGAACTCGAGCGTCGCGGTCGCGCCGATCAGGCGCTTGGCCTCGGCGGTGTCCTGCAGACCGGGCAGCTGGATGACCAGGCGGTCCTCGCCCTGGCGCTGCAGCACCGGCTCGGCAACGCCGATCGCGTTGATGCGGTTGGAGATCACGGTGCGGTTCTGCTCGACCGCGTCGGCAGCGATGCGGTCGATCTCGCCCTGCGACAGGCGCACGGTGATGCGGTTGCCGTCGGCCAGCACCTGCGGGCCACTGCCGCCGACCACCTGGCCCGACGCGCTGGCCAGGCTTTCCATGATGCGTGCGCGGGCGGCGTTGACGTCCGCCCCCTCCACCAGCACCACGCCGATGGTGTTGTCGTTGCGGCGCTCGACGCTGGAATAGCCGATGCGTGCGTCGCGCAGCGCTGTCCGGATGCCGTCCGCGTAACCTTCCACGCGCTTCTGCAGCGCCGCGGCCTGGTCGACCTGCATCACGAAATGCACGCCGCCCTGGAGGTCGAGGCCCAGCGACATCGGCCGTGCGCCCAGATCCGACAGCCACTGGGGCACGGTCGAAGCGAGGTTCAACGCGACCGAATAGTTCTCGCCCAGCGCCGGACGCAGCACGTCGGAGGCCACTGTCTGCGCATCCGCGTCATGCAACCGCACGAGCAGATGATTGTCATCGATCTCCGTGCCGATCGGCGTCACGCCGGCTTCGCTCAGCAGGACCTCCACGCGCTGGCGCAGGGCCTCGTCGATGCGCGCCTCACTGGTGCTCGGGGTGATCTGCACCGACGGGTTCTTCTGGTAGGCGTTGGGCAGCGCATACAGCGCAGCCAGGACCAGCACCACCAGGATCAGGGCGTACTTCCAGCGGGGAAATTCAAGCATTGCGTTGCCTCGGGCACCACTCGCGGGTGGCGCCTGGAGAGATGATGGAACCGGAGATCGGAATCAGGCCGACTTCAGGGTGCCCTTGGGGAGCACGTTGCCGACCGCGCCCTTCTGCACGCGGATCTCGACGCGCTCGGCGATCTCGAGGGTCAGGAAGCTGTCACCGATCGCGCGGACCACGCCGGCAATCCCGCCATTGGTGATGACTTCGTCACCGACCGCCAGCTTCTCGAGCATCGCGCGGTGCTCTTTGGTGCGCTTCATCTGCGGCCGGATCATCAGGAAGTACATGATCAGGATCAGGATGACCGGGAAGGCCAGCGTCGACAGCAGGCTCGGGCCGGCCGGGGCGCCAGCGGCGGCATGGGCGGGAGCAATCACAAAGTCCAGCAGATTCATCGGAGCATCCGTCAGGCGAAAAATAGCGATCGATTATGCCACGAGCCGGCCCCGCCAACCGGGCGCGAAGTTCAGAGGGCGTGAAGGCCCGGGCGGGGCGGGCGAAGGGCGTCAGCCGCCGCCCGTACTAGGGCGCCTCGGTGCCCTGCCGGGCCGCATAGAAGGACTCGCGGAACGCGGAAAAGGTTCCCGCGGCGATCGCGGCGCGCATGTCGGCCATGAGCTTCTGGTAGTACCAGAGGTTGTGCAGGGTACCGAGCATGGGCCCGAGCATCTCGCCGCACCGGTCCAGATGCCGCAGGTAGGCCCGGGTGAAGCCGCCGGCGCAGGCCTCGCAGCCGCAGCCCTCCTCGATCGGGCGCAGGTCCTTCTCGAACTTGGCGTTGCGGATGCGGATCACCCCGGTGGAGGTGAAGAAGTGGCCGTTGCGCGCGTTGCGGGTGGGCATCACGCAGTCGAACATGTCGACGCCCCGCGCCACCGCCTCGACCAGATCCTCCGGCCGGCCCACGCCCATCAGGTAGCGCGGCCGGTCCTCGGGCAGCTGCGGCGCGGTGTGCTCGAGCATGGCATTGCGTTCGTCCTCGGTCTCGCCGACCGCGAGGCCACCGATCGCATAGCCGTCGAAGCCGATCTCCTTGAGACCCTCGACCGAGCGCGTGCGCAGATCATGGTGCACGCCGCCCTGGACGATGCCGAACAGCGCCGCGTCGTTGCCTTCGTGCGCGCGCCGGGAGCGCGCGGCCCAGCGCAGCGACAGCTCCATCGATTTTTCGACCACGCGCGGATGGACCGGCTTGCCGTCGATCTGCACCGGCGGGCACTCGTCGAAGATCATCACGATGTCCGAGTCGAGCACCTTCTGGATGCGCATGCTCTCCTCGGGACCGAGGAATACCTTGGCGCCGTCGGTAGGCGCGGCGAAGGTCACGCCCTCCTCGGTGATCTTGCGCTTGTGCGCCAGCGAGAACACCTGGAACCCGCCGGAATCGGTGAGGATGGGCTTGTCCCAGCGCGCGAAGCCATGCAGCCCGCCGTGCGCCTCGATGACCTCCAGCCCCGGCCGCAGGTACAGGTGGAAGGTGTTGCCGAGGATGATCTCCGCGCCCAGCGCGCGGATCTGATGCGGCAGCACGCCCTTGACCGTGCCGTAGGTGCCCACCGGCATGAAGGCGGGGGTTTCGATGGTGCCGCGCGGAAAGCTGATGCGGCCACGGCGCGCGGCGCCGTCGGCGCCGAGCAGCTGGAAGGACATTCTGGACATCGCACTAGTATGACGGACGCATCGCCGATGGCCGCGCGCCCGGGCCTGCGAGGACAAGGCGTCGGCGCACGGACCTGGCTCGGTTTACCTCGCTGGCGAAGCCTCCCCGTCCGGCTGCCCCCACAGCAGCATCGCATCGCCGTAGGAGAAGAACCGGTACTGCGCCTGCACCGCGTGCGCGTAGGCTGCGAGCACCCGTTCCCTGCCGGCGAATGCCGACACCAGCATCAGCAGGGTCGACTCGGACAGATGGAAGTTGGTGACCATCGCATCGACGCTGCGGATGCGATAGCCGGGGAAGATGAAGATCTGCGTTTCGCCCGCAAACGGATGCAACTCGCCATCGACGCTGGCGCTCTCGAGTGCCCGTACCACGGTCGTGCCGACCGCGATCACCCGGCCGCCGGACTCACGCGTGCGATGGATCTGGGCGATCAGTTCCGCGCCGACGTTCAGCCATTCGCTGTGCATGCGGTGCTCGCGCACATCCTCGACGCGCATCGGCAGGAAGGTGCCGGCGCCGACGTGCAGGGTCACGTGTCCGAACTCCACGCCCCGCGCGCGCAGCGCAGCCAGCAGGGCGTCGTCGAAATGCAGGCCGGCGGTCGGCGCCGCCACCGCGCCGATCTCGCGCGCGAACACGGTCTGGTAGCGCTCGGCGTCATCGCGCCCCGGCTCGCGGCGGATGTAGGGCGGCAACGGCATGCGCCCGACCTTGAGCAGCCAGGATTCCAGTGCATCCTCGACATGGAAACGCAGGTGGTAGAAGCCCTCGTCGCGCGACAGCACCTCCGCCTCGCCGCCGCCCTCGAGCACGATGCGGCCTCCGGGCCTGGGCGATTTGCTGGCCCGGATCTGCGCGCGCGCCTCGTTGCCGGGCAGCATGCGTTCGATGAGGATCTCCACCCGCCCGCCACTGGCCTTGTTGCCGAACAGCCGCGCCGGGATCACCCGGGTGTCGTTGAACACCAGCAGGTCGCCCGGCTGCAGCAGACCCGGCAGATCACGCACATGGCGGTCGTCGAACGCGCCCGCACCGGGCGGCACCACCAGCATCCGGCTGGCCGAGCGCTCGGCCAGCGGCGCCTGGGCGATCAGAGCTTCCGGCAGGTCGAAACGGAAATCGGACTTCTTCAAGGGGAATGCGAGGGAATGCGGGGGCCACATTGTAATGAAGGCAGGCAACGAGGTCGGCCGGGCGACCTGGAGCCCCCTCTGCCGCCCGGAGCGGGACTGGGGGAGGCGCTTTTCGCGATGGCTGCAGATGAACCGGAATGCTGGGCGAGCGGGGCCCAGGCACGTCGGGAAACGCCTGCCCTCACCCATCATCGGCATCCGCCGGGGGTCCTCCCCTCGTCCGGAGGAAGCAGGGCCCGGCACTTCGCGAGGCCTGCCCTCACCCCACCATCGGCATCCGCCGATGGTCCTCCCCTCTCCCGGAGGGAGGGGCCAGGCACCTCGCGAGGCCTGCCCTCACCCCACCATCGGCATCCGCCGATGGTCCTCCCCTCTCCCGGAGGGAGAGGGGCCAAGGTGTCTCCGCCATAGGCGGAGACGCTTATCTTTCGAACTTGGTCGACAGGATGATCGACGAGGTCGTGCGTTCCACGCCTTCGATACAGCCGATGCGGTCGGTCAGTTCATCCATGTCCGCCACCGTCGGCACCACGCCCAGTGCGATCAGGTCGTAGTGGCCGCTGACCGAGTGCAGCGCGCGCACCGCGCTGATCGCGCGCAAGGCGGTGACCACCGGTGTGGTCTGGCGGGGTCGCACGGTAATCATGATCTGGGCGCGGATATGCCCATGTTCGAAGTCGTCGCGCATGCGCACCGTGTAGCCGCTGATCACGCCGGCGCGCTCCAGACGCTCGATCCGGCTCTGCACCGTGGTGCGTGACAGCCCAAGCCGGCGCGCGATCTCGGCGGTCGACAGGCGCGCGTTCTCGCGCAGCAGGCTGAGCAGGCGAACATCAGCGGATTCGATGAACATGGGGAGCCCGGTTTCGGCGATCTGCCGAAATTCTAGTTCATGTTCGGCATTTCGCCGCTTCCGTCCGGCGGAATCGTCCAGATAATGGAGAGACCGCCGGTTCTTGCCGCGTTGCCCGCGCTTCTACGCCCGGCTGCGCCACGCTCCGGCCTCCCGACGTCCCAAGGAGCCTTCCGCATGTCCGTGATCCAGATCCTCGCCCCGCTGCGTGCCCATGCCGGCAAGCGCCGCACCGCCGGCCTTCCCGACGACGTGCTCGAGCGCTTCGCGAAGACCCATCCCGAACTGCTCGAAGTGGCGCACGCCGCGGTCGATGCACATGCCGCGCTGGCAACCGATTTCGCCGATCTGCTCGATCTGGACGAGGATGCGCAGGCGCGCACCGTGCAGGCGGGCTACGTCAACTTCTATCAGGCCGATGCGGTGAATCCGTATGTCGCGCTGGCCGCGCGCGGTCCCTGGATCGTCACCCTCAAGGGCGCCGTGCTCCACGATTCGGGCGGCTACGGCATGCTCGGTTTCGGCCACACGCCCAAAGCTGTGATCGAGGCGATGGCCCGGCCGGTGCCGATGGCCAACATCATGACGCCGAGCCTGTCGCAGCTGAAACTCGACCGCGCCCTGCGCCGCGAGATCGGCCACACACGCGAGGGCGGCTGCCCCTACAGCCACTTCCTGTGCCTGAATTCCGGTTCGGAATCGGTAGGCCTCGCCGCGCGCATCGCCGACATCAACACCCGCACCCAGACCGATGCCGGTGGCCGCCATGCCGGCCGCACGGTCAAGCGCATCGTCGTCAAGGGCAGTTTCCACGGGCGCACCGAACGGCCGGCGCTGTACTCGGATTCCTCGCGCGCCACCTACAAGAAATACCTTGCGAGCTTCCGCAACGAGGATTCGCTGATCGCGGTGCCGCCCTACGATGTCGACGCACTGCGCAAGGCGTTCGCGGACGCCGACGCGAACGGCTGGTTCGTGGAAGCGGTGTTCCTCGAGCCGGTCATGGGCGAAGGCGATCCGGGCCGCTCGCTGCCGCCGGCGTTCTACGCCGCCGCGCGCGAACTCACCCGCGACCACGGCAGCCTGCTGCTGGTCGATTCGATCCAGGCGGGGCTGCGCGCCCACGGCGTGCTGTCGGTCGTCGACTATCCGGGCTTCGAAGGCCTCGACGCACCGGACATGGAGACGTACTCCAAGGCACTCAACGCGGGCCAGTACCCGCTGTCGGTGCTTGCGGTGACCGAGCATGCCGCGAAGCTCTACAGGAGCGGCGTGTACGGCAACACGATGACGGCCAATCCGCGCGCGCTCGACGTGGCCTGCGCCGTGCTCGCCGAGCTCACGCCCGAGGTGCGCGCCAACATCCGCGACGCCGGACGCAAGTCGGTCGAGGCGCTCGAAGCGCTGAAGACGGAACTCGATGGCCTCATCACCAAGGTCCAGGGCACCGGCCTGCTGTTCTCCTGCGAACTCGCGCCCCAGTTCAAGTGCTATGGCGCCGGATCGACCGAGGAATGGTTGCGCGAGCAGGGCCTGGGCGTGATCCACGGTGGCGCGAACTCGCTGCGCTTCACCCCGCACTTCAACATCGACGACGACGAGATCGCGCTGATGGTGTCGATGGTCGGCCGGGCGCTGCGCGAAGGCCCGCGCCAGTCGAGCGCAGCGGCGGCCTGATCGCAGCTGACGACCTGCCGGCGACTGCCGGCAGGACCGGCATTCTCCGGCGCCTCTCCATTCGTGCGGCGCCCAAGCAGCCGGCGTAGTTCCGTGCCGATCACGAGCCAGCTCCGTTGTCAGCTGCGGGAATTAGCCGGCCATTGCACGCCCGGGAGCTTGCTCCCGGGCGGCCCGTGCGAAGCGGCCGCGGAAGTCCCGGGGCCATCATCGACGGGTTCCGACCCGCGCCAAGCGCGGTTCTGATCCGGATGAGGTCCGCGCCAGGCGCGACCACTCTCCACGTTCCCGAGGGTCGGCGGCGCGCTGCGCCAGGGTCGTGATCGCACGTCATCGGCGGCAGTGAAATATCCTAGCCACGTCGTCCGCACAGGCCCCCGCCCATGAAAACCGTCGAAGTCCGCCATCCGCTGGTCCAGCACAAGCTCGGCCTGATGCGCCGCGCCGACAACAGCACCAAGACCTTCCGCGAACTGTCGGCCGAGGTCGCCACGCTGCTGACCTACGAGGCGACCGCGGATCTGGAAACAGAGGATGCCGAGGTCCATGGCTGGGCCGGGCCGGTGCGCGTGCGCCGGATCAAGGGCCGCAAGATCACCCTGGTGCCGATCCTGCGCGCCGGCATCGGCATGCTGCCGGGCGTGCTGGAGCTGATTCCCGCGGCCAAGGTCAGCGTGGTCGGCATCAAGCGCGACGAGGATTCGCTCCAGGCGGTGCCCTACTACGAGAACCTCGTCGGCGACATGGCCGACCGCACCGCGCTGATCCTCGATCCGATGCTGGCCACCGGCGGCACCCTGATCGCGACCGTCGCGATGCTCAAGGCCGCAGGCGCGAGCCGTATCAAGGGCCTGTTCCTGGTGGCCGCGCCCGAGGGGCTCAAGGCGCTCGAAGCGGTGCATCCCGACGTCGAGGTGTATACCGCCTCGATCGACACGCACCTCAACGAGAAGGGCTACATCCTGCCGGGCCTCGGCGACGCCGGCGACAAGATCTTCGGCACGCGGGTGGACTGAGCGAAGCGCACTCGGCACCCGCCTGCAGGAAGCCGTACGTGCCCGGGGCGGAGCACCTGCGCTCCAGCCCTTCGACGACGGCTACCCGCGCCGAACGCTGGTCAGCGCTCGGCGAGCGCCTGCAGCGCGGCCAGCTCTTCCGCGCTGAAGCCCGCCGCGGCTCGTGCGTCGATGTTGAACGGCCCGTGCAGCACCGCGCGCGCATATTCCGACAGCAGGTCGCGGAAGGTCGATTCCGGCTCCACCCCGCGTCGTTCGCAGAACCAGCGGAACCAGCGGCTTCCCGCAGCGACGTGCGCGACTTCCTCTTCCAGGATGACTTCGAGCACGCCGACAGTGTCGTGATCGCCCAGCGCGCGCAGCTTGACGATCATTCCCGGCGTCACGTCGAGCCCGCGCGCCTCGAGCACGCGCGGCACCAGCGCCATGCGCGCCATGCCGTCATGCGCGGTCTTTTCGCACATTTCCCACAGGCCGTTGTGCGCGTCGAAATCGCCGTAGTCGAAGCCCAGTGCGCGCAGCCGCGTGCGCAGCATCATGAAGTGGCGCGCTTCGTCCGCGGCGACGGACAGCCAGTCGGCGTAGTAGTCCGCAGGCAGGTCGCGGAAGCGATACACCGCGTCCCAGCCCAGATCGATCGCGTTGAGCTCGATATGCGCGATCGCATGGATGAAGGCCGCGCGGCCCTCGTCGGTGCCGAAGCCGCGGCGCGGCAGCTCGCGCGGGTGCACGAGCCTGGGCCGCTCGGGCCGGCCGGGCATGCGGATCGGCTCGGGCGCGGGGGCGGACGGGTCAAGCGGCAGCGCGCCCGCCTCGAAGCGACGCGCATAGGCCTGCGTCAGCGCGACCTTCTCGTCGGGATCGCGTGCATCGAGGCAATGCCGCGCGGCCGCGAACAGGTGCGGCGCGTCCGCGGCCACCGCCGCGCTCACGCCCGGCGCTTCTTCTTTGCCTCGTCGCTGCGCAGCTGCTGCAGGCGTTCGAAATAGCCCGGCTCGATGCCGGTCACGTATTCGCCGCTGAAGCAGGAGCTGTCGAAGCGCAGGTCCGGGAACTTGGGCCCGGAGACCGCGGATTCCAGATCGGCCAGATCCTGGTAGATCAGCCAGTCGCAGCCGAGGAATTCCTCGATTTCCTTCTCGGTGCGGTTGTGCGCGACCAGTTCGTCGACCGACGGCATGTCGATGCCGTAGATGTTCGGATAGCGCACCGGAGGCGCCGCGGACGCGAGATACACCTTCTTGGCGCCGGCGTCGCGCGCCATCTGCACGATCTGCTTGGACGTGGTGCCGCGCACGATCGAATCGTCGACCAGCAGCACCACGCGGTTGCGGAACTCCAGCGGAATCGGATTGAGCTTGCGCTTCACCGACTTCGCGCGCTCGCCCTGCCCCGGCATGATGAAGGTGCGGCCCACGTAGCGGTTCTTGATGAAGCCCTCGCGGTACTTCACACCGAGCGTGTTGGAGATTTCCAGCGCCGCGTCGCGCGAGGTGTCCGGAATCGGAATCACCGTATCGATGTCGTGGTCGGGCCGCAGGCGCAGGATCTTCTCGCCGAGCGTCACGCCCATGCGCATGCGCGCCTTGTGCACCGAGATGTTCTCGATCATCGAGTCCGGGCGCGCGAAGTACACGTACTCGAAGATGCACGGCGCGTGCGGCTGCTGCGGCGCGCACTGGCGGTGGTGCAGTTCACCGCGCGGCGTGATCACGATGCCCTCGCCCGGCTCGACGTCGCGCAGACGCTCGAAGCCGAGGATGTCGAGCGCCACCGATTCCGAGGCCACGGCGTACTCGACGCCCTCGGCGGTCTCGCGGCGGCCGAGCACCAGCGGGCGGATGCCGTGCGGGTCGCGGAACGCGACCAGGCCCAGGCCCAGCACCGTCGCGACGACCGCATAGCCGCCCTTGGCGCGGCGGTTCACGCCTTCGACCGCGCGGAACGCAGCCTCCGGCGTCAGCGCCCGCTCGCGGTCGAGCTCGTGCGCGAACACGTTGAGCAGCACTTCCGAATCCGACTGCGTGTTGACGTTGCGCCGGTCGGTCTCGAACACCTGCTGGCGCAGCTGTTCGGTGTTGACCAGGTTGCCGTTGTGGGCGAGCGCGATGCCGTAGGGCGAATTGACGTAGAACGGCTGCGCCTCGTCATGGCCTTCGCTGCCCGCGGTCGGATAGCGGCAGTGGGCGATGCCGACCCGGCCCTGCAGCAGGTCCATGGACTTGCTGTCGAACACGTCGCGCACCAGGCCGTTGCCCTTGTGCACGCGCATCACAGTGCCACTGGCGACAGCGATGCCCGCCGCGTCCTGTCCGCGGTGCTGGAGCACCGTCAGGCCGTCGTACAGCGCGGCCGCGACTTCAGAGGTTCCGACGATTCCGACGATCCCGCACATGTTCGATTTCCAGTTCTGCTGAAGGCGTTCGAGACGCCGGTAAACGGAGTACGGCGCGAGAGCCGTCAGGGATGGGCACGCACCAGGCCGTCGACGCCGACGGCGCTCCGGACCTGCGCCTTGAGCCGGTCGGCATCGGCGCGACTTGCGACCGGACCCGCCTTGACCCGGGTCAGTCGCCCCTTGTCGGTGTCGACCGAATCGGTAAACGCGGTGATGCCGGCGCCGCGCAGGCGATCGCGCAGGCTGTTGGCATCGGCCGCATTGCTGAAGGCACCGATCTGGACCACGAAGCCGGTTCCCGACGCAGGCGCCGCGGCGGGTGCAGCCGCCGGTTCCGCCGGGGTCGCCCGCGGGCTCTCGGCGACAGGCGGCGTCCGCGCGGGCTCGCGCGCCGGCGGTGTCTCGGCCGGCAGCGGCTGTGTGGTCGGCGCGGCGGGCGGCGTGACCGCCGACGCGCGGGATGCTTCCGCAGGCGCAGGCGCAGGCGTAGCGGGGCGGGCGACTTCGGGACGCGCGCCCGCATCGAGCGCGACCACGCGCGGCGTGACGTCGTCACGCACCTGCGCCGCACGCACGCGGACGATCTCGGCGTCTGCGCGGCTGCCGTAGGGCCCCAGCCGCACGCGGTACGCGGGCTGGCCGTTGAGGGTGAAGCCTTCGCGGTAGCCGGTGAGGCCGGCTTGGCCGAGCTGGCGCAGGATCGCATCGGCATCGCCTTCGCTGGCGAATGCCGCGTAATGCACGGCGTAACCGCCTGCGGCCACGGTCGGCGGTAGCGCCGGCTCCCGGGTCGTCGTATCGACAGTCGGCAATGCACTGCCATCGGGCCGGGCAGCAGCCTGCGCAGGCGCGGCTTCGGCTAGGGGCCCGCCCGCGAGCGCGCCGCCCTCACCCACCGGTGGCGGCGTGACCAGCGGCAGATCGACGGTCCTGTAATCGCCGTCGGGCGTATCGGGCACCCGAAGCGGCATGTCCGGCAACCCGCTGGCGGGCGCAGGGCCCTTGACCAGCATCGGCAGGAAGATGACCGCGAGCGCGATCAGCACGGCGGCGCCGATCAGGCGTTGTTTGAGTGCAGACGACATGCGCAGATCCGGGGCACGGGAGCCGCGCGAATTATACGCGCGGCGTCGGGCGCGCTTCTTAACGCCCGCCCCGCAACCAGGCCAGTGCCGCAGCCGCGGCATGGAAAGACCCCAGCACCAGCACCCGCTCGCCGGGTTTGGCGGCCGTCACCGCGGCCTGGAGTGCTTGCCCAACGTCGGCATGCAACTCGGCGTCGAGCCCGGCAGGCAGGCGTGCGCGCAGTGCAGCCGCGTCCTGGCCACGGGCGCCGAAACCCTGCGAGCCGGCAAGGTGCCAGCGCGCGATCGACGGCGCGAGTGCGCTCGCAACACCGGCGGCGTCCTTGTCGGCAAGCGCGGCGAACACCGCGACCGTGCGCCCGGCAGCCGGCGCCACCTGCAGCCACTCCGCCAGCGCCTGCGCGGCCTGCGGGTTGTGCGCCACGTCGACGACGATCTCCACGCCGGCCCGCTCGAAGCGCTGCAGACGCGCGTCGACCGTGGCGTCGGCTATGCCCGAAGCCAGCGCGGTGTCTTCCACGTCCCGCCCCAGCGCCCGCACGGCTGCGACCGCGACTGCGGCATTGCGCAGCTGGACCGGCGCGGCCAGCGCGGGCATCGGCAGCTCGACCTCGTAGCCGACTTCGCGCCAGACCCATCTGCCCTCCCCGACCGGCGCGAACAGGAAATCGCTGCCCCCGCGGACCGCGACCGCGCCGATGCGGTAGGCATGTCGCAGCACGCTCGCCGGCGGATCGGTATCGCCGAGTACCAGCGGCTTCCAGGCGCGGGCGATGCCGGCCTTCTCCAGGCCGATCGCCTCGATGTCGTCGCCGAGCCAGTCCTGGTGATCGAGACCGACGGTCGTGATCACCGCGACGTCCGGCTCGACGATGTTGACCGCGTCCAGTCGTCCGCCGAGGCCGACCTCCAGCACCGCCAGATCGAGATCCGCCCGCGCGAACAGCCACAGCGCGGCAAGCGTGCCGGTCTCGAAATAGGTCAACGGCGTGTCGCCGCGCGCGGTCTCCACGGCCTCGAACGCCGCCACCAGCGCGGCGTCATCGACATCGCGGCCGTCAATGCGGACGCGCTCGTTGTAGGCCAGCAGATGCGGCGAGGTATACGCGCCAACACGCCAGCCGGCCGCACGCGCGATCGCCTCGACGAAGGCCACCGTCGAGCCCTTGCCGTTGGTCCCCGCGATCGTCACCACCTGCGCCGCGGGGCGGCCGCACGCCATGCGCGCGTAGACCGCGCCGACGCGGTCGAGGCCCATCTCGATTTCCGTCGGGTGCCGCGCCTGGATCGCGCTCAGCCAGTCCTGCAGGTTGCGGGCCTCGTTCATAGCGCGCGATGGACCGCCTCGCCGAAGAACGCCGTGTGATGCGCGCAGTCGTTCAGGCGCACCACCTCGAGATGGTCGACGTCGGGGCCCTCGAGCAGGTTCAGCGTGGTCGGCGCCTGGCGGAACGTCCAGAGCCTGGAGAACGGAATGCCGAGGATGTGGCACAGGATTACGCGGTTGACCGCGTCGTGGGCGACGATCAGCGCGGTGTCGTCGGGACCGAGGCCATCGACGGCGCGCGCGAATGCCGGCCAGGCGCGATCGAAGACCTGCTGCAGCGATTCGCCACCGGGCATCTGCACGCTGTCGGGCGCATCGCGCCAGGCCGCCAGGCGATCGGGGTCGCGTTCGCGGATCTCGCTGGCCAGCAGGCCTTCCCAGGTCCCGTGGGCGATCTCGGCAAGTCCTGCATCGTTGGTCAGCATCGACGCACGCGAGGCACCGAGCGCGAGCCGCGCGGTGCGGTCGGCACGTGACAGCGGCGAGGCGACCGCGCGATCGATGCGCACATCGGCCAGTCGCTGCCCAAGCAGGGACGCCTGGCGCTCACCGACGTCCGACAAAGCGATGTCCTCCTGCCCCTGATAGCGGCCTTCGGCGTTCCACGGGGTTTCGCCGTGACGGGCGAGCAGGATTCTCATCGGATGTGTCCTTGCAAGGCGCGGCGGCAGGCCGCGACGCGGCGCGCCAGTCTAATGGAAGCCGCGGCCGCCCCGCCTCCGGAGCGACCGCCACGGGCAAAACCCGGAAATCCTGCTGGACCCGCCTCGCCAGCGGCGGCGCCATGCCCGGATGTGGGCGTGGGCGCGGCCAACCGGACAGCGCCGCTGCCAGCAAGCGCCGCTGCCGGCATCCGCTGTCGCACTCAGCGTACCGGCACGCCCATCTCCTGCAGCAGGCGCGGCGCCGGATCGACTTCCTGCATGACCCAGCGGATGTAGCGCTGGTCGACCGAGATGGTGCGGGTCATCGCCGGATCGAACACCCAGTTCGACACCACCGCTTCCCAGGTCATGTCGAACAGCAACCCGGTCAGCCTGCCGTCGCCATCGAGCACCGGCGAGCCGGAGTTGCCGCCGGTGACGTCGAGGTCGGACAGGAAGTTGACCGGCACCGTGCGCAGGCGGCGATCGGCGAGGCCTCCGTGGCGCGCGGCGGAAATCGCGTCCAGCTGCGCCTGCGGCGCGTCGAACGGTTCGATTCCCGTGGCCTTGGGCGGAATCTGCTCGAGCAGGGTGAACGGCGTCTGCCGGGCGCCTGCCGCATTGGTGTAGCCGGTCACCTTGCCGAAGGTGATGCGCAGCGACGAGTTGGCATCCGGGTAGACGGCCTCCTTTCGGCTCGCGCGGTAGTCGGCGACGGCCTGCAGATAGACCGGCCGCAGCTGCAGCAGATCGCCGGCGCGGGCCTTCGCCGCCGTCTCGATCTGCAACAGTTCCGGGGTGACAGCGACGGCGTAAACGAGCGCCGGATCGCGGCTGCGCAGGAACGCACGGCGATCGGCGGCGAACCACTTCAGGCGCTCGTCGCCGTTGCCCAGCATGCTGCGCTGCAGGCGATCGAGCGCGCGGTCGATCGCGGCGGCGTCATTGCCCCCCAGCCAGTTATCGATGGCCTTGATGCGCTGCTCCGGCGGCAGCTGCACGTATTGCAGCAGCGCGTAGCGCGTGAGCTCCCGGTCCATCGCCGGCACGAAGCGGCGGTCCATCTGCTTGAGGCTGCCCTCGATTGCGGGCAGGTCGCGCTGCTGGTAGCCCTGCTCGCGCATCGCGTCGGGCTTTTCCTTCTCGATCGACAGGCGATACAGGCGGTTCGCCGTCGACAGCAATCCGCTGTTGTCGAGCAGCGACAGCACCAGGTCCCGGTCGCGCATCGCCTGGGCCTGGGCGTCGAGCGCGACGATCTTCGCGTGCGCATCGAGCGCGGCGGCGCCCTCGTCGCCCCGGCCGCGCAACCAGTCGAGTACGGCGGCCTCTTCGCTGCGCTTGCGCTCGAGCGCACCGACGCGTTCGAAGCCCTGCAGCTGGCCTTCGTAGTTCTTCAGGGTGTTCTGCCAACCGCGCACGGCGCTGGCGTAGCGCACCTCGGTCTCGGGATCGGCCTTGCCGCGCGCCTCGACCAGGTCGATCAGGGCGCGGTAGTGGCGGCCGATCTGCGGGTAACGCCAGGCCACGGTCTCGGCGAACTCGTCGGCGAACGCATACCGGCTGGTGCGACCCGGATATCCCGCCACCATGACGAAATCGTTCTCGCGCAGCGGCTTGTCGGCCAGGCGCAGGAACTGTTTCGGGGTGTAGGGGACGTTGTCCTGGGCGTACTCGGCCGGGCGGCCGTCGCGGCCGACATACGCGCGGTAGAACGCGAAATCACCGGTGTGGCGCGGCCACATCCAGTTGTCGACATCGCCGCCGAAGCTGCCGATGCCGCCGGCCGGGGCGTAGACCAGGCGTACGTCGCGGATCTCGAGGTTGCGGAACAGGCGGTAGCTGTTGCCGCCGAGGAAGCTGTAAAGCCGGCAGCGGTAGCCGGGTTCGGCCTCGCAGCGCGCCACCAGGGCCTTCTCGACCGTGTCCAGCGCTGTCGTGCGGCCGAGGCTGTCGGGCGCGGCGTCGATGGCAGCGCGCACTTCGGCGGTGACGTCCTGGATGCTGTCGAGCGCATAGATGCGCGCGTTCGGCCCGGCGGAGATCTCGTCGCCGATCGCGGCGGCATTGAAGCCATCGCGCATCAGGTTGTTCTCGGGCGTCGAATTGAGCTGGATGGCGCCATAGGCGCAATGATGATTGGTGATCACCAGGCCCTGCGGCGAGACGAAGCTCGCGGTGCAGCCGCCGAGAGACACCACGGCGCCCAGCGGATCGCCGGTCAGGTCGGCCATGCGGTTCGCATCGAGCCGCAACCCCGCCTTGCGCAGCGCCGGTGCGATGTCCGGCAGCTGCTGCGGCACCCACATGCCCTCCCCCGCCACCACCCCTGGCGCACTGCAGCCGAAGAAGACGCCCAGCAGCGTCGCGGCCAGTAACGAATGGCGCATGAGTGGTCCTGTGGATCGTGACGGGGGGCCAAGTCTAGCCAACCCGCCCGAGAGCGGGCGACCGCGGCGAGGCTCCCAGCGGTCGCCGCAGTGCCGCGCCGTATAATCGCCGGCTCTTTCCGCCACCGGCAGGCACGACGACATGGCCCAGACAATGAAGGCGCTGGTGAAGCGCGAAGCAGGCAAAGGCATCTGGATGCAGGACGTGCCGGTGCCCGCGCCGGGGCCCAACGACGTGCTGATCCGCGTGGAGAAGGCCGCGATCTGCGGCACCGACCTGCATATCTACCTGTGGGACGAATGGAGCCAGCGCACCATTACCCCGGGGCTGGTGATCGGCCACGAGTTCGTCGGCCGCATCGTCGAGCTGGGCTCGGCGGTCACCGGCTACACGGTGGGTCAACGCGTCTCGGCCGAAGGCCACTTGGTCTGCGGCCATTGCCGCAACTGCCGCGCCGGCAAACCGCACCTGTGCCCGAACACGGTCGGCATCGGCGTGACCCGTGACGGCGCCTTCGCCGAATACGTCGTCATGCCGGCAACCAACCTGTGGCCGATCCCGGACCAGATCCCGAGCGAGCTGGCGGCGTTCTTCGATCCCTACGGCAACGCCGCGCACTGCGCCCTGGAGTTCGACGTGGTCGGCGAGGACGTGCTGATCACCGGCGCCGGCCCGATCGGCGTGATGGCGGCGGGCATCTGCAAGCACATCGGCGCGCGCAACGTGGTGGTGACCGACGTCAACGACTTCCGCCTCAAGCTGGCCGCCGACATGGGCGCCACGCGCGTGGTCAACGTGTCCAACACCTCGCTCAAGGACGTCATGAAGGACCTCCACATGGAGGGCTTCGACGTGGGCCTGGAAATGAGCGGCAACCCGCATGCCTTCAACGACATGCTCGACTGCATGTACCACGGCGGCAAGGTCGCCCTGCTCGGCCTGCTGCCCAAGGGCGCGGGCATCGACTGGGACCGCATCATCTTCAAGGGTCTCACCGTGCAGGGTATCTATGGCCGGAAGATGTACGAGACCTGGTACAAGATGACCCAGCTCGTGCTGTCGGGTTTCCCGCTCGGCAAGGTGCTCAGCCACCAGCTGCCGGCCGACGAGTTCCAGAAGGGATTCGACTTGATGGAGTCGGGCAAGTCGGGCAAGGTCGTCCTCGACTGGCGTTGAGTTTTGCGCCACCACCCGGTCATACGGGCTTCTCTCACACCAAGGATGGTCATGCGCTTCTCACAGATGATTTCGATCGCCGGCCTGTTCGCGGCCGGCGCCGCCAGTGCCGGCGACCTGCAATGCCCGGTCGTCGATCAGCCGCCTGCGGCGGTGTGCGTCGCCTCGGCCCACGGACTCGCATACGCCGATACGCAGGAGGATGCAGGGACCGCCTCACGCGCACTCGCCGAGGCCGCGCAGCGATACGCGAACCTGTTCGGACGTGCGCCGGTGGGCATGCTGGTGCTCAGCACGAGCCTGGATCCGGTGGCCGCGATCGACTTCGCGAACACCCACGACCTGGAGTTCGCCCAGGTCTGGGTGCCCGCCAAGGCCAAGCGCGCCATGACCGAGCGGGCGATGCGTCAGGCCGGCTTGGACCGCGCCCGCATCAACCAGGCACTGGCCGGCATGTCCGACCAGGAGCCGATCACATTGCGGCACGAAGTGGGACACGCCATGCATGCGGCGATGTACTGGCCTGGGAGCACCGGGATGCCGCAGGAGCGCTACGGGACGCCCGCGCCCGATTGGCTGGATGAGGCGGCCGCGATCGCAATGGAGCCGATCGAGGCCCAGGGCCGTCACGTCGCTGCGTTCATCGACTTCGCCAAGCGGCGTCCGCGCGACATTCCCGATCTGGCGGACTTCCTCGCATCCGAGCATCCGGTGCGCAACGCCGGTCTCGCCGGTGCACTCGCACGTGGTCCGAAATCGGATTCCGGCGTGCAGATGATGGTGGCCAGCAGGGGCGATCGCTTCCCGGGCATGGAGACGTTCTATGGACAGTCCCTCCTGACGGCCCTGTTCCTGGCGGAGACGAGCGGCAATCCCCAGATCCTTGCGCCCATCAGCAGGGCCATCGCCGACGGCCTGGGTTTTGACGCATGGCTGGCGCGGGACGGCGCCGAGTTCAAGCTGCCCGCAACGGTCGCGGCCCTGCAGCCGCTCTGGAATGACTGGCTGCAGCAGGTGCTCCGCAGGGGCGGCAACAGCGAACCCTAGGCCGACATCGGGGAGATCGGTTCTCTCCACGCCTTCACCATGTCTTCGACCCGGCGCGGCGCCGACCTTCGATGGAATCCGCGAGGCCGGGTTGTTCAACTCCGAGCGCGTCATCACCGGCCCATAGTCGGCCGGCATCACGCCCGAAGAGCGGCGCACGGCGCTGAACATCCGCGCCCATAACGACGGAGGGCCCGGCCGGTCAACCGCACATCATCGCCGCGGCCCGGGATGCGCTGGACCCATGGCTTCGGCATGACCGCGGCGCGATCATCTGCGGCCCAGGACCTGCACAAGCAGCTGGGGAAAGACCAGCGCCGACCTCTTCGGCAAGCAGGACACGATCCTCCACGCCGCATGTTTCAACGCCACCGCGGCCCGTTCAAGCCGCTGCCGCTCGACAGCGGTGCGCAGCACGGCCTGCCGACCCGATGTATCCGCCATGCAGGCAGCGTGGAATGCCTGGCTCGAAGCACGCGGCCCGGCCGTCTCCCATTCGACCGGGTACCCGGGACGCGCCGCGTTTCGACGCGCTCGCTGGTCAGGAACCGGGCCGCAGCCGGGCACCGCACGCATCAGCCCCTGCTCAGTCCGCAACCGCATCCTCGACCACCCCGGCAATCTCCGGCGCCAGCAGGTGACGACCCAGCGCGCGCAGCAGCGATTGCGCCGACAGATAGATGGCACGGTTGACATTGAGCAGGGTGGACAGCGTCTCCTCGTCGATGCTCTCCCGGCTGGCCTCGCGGTAGAGCCGGGTCAGCGCACCGTCGCGCGTCTCGCGCACGCGGCTGCGCAGCGCCGAGACGGCTTCCACCAGCACCGGCTCCGGCTGCTCCGGCCCCAGCCTGTCGATGTCGCGGTACAGCGCTGCCGCCGAGGCTTCGAATTCCTCCAGCCGCGCATCCACCGGCGCGCGTAGCGCCAGTCGCAGCTCGACCAGGTTGCTGCGGATGTCCTTGAGCGCCTTGGCGGAGCTGACCGCCATGCGCATCGCATCCAGCTGGGCCGACAGCCCGCTGCCCACGCTTGGCGTGACCTCCTGCAGCTGCAGGCGCGCCACGTACTCGACGATCTCCCCCTCCAGGCGCTTGAGCCGACGATAGCGCTCGTCGAAGTCGCGACGGGCATTGCGGCCCCGGACCTCGCCTGGATCGGACCAGGCGCTGTCGGGATCCACCGGAACCCGCAGCGTTTCGCGGTTCATCGCGATGGTCATGCCGAGCGCACGCGCCACCTCGCGACGGACCGCCTCCAGGCCGGCTTCGGGCACCTCGTCCCCGGCGGCCTGCAGGTAGTGGTTGATGTGGCCACCATCGCTGCGGAAGTGCCGGCCCAGCCACAGTGCAAGCCTTCCGGCGAACGGCAGCACCAGTGCGATGCCGAGCAGGTTGGTGGTGGTGTGGAACGCGGCCAGCCGCAGCAGCGGATCCTCCAGTCCCGGAACCCGCGCCAGCAATGCGAGCAGCGGATACAGCAGCAGCAGCGCCAGCACCGCTTTGAACAGGTTGAAGCCGAGGTGGGTCGCGGCCACGCGCTTCTTGTCGGCGCTGCCACCGAGCGCGCCGAGCAACGCCGTGAACGTGGTGCCGACGCCTGTACCCGCAGCGAAGGCCGCCGCCGAGGGCAGGTCGACGAGGCCGCCGTGCACCGCGCCCAGCGCGATCATCATCGCCGCGGTGCTCGACTGGATGGCGCCGGTTACCGCCATGCCCAGCAGCGCCATCATCACCAGCGACCAGCCGGCGAAGGGCACGACGTCGAAGCCGGCGGCCCAGTCCTCGACGCCGGACTTCATCAGGTCCAGACCATAGAGCAGCAGCCCGATGCCCAGCAGCAGACCTGCGACGTCGCGTACCCGGCTGGCGCGCCGCAGCAGCGCGAAGCCCACACCGCCGACGCCGATGAAGGCCATCGCTGGCGCCGCCAGGTCGAGTTTGAAGCCGAGCGACGCCACCAGCCATGTGGTGAGCGTGGTCCCGAGGTTGGCGCCCATGATCACGCCCACGGCGCCTGACAGCTGCATGATTCCGGCGCCGACGAAGGCCAGCACCAGCAGCGACACCAGGGTGCTGCTCTGCAGCACGGCGGTCGCGGCCGCGCCGATCACCAGACCACGCGACGGCGTGCTGGCATGGGTGCGCAGGAAGCGCCGCAACGGGAGGCCGGCCAGCGCCCCCACGGCGTCCTCCAGCAGTTTCATGCCGAGCATGAAAAGGCCGAGGCCGGCAATCAGCGGCAGCAACTGGTCAAGCACTCACGTTCTCCCCGGGGCAGGCGGACAGCAGCTTAGTCAGACCGGACAGGAACAGCCATGCGCAGGGTCAAGACAGGGACCGCCATCGGGTCAGCGGCTACCATAGCCGCTGCCCCGCAGCACAGGATCCGCCATGTCCAGCACGTCCGCCCCCACCCAGCGCTACGCCGACACCCTCGACGAGATCCGTGACGCCGGGCTGTTCAAGGCCGAGCGGGTGATCACCGGCCCGCAGTCGGCCGAGATCACGCTGGAAGACGGCCGCACGGTGCTGAACTTCTGCGCCAACAACTACCTGGGCCTGGCCGACCACCCGGACATCATCGCCGCGGCCAAGAACGCGCTCGACACGCACGGCTTCGGCATGGCCTCGGTGCGCTTCATCTGCGGCACCCAGGACCTGCACAAGCAGCTCGAGAAGACCATCGCCGACTTCTTCGGCAAACAGGACACGATCCTCTACGCCGCGTGTTTCGACGCCAACGGCGGCCTGTTCGAGCCGCTGCTGGGCGAGGAGGACGCGATCATCAGCGACGCGCTCAACCACGCCTCGATCATCGACGGCGTGCGCCTGTGCAGGGCCAAACGCTACCGCTACGCCAACTGCGACATGGCCGACCTGGAGGCGCAGCTCAAGCAGGCGCGCGCCGACGGTGCCAGGACGATCCTGATCACCACCGACGGCGTGTTCTCGATGGACGGCTTCATCGCCCCGCTCGACGAGATCACCGCGCTGGCGGCGAAGTACGACGCGCTGGTGCACATCGACGAATGCCACGCGACCGGCTTCCTCGGCGAGACCGGCCGAGGCTCGGCGGAAGTGAAGGGCGTACTGGAGAAGATCGACATCATCACCGGCACGCTCGGCAAGGCCATGGGCGGCGCGCTCGGCGGCTTCACCACCGCGAGGGCGGAGGTCATCGAACTGCTGCGCCAGCGCTCGCGCCCCTACCTGTTCTCAAACTCCCTGCCCCCGCACGTGGTCGCGGCCGGCATCAAGGCGTTCGAGATGCTGGACGCGGCCGGCGATTTGCGCACGCAGCTGGCCGAGAACACCCGCTACTTCCGCGAGAAGATGACCGCCGCCGGATTCGACGTGCGCCCGGGCGTGCATCCGATCAGCCCGGTGATGCTCTACGACGCCAAGCTCGCGCAGCGCTTTGCCGAGCGCCTGCTCGAGGAAGGCATCTACGCGATCGGCTTCTTCTTCCCGGTGGTGCCGAAGGACCAGGCGCGCATTCGCACCCAGATTTCCGCCGCGCACACGCGTGAGCACCTGGACCAGGCGATCGATGCGTTCACCCGGATCGGCCACGAGCTGGGCGTGCTCAAGCGCTGAGGCAAGCGCGCCGCTTCGATAGCAGTTGCTGCCCGCGGCGCAAACCAACGCGCCGCCCATCGTGGCGGCCGGCATCTGTTCGATCCCCCAGCACTGCCCCGCCCTTGCCTACCCGTCAGGGCGGCGAGCTGCTCGGACCCAAACGCCGGAACACACGGTTCGGGCGTGATTGTCATTCGCGCCGCAGCGGCGGCGCCTGCTCGCGACTCGGTCGCGATCCACGCATCCGGCCGACTGCACCCCGTATGACGCGATCGCTGCGCGGGACACAATGGGAGCGTCGAGGCGCCGCGCCCCGACCGAGCGCAAGCACCGTTTCGCGAGGCGCCGGCGGAACATGCGTTCACCCGACACGCGACCGACGAAGGGCGTCGACGCGCTGTTGGTCGCGCTACTCAGTCGCTGGCGGAATCCGCAGGGGGCGCCAGAGCCTTGACCTCGTCGAGCTCCAGAGGCCGCCAGCCGCCCTTGGGCAACTCGCCCAACGCCAGGCCGCCGACCGCAACACGCACAAGCCGCAGCACCTCGAGCCCATGGGCCGCGAGCAGACGCCGGATCTGCCGGTTCCGCCCCTCGTCGAGCACGATTTCGAGCCAGGCATTTCGCGCGCCACACCGCAATACCCGCGCTGACGTGGCACGCAGCCATTCGCCGGCGTCTTCCACGCCCCGCGCGAGGGCGGCGAGCAGCGCTCCGTCGGGCAGCCCATCAACCTGGACGTGATAGGTCTTGTGCGGGCCGGAGTCGGGATCGGTGACCCGGGCGGCCCAGGCCGAATCGCTCGAGAAAAGCAGAAGTCCTTCGCTGGCCTTGTCGAGTCGCCCGACAGGGGCGATCCAGCCCAGATCCGCACCATCGAAACATCGATAGACGGTATCCCGGCCCCGTTCGTCGCGTACCGTCGTCACCAGCCCACGAGGTTTGTTGAGCATCAGGTACTGATGCACGTCCATGCGGGCGGAACCGCCATCGAGCTCGATACCGGACGCATCGAGCGCCACCGGGAATTCCGGATCACGCACCACCCGGCCGTCGACCCGGACACGGCCATCGCGGATCCTCCGCTCTGCCTCGCTGCGCGAGCACAGGCCGCGTTTCGACAGCACACGCGCAAGGCCGTAGCGCGGCGGGCGAGTCGCGCGCTTCATGGCTGCGGTGCCGGACATGCAAACGGCCCGCTCTCGCGGGCCGTCCATGGGCAACCGGTGCGATCGGGCCGGATCACTCGGCCGGCGCTTCACCCGGCGCCGCAGTCTCGACCACGGCGGGGGCCGGGTCGACGCGACGGCTGCCGACCGTATAGCCGTTGGCCTTGACCCACGCGTCGAAATCGTCAGCGGTCATGCGCTTGCCGCCCTGCGTCATGTTGAACCGGTACGGAGCGTTGTCGAACTCCGTCCGCTTGACGTATGCGGCCGGATCGTTGGCTTGCACTGCGCCGGCGGCGGGCGTCACGACCGCCACGTTCTGGCACTTCTCGATCTCCAGACGCCGCACCACCTGCTCTGCCGACTGGGCCTCGTCATAAGCGCGAGACAGCACCGCGCCACTTCCCAGCCGGTAGGCCGGCGCCGAAAGCTCCGGCGACAGGGGCGCAAGCGCGGAGGTCTGCACGGGAAGCGCGGCAGGTGTATCGAGCGTTGCGCATTCCACGGCGTAGCCGGCGAGCGGAAAGGCCAGCAGGGTCAACAGAAAAGGCATGCGCATGAGGGGGCACCTAGTATCGAATTGAGCTGAAGTGTAGGCGGCAAGTACCCGCCATACAAGGGAAATTTGCGCGTTACGCATTCACGAAGTGACGGCCTCCCGGACTGACGCGCCCACGTGTCAGCCCGCGTCAGGCCAGTCACCGCCAAAAAAAAGCCCGGCACGAGGCCGGGCTTTTCCTTAGCTAGCGGACGCCCTTAGTTCAGGGTGTTCAGCTCGGTGCGGCGATTGATCTCGCTCTTACAGGCCGGGAACGTGGTGGGGGTCTGCTCCAGCGGACGGCTCTCGCCGTAGCCGATCGGGCCCACCAGGCGGCCGGCGTCGATGCCGTTGCTGGTCAGGTAGTTGTACACCGTGCTCGCACGGCGCTCCGACAGGCCCATGTTGTAGGCCTCGGTACCGCACAGGTCGGTGTGACCGGCCACTTCCACGCGCAGATCCGGGTAACGCTTCAGGATCTCGATGGCTTCGTTCAGGATACCGACCGCTTCAGGACGCAGCGTCGCCTTGTCGAAGTCGAAGTGCACGCCGTTGAGGTCGATGGTGATCGGAGCCGGGGCCGGGGCCGGGGCCGGAGCCGGCGGCGGCGGCGGCGGAGCGGGCGGAGCCGGCGGCATCGGCGGCGGACCCAGCGGCACTACGATGCCGACCGAGGCCAGCACATCACCGAAGTAGCTCTCTTCGGAATTGTGCGGGTAGCCCGCCCAATCGCGTGGACCGTTCGCGGCGTAGCTGTTGTCGTTGAAGTCGGCACGGTAGGCGACTTCAGCACGGACCGCTACGCGCTTTTCGAACGTGGTCTGCAGACCGACGCCGACCTTGGCCGCCACGTTGCCGTCCTTGTACTTGCCCGGCGAATCCGGGTTCGGGAACGCGTCGTACTCTTCTTCCGAGCGCTGGTAGCCGACACCGAAGAGGAGGTAGGGGTTCCAGCCGCGCGCTTCATCGATGAAGTGGTAGCGGAAGTCCAGCGAGATGCCGTACTGGCTCCAGTGGAGGTCGTTGTTCGCACCTTCGACCGAGCTGTCAAAGCTCGGGTTCTGGTAGTTCAGCTCACCGTCGAGCGACCAGTTGGGGCTGATGAACTTACCCATGCCGAGCGTGACGAACGGGGTGTCGTCCGTGCGGCGATCTTCTGCCTGGAAGTTGTAGCCGACCGAGCTGGTGAGGTACCAGCGGTCGTCGAACTCCTGGGCGCTGGCGTGACCCGCCAGACCAAGACCGCCGAGCAGAGCGGCACAGAGGAGTTTCTTATTCATGTCTTTTTAGCTCCTAAAAATGGGGAATGCGTTGGGGCATCGAATGAGGCGTCAAACGCACACGCCTTGAACATAGCCTAAAGTCAGCTGCGTGAAGGCGTTGTTAACACTAACATAACGTTGAAGCCTTCCATTTCCCGCCTCCAGTCCATTCATGCAAGCTTTGGTTTGGTCAGGAACTTCAACGGAGCGGCATTGTCGTTAAGCACATGTGCGCGCAGTGTCAACGCCTGCAGCCCCGGCATTTGAACGCGTTTCGCCCTCTTCGCCCCCGAAAAAACCCCTGTCACAACCCCCCTGCGAGGCCCGAAATTATCGAGCGCGTCGGCCTCTGGACGATCACAGAGATAGCGGCGCCGGCGTCGCGCATGCGAGTGAGGATTATCGATCGAGCTATTGCATTGTCCGCGCGGATCAATGCCGGCCGCCGCAACGATCCTTACCGCTCGCGGAGATGGAACAGGTCGACAATGGCGTCCCCGTCATATCGAGCGAAGCCATGAAAGCAGTCGCCCTCACCCGCTACCTCCCGATCGATGATCCGTCGTCCCTGCAGGATGTCGTGCTCGAAAAACCCGCGCCCGGGCCCGGCGATCTGCGGGTGCGTGTCGAAGCGGTCTCGGTCAATCCCGTCGACACCAAGGTACGCGCGCCCAAGGCGCAGGTGGAGCCAGCGCCGAAGGTGCTGGGCTATGACGCAGCCGGCGTCGTCGATGCAGTCGGCAGCGACGTGGAAGGTTTCGCGGTTGGCGACGCGGTCTATTACGCGGGCGACATCACGCGCCCCGGCAGCAATGCGCAGTTCCAGCTGGTCGATGCGCGCATTGCGGCGCGCAAGCCGGCGTCGCTCGATTTCGCCGCGGCGGCCGCCCTTCCGCTGACCGCGATCACTGCCTGGGAGCTGCTGTTCGAACGGATGCCGTTCGTTTTCGACGGCGGCGGGGCAGGGAAATCGCTGCTGGTGATCGCCGGCGCCGGCGGTGTCGGTTCGATCACGATCCAGCTCGCCAAGCTCGCCGGCTTCACCGTCATCGCCACCGCATCCCGCGAGGACACGGTCGCCTGGTGCAAGTCCATGGGCGCCGACCACGTGATCGACCACCGGCACGCGCTGGCGCCGCAACTCGAGGCGCTCGGTTTCCCCAGCATCGATGCCGCGGTCAATTTCGCCGACACCGACCGGTACTGGCAGGTGCTGGGCGAACTGCTCGCACCACAGGGCCATGTGGGCCTCATTGTCGAGCCGGCCGGCGCATTGGCGATCGGCGATCCCTACAAGGCCAAGTGCATCGGCATCCACTGGGAACTGATGTTCACGCGATCGCGCTTCCGCACGCCTGACATGGCCGAACAGGGACGCATCCTGGCGCGGGTGGCAAGCCTCGTGGATGCCTGCAGGTTGCGCAGCACGCAGACGCAGACGCTGTCCCCGATCAATGCCGAGAACCTGCGTGAGGCGCATCGGCGGCTCGAGTCGGGCCGGACGATCGGCAAGCTCACGCTGTCGGGCTGGTAGGACGCGACAGCGCGCGACGCCGCGACCGCCTCCGGTCGCGGCGTCGCGTTGCGTTACGCGTGTGGAGGCGGCACGCTGCCGGATCCATACGTGACCGTATCCAGCCATGACGCCAGTCTCCCACCAGCCCCTCGCCCGACCCTATCCGCATCTGCTGGCGCCGCTCGATCTGGGTTTCACCACGCTGCGAAACCGCGTGCTCATGGGATCGATGCATACGGGCCTCGAAGATCGCGCCGCGGATTTCCCGAAGCTCGCGCGCTATTTCGCCGAGCGCGCCGAAGGCGGCGTGGGGCTGATCGTCACCGGCGGCTTTTCTCCCGACATCGCCGGCTGGCTCAAGCCTTTCGGCGGCAAGCTGTCCTGGCGCTGGGAAACGCGCCGGCATCGGCAGGTGACCGATGCCGTGCACGGCCACGACGCGAAGATCTGTCTGCAGCTGCTGCACGCCGGGCGCTACGGCTACCACCCGCTGCAGGTCGCACCGAGCCGCATCAAGTCGCCGATCAATCCCTTCACTCCACGGGCGCTTTCGGCGCGTGGCGTCGAGCGCACGATCGATGCGTATGCGCATGCCGCAAAGCTCGCCCGCGAGGCGGGCTACGACGGCGTCGAGATCATGGGCAGCGAGGGCTACCTGATCAACCAGTTTCTGAGCCGGCGCACCAATGCACGCGCCGACGCCTGGGGCGGCGACACCGCGCAGCGCATGCGCTTCGCAACCGAGATCGTGCATCGAGTGCGCCAGGCTGCGGGCGACGACTTCATCATCGTCTACCGCCTGTCGATGTTGGAGCTTGTCCCGGACGGCTCGGACTGGGGCGATATCGTCATGCAGGCGCAGGCGATCGAAGCCGCCGGCGCGACGCTGATCAACACGGGTATCGGCTGGCACGAAGCGCGCGTGCCGACCATCGCCACCTCCGTCCCACGCGCCGCCTTCGCGGGCGTCACCGCCAAGCTGCGACCGCACGTGAACCTTCCGCTGATCGCGACCAACCGCATCAACATGCCCGAGGTGGCCGAGCGCATCCTCGCCAGTGGCGCGGCGGACATGGTCTCGATGGCGCGGCCGCTGCTGGCCGACCCGCAGTGGGTCACCAAGGCGCGCGCGGGCACGCCCGAGCGCATCAACACCTGCATCGCCTGCAACCAGGCCTGCCTCGACCATGTGTTCGCGAACCGCACCGCGAGCTGCCTGGTCAACCCGCGCGCCTGTGCGGAAACCGAGCTCAACTACTTTCCCGCCGCCACGCAGCTGCGCATTGCCGTGGTCGGCGCCGGGCCAGCCGGCCTGGCCTGCGCGACCGTCGCCGCGCAGCGCGGCCACGCCGTGACCCTGTTCGATGCCGCCGACGACATCGGCGGCCAGTTCAACCTGGCGCGGCGCATTCCCGGCAAGGAAGAGTTCGCGGAAACACTGCGCTACTTCCGACAGCGCCTGGTCGAGACCGGCGTCAAGGTGCGCCTGTCCACCCCGATCGCAGCGGGCGACCTCGCCGGCTTCGACGCGGTGGTCCTTGCGACCGGGGTGGTGCCACGCCAGGTCGACTTCCCCGGCCACGACCATCCGAAGGTGGTGGGCTATGTGGATGTCATCGAGGGGCGCGTGGTGCCCGGCAGGCGCGTGGCGATCATCGGCGCGGGCGGCATCGGCTTCGATGTCGGCGAGTTCCTGGTCGAACGTCCGGGCGCATCGCCCAGCCTCGACACCGCGGCGTGGATGCACGAGTGGGGAATCGATCCGAGGTTCGAGCGCCCCGGTGGGCTGGTGCCTGCGGCACCCGCGTCGCCGCTGCGTACGGTATGGCTGCTGCAGCGCAGCCCCGGCCGTCCCGGCGCGCGGCTCGGCAAGACCACCGGCTGGATCCACCGCAGCACGCTGAAGGCCAAGGGCGTGAAGATGCTGGGCGGCGTGGAGTACCTCGGGGTCGACGACGACGGCCTGCGCATCCGTGTCGATGGGGCCGAGCAGCTGCTCGATGTGGATCACGTGGTGGTCTGCGCTGGACAGGAGCCGCGCCGCGACCTGCACGCGGCGCTCCAGGCCGCCGGCGCGACCGTGCATCTGGTCGGCGGGGCGGACGTCGCCGCTGAGCTCGATGCCAAGCGCGCGATCGCGCAGGCCTCGCGACTGGCCGCCCATCTATAACGGGATACGCGCTTTCCGTTCAGCTGATGTGCTTTTCGGGATCGTGGCCTTCCCGGCCGCGGCGGACCCGGTAAAAATCTGAATAGGTATGGTCGAATCCGGACCGCCAGCACAGATGAGGCACTATGCGCCAGTGCCGCGCATTCACGTTTGATTCGAAAACGCCCATCTACCGTGCCCCCACTTCGTCCCGCCTCCTTCGGCGGGACACCGGCCCGATCCGCGTTCTGCGGACTTCGGTGCCCGGGCGATCAAGCGCACCACAGAGTCCGCCGCCCTCCCCAATACGCCATGCCGGTTTCCGCAGTGTCTGCGTCTCTCCCGTGAAGGGACAGCCGCAGCGCGACCCGGCGCAACGCAGCAAGGAGTCGTAGATGAAACTCGAATGGGTGATGTGGCTGGCCTCCGTGCTGCCAACCCCCGCCGCCGATTCGCTCTGCCTGAGCACGACGGTGTATCTGGAAGCCCGCGACCAGTCGGTCCGCGGGCAGGAAGCCGTCGCTGAAGTCGCCCTGCGGCGTCAGGAGAGCGGCCTGTGGGGCGATTCGATGTGCGAGGTCGTGACCGCGCGCAAGCAGTTCGCCCCGACCATTCTTTCGCCCAATACGCGCCTGGCGAACACCAATGCCTGGACCCGCGCGGTCAGCATCGCGCTGGAGTCGGAGCGCAACTGGTCGCTGCCACCGGACCAGCGCCGCCAGGTCGTGCCGGGCGCCAGCCACTTTCTGGCACATGCGATCGCGGCGCCCGCGTGGCGCAGCGCGCACCAGGTCGCGACCATCGGTGACCACACGTTCCTGCGCGTGCAATCGCTGCGACCGGTGCGTGCCGACGCCGAGACCGATCGCGGCTGAGCCATGGTCGCGGCTTTCCCGAGTGGATGCCGCAGCGCATGATGGCGGCCCTTTAGATGACCGGATCATTCATGCCCACGCTCTACACCAAGCCCGGCGCCTGCTCGCTGGCTGACCACATCGTGCTGCGCTGGATCGGCGCGCCGTTCGAGCTTCGCGTCCTGGACGCGACGCAGATGAAGGAACCCGCGTTTCTCGCGCTCAATCCCGCCGGCGCGGTACCGGTGCTGGTCGAAGGAGACTGGGTGCTGACCCAGAACGCCGCGATCCTCAACTATCTGGCCGACAGTCATCCCGAGGCAAAGCTTGGTGGCGACGGTTCCCCGCGCGGACGCGCCGAGGTCAACCGCTGGCTGGCCCTGCTCAACGCCGATCTGCATCCCGCGTTCCATCCGCTGTTCGGCAGCACGAAGTACCTCCAGGACGCGGACGCCGTGGATCGCACGCGCAAGCACGCGATGCAGAAGATCCGCAGTCATTACGAACGTCTGGATGCGCAGCTCGCGGGCCGCGACTACCTCGCCGGCACGCGTTCGATCGCCGACCCGTATCTGTTCGTCACCCTGCAGTGGGCCAAGCGCCTGAAGCTGGATCTCGGCGGTCTCGACAACCTGCACGCATTCGATGCGCGCATGCTCGCCGACGAAGGCGTACGTGCCGCGATGACGGCCGAAGGCCTGATCTGAGGCTCCGCAGACGCCGCCGCATTGCGGCAGCGTCCGCGCGTTTCACGCAGCCGCGTCGAGCCCGGCTGCAGCACGGATACCGGAGACCAGGCCCGCTGCAAAACGGGCATCGCGTGCCTTCTTCAGCGCTGCCTCCAGCGTTGGCAGCAACGCTGTCAGCGCAGCAGCATCGTCCGCACGTTCGATCTTGAGCTGGGTCAGATAGCCACCGACCAGTCCGAGATGCGCCCGCGTCGCGTCGGTCATCAACGCATAGAGGATCAGATGGCGCTGCGTATCGCTGTCGCTGGGCATTGGCGCGCCCGCATCGGCCTCTGGCGCTGCCGCCCCGTCCGTGACCAGCCCCATCGCCTGGAGCTGCGCCAGCGCATCCTCGGGTGCGTGGATCCGGCGCGCGATGGCCTCGAGTTCGTCGTGGCCGCGCCTGCCGTCTACGAGCAGCAACAGCGAGCGCAGGCTGGTCGCCAGCCCTTGGTCGCGTGTCTCGATTTCCGCCCGTCCCGCGTCGGTCTTCGTGGGTATCGCAATCACCATCGCAGTGCCCCTCCCCTGACGGCGAAGCCGTCCCCCGCGTGGATCCTTGCACGCGCCGGCGGACAGCGCCAGTCAGACGAAGGTGGAAACCGCGATGGCCGACACATTCGATGCGGCTGGCACGGCGCCGGGCCGTACGGTGTGCCAGCGCGCGCCTTCGGCTCAGCCCAGCGTGTCGCCGGGCACGCGCACCGCGCCTTCCATCAGTACGCGCGCCGAACGCGACATGATCGCCTTGGCAACGCTCCACTGTCCGTCGAGCTCGACCGCCTCGGCGCCGACGCGCAGCGTGCCCGACGGATGACCGAAGCGCACCGAGGTGCGTACGCCCCCGCCGGCGGCGAGGTTCACCAGCGTGCCGGGGATCGCCGCCGCGGTACCGATGGCCACCGCAGCCGTACCCATCATCGCGTGATGCAGCTTGCCCATCGACAGCGCGCGCACCAGCAGGTCGATATCGGCAGCCGCGATGGCCTTGCCGCTCGACACCACGTGGTCGCGCGGCGGCGCCACGAACGCGACCTTGGGCGTGTGCTGGCGCTTCGCCGCGTCGGCGATGTCATCGATCAGTCCCATGCGTACGGCGCCGTGGGCGCGGATCGTCTCGAACATCGCGAGCGCCTTGGCGTCGCTGTTGATCACGTCCTGCAGCTCGGTGCCGGCATAGCCGATCGACGCGGCGTCGACGAAGATCGTCGGGATGCCGACATTGATCATCGTCGCGCGCAACGTGCCGACGCCCGGCACGTCGAGGTCGTCGACGAGGTTGCCGGTCGGAAACATCGCCCCGCCACCCTCGCCTTCGTCGGCCGGATCGATGAACTCCAGCACGATCTCCGCTGCCGGGAACGCGACGCCGTCGAGCTCGAAGTCACCCGTTTCCTGCACCTGCCCCGCCGCGACCGGCACGTGCACGATGATGGTCTTGCCGATGTTGGCCTGCCACACCCGCACCGCCACGGTACCGTCCTGCGGGATCCGCGCCGCGTCGATGAAGCCGTTGGCGATCGCGAACGGCCCGACCGCGGTACTGAGGTTGCCGCAGTTGCCGCTCCAGTCGACGAAGGCGCTGTCGATCGACACCTGACCGTAGAGATAGTCGACGTCATGATCGGGCCGCGTCGAGGGGCCGATGATCACGCACTTGCTGGTCGACGAAGTCGCACCGCCCATGCCGTCAGTGTGTTTGGCATAAGGATCGGGCGAACCGATGACGCGCATCAGCAGCGCATCGCGCGCAAGCCCCGGAACCTGTGCGGCCGCGGGCAGATCCTCGAGGCGGAAGAACACGCCTTTGGACGTGCCACCACGCATATAGGTGGCGGGGATGCGGAGCTGGGGATGAAAGGACATGGTCACTACCGTCGTAATGTTTGAAGAGGCCCACCCGATGCGTCGCATCCTGACGGGCTTTAGGTAAAGGCCGGGCCGCGATCCACAAATGCGTCGCGGCAATCACCGCCGGCGCGCACCTGTTGGACCTCACCCGGCGACCCGCCCACCCGCGGAGGCCGGCGCGCTTGAAAGCAGTGCGCGCTGCTCGCAACCGCCCCGCCATCGGAAACGGCGTGCCGCCACGCATCCGCGGTCTCAAGCCGCTTGGGACGACGCCAGGAAATCCTGCGCAAACCGCTGCAGCACACCGCCCGCTTCGTAGATCGAAACCTCTTCCGCGGTATCCAGGCGGCAGGTCACCGGCACTGCGAGCTGGGTGCCGTCCTTGCGATGGATCGCCAGCGTCAACATCGCACCCGGAGTGCGCTCGCCGATGACGTCGAAGGTCTCGCTCCCGTCGATGCCCAGGGTCAGACGGGTGACGCCCGGCTGGAACTCCAGCGGAAGCACGCCCATGCCGATCAGGTTGGTGCGGTGGATGCGCTCAAAGCCTTCGGCGACGATGGCTTCGACGCCCGCAAGACGCACGCCCTTGGCCGCCCAGTCGCGCGAGCTGCCCTGGCCGTAGTCTGCGCCGGCGATGATGATCAACGGCTGCTTGCGCGCCATGTAGGTCTCGATCGCCTCCCACATCCGCACCACCTCGCCCTCGGGCTCGATGCGGGCCAGGGAGCCCTGCTTCACCTGTCCGTCGACGACCGCCATCTCGTTGATCAGCTTTGGATTGGCGAACGTGGCGCGCTGCGCGGTCAGGTGGTCGCCGCGATGGGTCGCGTAGGAATTGAAGTCCTCCTCCGGCACGCCCATCTTCGCCAGGTACTCGCCGGCTGCGCTGCTCGCCATGATCGCGTTCGACGGGGAGAGGTGATCGGTGGTGATGTTGTCGCCCAGCACTGCGAGCGGCCGCATGCCGGTGAGCGTGCGCTCGCCCGCCAGCGCGCCTTCCCAGTAAGGCGGACGGCGGATGTAGGTGCTCTGCGGCCGCCAGTCGTACAGCGGGTCGATGCGCTCGCCGGTATCGACGTGCAGCTTGAACATCGGCCCGTACACGGCGCGGAACTGCTCGGGCTTCACGCTGGCCTTGACCACCGCGTCGATCTCCTCGTCGGACGGCCACAGGTCCTTGAGCGTGACGGGCTTGCCCTCGCGATCGAGCCCGAGCACGTCCTTCTCGATATCGAATCGCACGGTGCCGGCAATCGCATACGCCACCACCAGCGGCGGCGAGGCCAGGAAGGCCTGCTTCGCATAGGGATGGATGCGCCCGTCGAAATTGCGGTTGCCGCTGAGCACGGCTGTCGCATAGAGGTCGCGATCGATGATCTCCTGCTGGATCGCCGGGTCCAGTGCACCGCTCATGCCGTTGCACGTGGTGCAGGCGAAGGCGACGATGCCGAAGCCGAGCTGCTCGAGTTCCGGCAGCAGGTCCGCCTCCTGCAGATAGAGTTCCACCGCCTTCGATCCCGGCGCCAGCGACGACTTCACCCAAGGCTTGCGCTGCAGGCCGGCGCGATTCGCATTGCGCGCAAGCAGGCCGGCGGCGATCACGTTGCGCGGGTTACTGGTGTTGGTGCAGCTGGTGATCGCAGCGATGATCACCGCGCCATCGGGCATCGAACCGTCCGCCGGCATCTCCCAGGGACGGGCGATTCCGTTGGCGGCGAGGTCGGTCGTCGACACGCGCCGATGCGGATTCGACGGCCCGGCGACATTGCGCACCACGCTCGACAGATCGAACTTCAGCACGCGCTCGTACTCGGCGCTGACCAGATCGTCGGCCCACAGGCCGGCGGCCTTCGCATAGGTTTCCACCAGTTGGATCTGGTCGTCCTCGCGGCCGGTCAGGCGCAGGTAGTCGATCGTCTGCTGGTCGATGTAGAACATCGCCGCAGTCGCGCCGAACTCCGGCGTCATGTTGGAGATCGTCGCCCGGTCACCGATCGTCAGCGCATTGGCGCCTTCGCCATAGAACTCCAGGAACGCGCCCACCACCTTCTGCGCGCGCAGGAATTCGGTCAGCGCCAGCACGACGTCGGTGGCGGTGATGCCCGGCTGCGGGCGCCCGGTCAGCTCGACGCCGATGATGTCGGGCAGGCGCATCCACGACGCGCGGCCGAGCATGACGTTCTCCGCCTCCAGCCCGCCGACGCCGATCGCGATGACGCCCAGGGCATCGACATGTGGCGTGTGGCTGTCGGTTCCGACGCAGGTGTCGGGGAACGCGACGCCGTCCTGCGTATAGACCACCGGCGACATCTTCTCCAGATTGATCTGGTGCATGATCCCGTTGCCCGGCGGAATCACATCGACGTTGCGGAAGGCGCGCTTGGTCCAGTCGATGAAGTGGAAGCGATCCGCGTTGCGACGGTCCTCGATCGCCCGGTTCTTGTTGAATGCCTCGGGATCGAAACCGCCGCATTCGACTGCCAGCGAATGGTCGACGATCAGCTGCACCGGCACCACCGGATTGACCTTGGCCGGATCGCCGCCCTGTTCGGCGATCGCGTCACGCAGGCCGGCCAGGTCCACCAGCGCGGTCTGGCCCAGGATGTCGTGACAGACCACGCGCGCCGGGAACCACGGAAAATCCAGATCCCGGCGGCGCTCGATCAGCTGGGTCAGCGATGCGGTCACCGTGCCGGGATCGCAGCGGCGCACGAGGTTCTCGGCGAATACCCGCGAACTGTACGGCAGCCTGGCATAGGCGCCCGGTTGGATCGCGTCGACGGCCTCGCGCGCATCGAACCAGTCGAGCTTCGTGCCGGGAAGGGATTTGCGGTGCTGGCTGTTCATGGCTGGCTTCAAGAAGTCGGGGAAGCAGAAAAAACGCGCGGGCCCCGCGAACGCGCGGGACCCGTGCGGTAAGTACCTAGCTGCGCTCGGTGATCGGCACGAACGCCTGGTCCTCGGGACCGGTGTAGTGCGCGCTCGGACGGATGATCTTGCCGTCGATGCGCTGCTCGATGACGTGCGCGCTCCAGCCGGCGGTACGCGCGATGACGAACAGCGGGGTGAACATCGCCGTCGGCACGCCCATCATGTGGTAGCTCACTGCGCTGAACCAGTCGAGGTTCGGGAACATCTTCTTGACGTCCCACATCACCGTCTCCAGGCGCTCGGCGATGTCGTACATCTTGCGGCTCCCCGCTTCGTCCGACAGCTGCCTCGACACCAGCTTGATGACCTCGTTGCGCGGGTCGCTGACGGTGTAGACCGGATGGCCGAAGCCGATGATCACTTCCTTCTTCTCCACGCGCGCGCGGATGTCGACTTCAGCCTCGTCCGGCGTGTCGTAGCGCTTCTGCACCTCGAACGCGACCTCGTTGGCGCCGCCATGCTTGGGCCCACGCAGCGCGCCGATGCCCGCAGTGATGCAGGAGTACATGTCGCTGCCGGTGCCGGCGACGACGCGGCTGGCGAACGTCGACGCGTTGAACTCGTGCTCGGCGTACAGGATCAGCGAGGTGTGCATCGCCTTGACCCAGGACTCGCGGGGCGCGTGGCCGTGCAACAGGTGAAGGAAATGCCCGCCGATGGAATCGTCATCGGTCTCGACATCGATCGCGCGGCCGTTGTGGCTCCAGTGGTACCAGTACATCAGCATCGAACCGAGCGAGGCCATCAGCTTGTCGGCGATGTCGCGGGCCCCGGGATGGTTGTGATCGTCCTTCTCCGGCGCCACGCAGCCGAGCACCGATACGCCGGTGCGCATCACGTCCATCGGGTGCGCCGACGGCGGCAATTCCTCCAGCGCCGCCTTCACCGCCGCGGGAATGCCGCGCAGCGACTTGAGCTTGGCCTTGTAACCGCGCAGTTCGGCTGCGTTGGGCAGTTTGCCGTGGACCAGCAGATAGGCGATCTCCTCGAATTCGCTGGTGCGCGCGAGATCGAGGATGTCGTAACCCCGGTAATGCAGATCGTTGCCGCTGCGGCCGACGGTGCACAGCGCGGTGTTGCCCGCGGCCGTGCCGCTCAGCGCGACCGACTTCTTCGGCTTGAACGGCGTTGCGGTGGTGGCTTCGCTCATGGATGTGTCTCCTGGACTGCGTTCTGTTTGGTGTGCGGTGTCGCGGCATGCGGACCGCAACGCATGGCTACGCATAGCGCGACATGCGGGTGGGGAAAACCTGCCATTCAAGTGACAGACTCCGAGGGATGGCGCTCGTCAGATCCGGCTTCATGGCTCATTGGTTCACGGACGTCTCCGGTCGCATCAAGACGTTGTCGAGGAATTCGTCCGGCCCCGGAGCCGGACACGCATCGACCTCGGTGTGTGGCTGACCGGTGCGACGGCCGGGCTCCATCAGCCAGCAATCGCCGAGCGTGGAGCAGTAACAGATCGCCATTCGCACGCGCGAGTATTGGCCGAGCAGGCGCGGAAAGTCTGCCGGATTGTCGAGCGTGACCTGCTGAAGGCTTTCCCCCCGGGCAATGACGACGCCGTTGAGGGTGGAGGCCCGGGTATCCCGCAGATCGGACAGGCCCAGCGCATCGAAAACGTCCGCCCAGGTGCGCTGCGGTTGCTCGTCAACGTAGACGCGCAGGCCGCGCACCAGGGCGGGCCCGGCGCCCTTGTTCTCGACACCGACCGCCAGAACCCCCTGATCGATCGTGACCACCGTCTGCAGGTACGGCCAGACCTCGGCCCGCACCTGCTCGCGCTGAAGCAGCGCGGTGTAACTCGACACGACCAGCGCCAGCAGACCGATCAGCGCCGCGATCACGGCGGCAACCGCATTCCACTCCACGCGCCGCTTCGGTGCGGGCGTGGTGACCTCAGGGGTTTCGCTCATCTGGCAGTCCTCTGGATCCCGGGATGGAGTGGTCTATTTCTTCGATGCGAACAGCGCGTCGAGCCGCTGTTCGAAGGCGTGGTAGCCGATGCGCTCGTAGAGCTCCTCGCGGGTCTGCATCGTGTCGATGACATTGCGCTGGTGGCCGTCCCGGCGCACGGCTTCGTAGACGTTCTCGGCGGCGCGATTGGCGGCGCGGAACGCCGACAGCGGGAACAGCTGGATCGCGACCCCGGCCGAAGCCAGTTCGTCACGGGTGAACAACGGTGTCTTGCCGAACTCGGTGATGTTCGCCAGCACGGGCACGCGTACCGCATCGACGAACCGGCGGTACGTCTCGAGGTCATAGGCCGCCTCGGCGAAGATGCCGTCGGCGCCAGCTTCGACGCAGGCGATCGCGCGTTCGATCGCAGCATCGACGCCGTCGACCTGGATGGCGTCGGTGCGGGCGATCAGGAAAAACTCCGGATCGGTCTTGGCGTCCGCCGCCGCCTTGACCCGGTCGACCATCTCGCCCTGCGACACGATCTCCTTGCCCGGGCGGTGACCGCAGCGCTTGGCGCCGACCTGGTCTTCGATATGGCAGGCAGCGGCGCCCGCCTTGATCAGCGACTTGACCGTACGCTCGATGTTGAACGCGCTCGCTCCGAAGCCGGTGTCGATGTCCACCAGCAAGGGCAGGTCGCAGACATCGGTGATCCGGCGCACGTCGATCAGCACGTCCTCGAGCGTGTTGATGCCCAGGTCCGGCAGACCCAGCGAGCCCGCCGCGACTCCGCCGCCCGACAGGTAGATGGCCTGGAAGCCGGCGCGCTTGGCCAGCAGCGCGTGGTTGGCGTTGATCGCGCCGATCACCTGCAGCGGCGATTCGGCGGCCAGGGCGGCGCGGAACCGGGCGCCTGCGGAAGATGTGGTCAAGGGTCGACTCCGGGGATGGGCGGTATTCCGCGATGGCCCACAATCTGGCACTCTTCGACTGGTTGATCAATCTTGATCGATTAAATCAATATATTGGAACCCATGATGTCCGCACACGAGGGCGACCTGATGTCCGCGGCCGAGGCCTGCGCCGCACTCGGCATCAGCACCGCGACGCTCTATGCCTATGTCAGCCGGGGCCTGCTGGAATCGCGTCCCGGCCCCGACCACCGCAGCCGCATGTACCTGCGCCAGGACGTGGAGCGCCTGACCCAGCGCAAACGCGCCGGACGCGGCGCGGCGCGCGGCGCGGCCCAGAGCCTGGACCGCGGCCTGCCCGTGATGGAGACACGGATCTCGCTGATCCGTCCCGACAGCCCGTACTACCGCGGGCGCTCGGCCGTCGCCATGGTCCGCGGCGGCGCCACGCTCGAAGACACGGCCCGCCTGCTCTGGGACTGCGGCGATGCCGACCCCTTCGACACCGCCCCCGACGGCTGGCCGACCCGCGTTGCCGGCATCGCCGGTGACGCCGCGCTGCCGCCGATCGAGCGGGCGATGGCGGCGATCCCGCTACTCGCGCCGGACCTGCGGCACTCGCTGAGCGCCGCGCCCGCGGCGAAGCGCGGCGTCGCGGCGACGCTGCTGCGCCAGAACGCGGCGCTGCTGGTCGCAGGCACGCCCGACGCGCGCCCGGTGCATGCACTGCTCGCCGATGCCTGGCGTCCCGGCGACCCGGCATTCGCCGATCTGGTGCGCGCGGCGCTGGTGCTGTGCGCCGACCACGAACTCAATGTCTCGGCGTTCGCCGCCCGCGTGGTGGCGTCCACCGGGGCGCATCTGCATGCCACGGTCTGCGCCGGACTGGCGGCACTGTCGGGGCCGCGCCATGGCGGCGCGACAGCGCGCGCGCACGCGCTGATCCGCGAAGCCTGCGATGCGCCCTCGCCCGCCGCCTTCGTCAGCGAGCGCTGGCAACGCGGCGACGACCTGCCCGGCTTCCATCACGTGCTGTACCCCGATGGCGATCCGCGCGCGGCCGAAGTGCTGGCGATGCTGCGCGAACGCCGGGCGGGTGATGCGCGCATGCAGCAGGTGGAAACGGTGCTCGCTTCGGCGGCCGAAACCAGCGGCCGCCATCCCAACATCGACGGCATGCTGGCGGCGATCTGCTTCGTGCACGGCCTGCCGGCGACACCGGCGCTGTGCATGTTCGCCGCCGGCCGCTTTGCCGGCTGGCTGGCGCATGCGCTGGAGCAGCAGGAGCACGGCATGCTGATCCGGCCGCGGGCGCGCTACACGGGGGCCACCCCCGCGGAGTAGTCCACATGCCTGCTGCCCGGGGCGCGCCTACCTGGCGGCGTGCTGCGAGCGATGCGGCGCGCGATCTCGCGCCCCGGCGCGCCCGCGCCACCCATGGCATGGCCTCGATGCCTAGCCGGCATCCGCACCCCGCGCCAGCACGCGGCGTACCTCCTCGAGCGCGCCGGGATCGTCCAGCGTCGACAGGTCGCCAGGATCGCGCGACTCGGCCAGCGCCTGCAGCGAGCGCCGCAGCAGCTTGCCCGATCGCGTCTTGGGCAAGGCGCTGACCACGTAGACCTGCGCCGGCCGCGCGACGGCGCCGAGCTGGTCGGCCACGGTGCGCATCATCTCGCCAGCGGTGGCGTGCTGCGCGTCCGCATCCACGGCGCCCTGCCTGAGCGTCGCGAACACGATCGGCACCTGGCCCTTGAGCGCATCGGCGACGCCGATCACCGCGGCCTCCGCGACCGCCGGATGGCTGGAGATCGCCTCCTCGATCTCGCGCGTGCCCAGCCGATGGCCGGCGACATTGATGACGTCGTCGGTGCGGCCAAGGATGAAGGTGTAGCCGTCCTCGTCCTGGATCGCCCAGTCCAGCGAGCTGTAGAGCAGCTCGTCGAAGTGCGAGAAATAGCTCGACAGGAAGCGCGCGTCGTCATTCCACACCGTGGTCATGCAGCCCGGCGGCAGCGGCGGCTGGATCACCAGCACGCCCTTGGTCCCCGGCGGCACGCGCGCACCGGTGACCTCGTCCACCACGCGCAGGTCGTAGCCCGGCGTCGGCAGGCCCGGCGAGCCGAACTTCACCGGCTTGAGCTCGACGCCGGGCATCAACGCCAGCACCGGCCAACCGGTCTCGGTCTGCCAGTAGTTGTCGATGATCGTGGTGCCGCCCAGGCCTTCGCTGATCCAGGTCGCGGTGGGCTCGTCGAGCGGCTCGCCCGCCAGGAACAGGTATTCCAGCTTCGACAGGTCGTATCGCGTGAGATGGGCGGGATCCTGTTTCTTGAGCACCCGGATCGCAGTGGGCGAGGAGAACATCGTGCGCACGCCGTAGTCGGCGCAGATCTTCCACCAGATGCCGCCATCCGGATTGGTCGGCAGGCCCTCGTAGAGGATCACCGTCGCGCCGGCGATCAGCGGGCCGTAGACATTGTAGGAGTGGCCCACTGCCCAGCCCACGTCGGACGTGGTGAACATCACCTGCCCGGGCCGGATGTCGTAGATCGACCACATCGACAGCGCCAGCGCGACCGCGTACCCGCCGACGTCGCGCTGCACCCCCTTGGGTTTGCCGGTGGTGCCGGAGGTGTAGAGCAGATAGCTCGGCTCGTTGGATTCCAGCCATTCCACCGGCACGTCGGTGCCGGCAAGCTGCGCGCGGATGGTGGCGTAGTCGACGTCGCGACCCTCGACGCGCGCGTAGCCGGGGTCGAGTCCGCGATCGACGATCAGCACCTGCGGTGGCGCCGACTGCGCTTCCGCGCACGCGGCATCGATCAGCGGCTTGTACGGAATCACCTTGCCGCCGCGACTGCCGGCATCGGCGGCGATCAGCAGTGCAGGCCTGGCATCGTCGATGCGCAGCGCGAGGTTGTGCGCGGCGAACCCGCCAAACACCACCGAGTGCACCGCGCCGATGCGCGCGCAGGCCAGCATCGCGAATGCGGCCTCGGCCATGTTCGGCATGTAGATGACCACGCGATCCCCGCGCCCGACGCCCAGGGCCCTGAGCACGGCGGCGAAATCGTTGACCTCGCGATACAGCTGCGAATAGCTGATCTCGCGCGTTTCATTGGTTTCCGTCGAGATCGCGACAAGGGCGAGCTGGTCGCCACGCGCCTCGAGATGCCGGTCGACGGCGTTGAAGCAGAGATTGGTTTCGCCGCCGGCAAACCACTTGCGGAACGGCGGGCTCGAATAGTCGAGGATCCGCTCCGGTGCCTTGTGCCAGTGGATCGCCTGCGCCTGCTCACCCCAGAACCCTTCGGGGTCCTCGATGGAGCGACGGTGGAATGCCTCGTAGCCCATGACACGCTCCCGGTAACGAGTCCAGAAGGCTAGTCCGGCGGCGGCGCCGACGCGTTTAGACGATGGTCTATCCGCATCGCCACGGACGGGCTTCCATGAAAAAGCCGGGCACGTGGCCCGGCTTCTTCCTGACTGTCCGGTGGATCACCGCCGCATTTCTCCCGCGCCAGCGGCGCGGGCGTTCGCGAAGGCCGCGGACCGATGGTCCGTGTCGCACCCCCGGCCCGCGCCAGCGGCGCGGGCGTTCGCGAAGGCCGCGGACCGATGGTCCGTGTCGCACCCCCTGCCCGCGCCAGCGGCGCGGGCGTTCGCGAAGGCCGCGGACCAATGGTCCGCAAGCGGCCTTCGCTCACCCCAGAAGGTGGGCGACGCCGCTGCGCTCTTCCTCGAGCTCGGCCAGGGTCTTGTCGATGGCCTTCTGGCTGAAGTCGTCGACCTCGATGTCCTTGACCACGGTGTATTCGCCGTTCTGCGTGGTCACCGCGAAGCCGAAGATCACGCCTTCGGGAATGCCATAGCTGCCGTCGGACGGCACGCCCATCGTCACCCACTTGCCGTTGCTGCCCAGGACCCAGTCGCGGACATGGTCGATCGCGGCATTGGCCGCCGACGCGGCCGAGGACAGGCCGCGCGCTTCGATGATCGCCGCGCCGCGCTTGCCGACCTGCGGAATGAAGGTGTTGGCGTTCCAGTCGGCGTCGTTGATCTTGTCCTTGAGGCTCTCGCCGTTGGCCGTGGCGAAGCGGTAGTCGGGGTACATCGTCGGGCTGTGGTTGCCCCAGACGATCAGGCCCTCGATATCGCCGACGGCCACGCCCGCCCTGGTCGCCAGCTGGCTCAGTGCGCGGTTGTGGTCGAGACGCAGCATCGCGGTGAAATTGCGCGGATTGAGATCCGGCGCCGACTTCATGGCGATGTAGGCATTGGTGTTGGCCGGGTTGCCGACCACCAGGACCTTCACGTCGCGCGAGGCGACCTTGTTCAGCGCGGCGCCCTGGGCGGTGAAGATCTTGGCGTTCTCGAGCAGCAGGTCCTTGCGCTCCATGCCGGGGCCCCGCGGACGCGCACCGACCAGCAGGGCGATGTCGGCGTCCTTGAACGCGACTTCCGGATCATCGGTGCCGACCATGCCCGCCAGCAGCGGGAACGCGCAGTCCTCGAGCTCCATCATCACGCCCTTGAGCGCCGCCTGGGCCTTGTCGATCGGCAGTTCGAGCAACTGCAGGATCACCGGCTGGTCCTTGCCCAGCATTTCGCCGGAAGCGATGCGGAACAGCAGGGCATAGCCGATCTGGCCGGCAGCGCCGGTCACGGCAACACGGACGGGCTTCTTCATGGTCAATCCTCTCGATTCGTTCGAACGTTCACGGGGGTGGGGAAGATCCGGGCCGCAAAGGGCGGAGGATCAGGTCAGCTCCGCGAAGAACTCGCGGATGCGGTCCAGCCCGGGCACAAGCTGCGCCTCCGGACAGGTGTAGCTGATACGCAGGGCGCGCGGCTCGCCGAAGGCCGAACCCGGCACGCAGGCCACGCCTTTCACTTCAAGCAGCGCATTGCACAGGTCGACGTCGGTGCGGATGGGCATGTCGCCATGCGACTTGCCGAAGGCGACGCTGACATCGGGAAACACATAGAACGCGCCGGCCGGCTTCGGGCAGACGATGCCCGGAATGTCCGCCAGCGCTGCCATCACCAGGTCACGGCGCGCCTGGAACTCTGCGCATTTGGCCTGGGGTACGTCCTGTGGGCCATTGAGCGCGGCAACCGCCGCAGCGGTCACCACTTCCGGCACGTTGGTGATGTGGTTGGAGTTCAGCGTCGCAAATGCCGTGGCGACGCGCTCCGGGCCGGCCAGCAGGCCCACGCGCCAGCCGGGCATGCCATAGGTCTTGGACAGCGAGTCCACGAAGATCGTGCGCTCGCGCAGTTCCGGCCGCGCCTGGACCACGTTGTGGTAGCCGATGCCGTCGAACACCATCGCGTTGTAGATGTCGTCGGTGACGATCCACGTATCGGGATGGCGCACCAAGACCTCGGCCAGCGCGGCGATCTCGGCCTGCGTGTAGACCATGCCGGTCGGGTTCGAAGGGTTGTTGAACAGGAAGACCTTGGGCTTGCGGGCCAGCGCGGCATCAAGCTGCGCAGGGCTCAGCTTGTAGTCCTGCTCGGGCGGGCATGGCAGCAGCTGGATATCGGCGCCGACGATCTCGGCGATGTCGAGGTAGGTGGTCCAATACGGCGTGGCGAACGCGAAGCCGTCGCCCTCGTCGAGCAGCACCTCGGCCAGCGTGTAGAGGACATGCTTGGCCCCGATACCGCTGGCGCAGTGCGCTCGGGTGTAGCCCGGCAGACCGAGGCGTTCGAGATGGCCGATGAACGCATCAAGCAGCGCATCGCTGCCGCGGTTGCTGCCGTACTGTCCGCTGTCGTGATCGAGCGCCTCGCGCGCAGCGGCATAGACATGCGGACCGGGCAGAAAATTCGGCACGCCGATCGAGAAGCTGATGATGTCGCGCCCTTCGGCCTTCAGGCGCTTCGCCTTCTGGGCGACCTGCATGATGGCGCTGGGCCTGGCGCGGCCGGTACGCTTGGCAAGCTGGGGCATTGCGAACCTCCGAACGGGCAGCGCGCAGGCTGCGGCAGCCGGCGATTTTAGCAGGCGCGCTGCGTGGCCGGCGGGCGCCGCAAATGACGACGCCGCGACCGGCAGGCCGCGGCGTCGGGACAACCGGACTCGGCGTCAGGCCGCCAGGGTCTTGTTCCACTCGGCCACGCGGTCAGCCTTCGCCGCCAGCACCGCGTCGGCATCGCCCTCGATCCTGATCGACTTGATCACATCGCCCTGCTTGACCGCATCGACCACGTCCAGGCCTTCGGTGACCTTTCCGAACACGGTGTGCTTGCCGTCCAGCCAGTCGGTCTTGATGTGGGTGATGAAGAACTGGCTGCCGTTGGTGTTGGGACCGGCATTGGCCATCGACAGGACGCCACGCTCGTGCTTGACGCCGTTGTTGGTCTCATCCTCGAACCGGTAACCCGGACCGCCGCGACCCGAACCCTCGGGGCAACCGCCCTGGATCATGAAATCGGGGATCACCCGGTGGAAAGTCAGGCCGTCATAGAACCCACGCTTGGCCAGGTTGACGAAGTTGGCCACGGTGAGCGGGGCCTTGTCGGCGAACAGCTCGACGGTGATCTGGCCACGGTCGGTGTCGAATACGGCGTTCAGGGACATGAGGGATCCTAGAAGTGAAAAGGCCGCCGGAGGCCGGCGAACCGGCTAGATGCGGCCTCGGGACCCGATTTCAAGCCGCCGCGAACGGTTTCTCCATGCGGCGGCGCAACACGGTATAATTCGCAGCTCTTTTACTCACTTTTGCGCGCCCCGGTCCTCGACTCTGGCGCGGCCTTGCCTATGTCCATCGAACGCCTGCGCAACATCGCCATCGTCGCCCACGTCGACCACGGTAAGACCACCCTCGTCGATTGCCTGCTCAAGCAGTCGGGCACCCTCTCGGAGCGGACCGTCCTCACCGAGCGCGTGATGGACAGCAACGACCAGGAAAAGGAACGTGGCATCACGATCCTCGCCAAGAACACGGCGATCAACTGGAACGGCAACCGCATCAACATTGTCGACACCCCGGGCCATGCCGACTTCGGCGGCGAGGTGGAGCGCGTGCTGTCGATGGTCGACTCGGTGCTGATCCTGGTCGACGCGATGGACGGCCCGATGCCGCAGACGCGCTTCGTGACCCAGAAGGCGTTCGCGATGGGCTTCAAGCCGATCGTCGTCGTCAACAAGATCGACCGCCCCGGCGCACGTCCGGACTGGGTGATCGACCAGGTGTTCGATCTGTTCGACAAGCTCGGCGCGACCAACGAGCAGCTCGACTTCCCGATCGTCTACGCCTCGGCGCTGCACGGCTACGCCAGCCTCGATGATTCCGCGCGTTCGGGCGACATGACCCCGCTGTACGAGGCGATCATGCAGCACGTGGCGCCGCCGGAAGTGGATCGCGACGGCCCGTTCCAGATGCGCATCAGCCAGCTCGACTACAACAACTTCGTCGGCCTGATCGGCATCGGCCGCATCCAGCGCGGCAAGCTGAAGAAGAACCAGCCGGTCAGCGTCGTCGACCGCGAGGGCAAGAAGCGCCAGGGCAAGGTGGTCCAGGTGCTGGGCTTCCTGGGCCTGGAGCGCGTGGAAGTGGAAGAAGCACAGGCGGGCGACATCGTCGCGATCGCCGGCGTGCAGGATCTCTCCATCTCCGACACCGTCTGCCAGCTCGACACGCCCGAAGCCCTTCCGGCGCTGACGGTCGACGAACCGACGATCTCGATGACCTTCCAGGTCAACAACTCGCCGTTTGCCGGCAGCAAGGAACACAGCGGCGGCAAGTTCATCACCAGCCGCCAGATCCGCGAGCGCCTGGAGCGCGAGACGCTGCACAACGTGGCGCTGAAGGTCGAGGAGACCGCCGACGCCGACAAGTTCCTGGTCTCGGGCCGCGGCGAGCTACACCTGTCGGTGCTGATCGAAAACATGCGCCGCGAAGGTTTCGAACTGGCCGTCTCGCGCCCCGAGGTCATCGTCAAGGAGATCGACGGGCAGCTGATGGAGCCGGTCGAGCAGCTCGTGGTCGACGTCGAGGAGATCCACCAGGGCGGCGTGATGGAGAAGCTGGGCACCCGTAAAGGCCAGCTCAAGAACATGGAATCTGACGGCAAGGGCCGCGTGCGCCTGGACTACATGATCCCGGCGCGGGGCCTGATCGGCTTCCAGAACGAATTCAAGACCCTGACCCAGGGCTCGGGCCTGCTGTTCCACGTGTTCGACCATTACGGACCGAAGGAAACCGGCGCGATCGCCAAGCGCAACAACGGCGTGATGATCGCCAATGCGCCCGGCATGACGCCCGCCTACTCGCTCGGACCGCTGGAAGAGCGTGGCCGCCTGTTCGCTGCCGAAGGCGACCATGTGTACGAGGGCCAGCTGGTCGGAATCCACTCCAAGGACAACGATCTGACGGTCAACGTCATCAAGGGCAAGCCGCTGACCAACGTGCGCGCCTCGGGCAAGGACGATGCGATCAAACTGACGCCGGCGCTGAAGTACACGCTGGAGCAGGCGCTGGACTTCATCGAGGACGACGAGCTTGTCGAAGTGACCCCGAAGGAAATCCGCCTGCGCAAGAAGATGCTCACCGAGAGCGACCGCAAGCGCGCCTCCCGCGCTGCGTGAGCCAGGCGCTGTTCCCGGCATGGCGGCCGACCGCCGACGGCCGGGCGGCGCTGGCGACATTGTCACGACGATTGCAGACGGCGCGTCCATTGGACGCGCCGTCTTTGCAACTGCGCCGCCCCGACCAGTGGCATGTCACGCTCTGCTACATCGGCAACGGGTTGTCGCCTTGCGTGCCTGCGGCCCTGCGTGATGCATTCGCCGGCGCGGCGGCCCAGATTCCGCCGCATGCCTGGACCATCGAGCGTCTCGCCTACTGGCACCACTCAGGTGCCGTCGTTGCGCTGCCCGCGCCCTGCCCTTCGCTTCAGGCCTTGTGCGACGCGACGCGCGATGCGATCCGACGCGCGGGCATCGTGCCGGCGGCAGTGACCACGCGCCCGCATCTGACCCTCGCATACCTCGATCGCGGCCTGCCGGCGCAGGCCTGGCCAGGGGCCGTGGACTGCACCGGTGTTATGTTCCAGATCGAACACTTCGAGCTGCTGTTCAACCCAGGAGGCCGTTACGAGGCCTTGGGCACGTGGCCGTTGACTGGCACCACGCCGCCGCCGCATCAGGAGACGCTGTTTCCGTGAGCGACCTTGCATCCGCTTCCGAACGGGCCCTGCGTGGGATCGCGCTGTTCGAGTTCGCCAAGGGCGGGCTGGCGGTGGTGGTGGTGGCGGCACTCGCAACCATAGGCCCGGAAGCGCTGCAACACGACATCGCGGCCATACTGGGCCGCCTGGGCATCCACCGCCCGAATGCGGGCCCCACACTGCTCGATGCGATTACCCCGCACACGGTGCACATGGCGATCGCGATTGCAACGATCTACGCCAGCTTGCGGCTGCTCGAGGGCTGGGGTCTGTGGCGCCGCCGGGCCTGGGCCTCGTGGCTCGGCGCGATCGGCACCGCTGCCTACCTGCCCTTCGAACTGTATGCCCTCTGGCAGCACCCGGCCTGGGTGACCTGGGGCGTGTTCCTGCTCAATCTGGCGGTCGTCCTGCTGCTCGTGGCCGATATCCACCGACGCCGGCGCGCTGCTTGACCGCCGCGCCGGCCGCGCGGCGCCGGCAAGGCCGGAACGCCCGGCATGCCGGAACAACGAAGCAACCCGTGGCGATGTCGATACCGGTGCCGGCGTGACAGCGACCGCCGTCGGCCACACACCTTCCAGCGGAAGTTGTCCGGCCCCGCAGGCGCCACCCGATCGCTCGCAGTGCCCAACGGACGACCGGGACGCGGCCGGCGCGCCCCGGGTCTGCGGCAACGGCAGCACTTATGCGCGTGCGAGCGCGCCGACCTGCACCTGCTTGCGGACGATCAGCATCGCGGTCTCAAGCGCCTGCTCGTAGTTCAGGCGCGGATCCACCGAACTCTTGTACGCGCGCTCCAGATCGACCTCGGTCAGGGCCCGGGCGCCGCCCATGCACTCGGTGACGTCCTCGCCGGTGAGCTCGAGGTGCACGCCGCCCAGACGGGTGCCGGCCGCGGCATGAATGTCGAAAGCCTGCTCGATCTCGCTGCGGATATTGTCGAAACGGCGGGTCTTGTAACCGTTGCTCGTCGACTCGGTATTGCCATGCATGGGATCGCAGATCCACAACACCCTGCGCCCTGAGCGTTGCACCGCCTCGAGCAGCGCCGGGAGGCGCGACGCGATCTGGGTCGCCCCCATGCGATGGATCAGGCTCAGTCGGCCCGGCTCGTCGTCGGGATTGAGCACGTCGATCAGGCGCAGCAGCGCGTCGGCGGTCGACGTGGGCCCAACCTTCACCCCGATCGGATTGCGGATGCCACGGAAGTACTCGACGTGCGCGCCATCGAGCGCCGCGGTGCGCACACCGATCCACGGGAAATGCGTGCTGAGGTTGAACCAGCCGCGTTGCCGCGGCACCTGCCGCGTCTGCGCTTCTTCGTAGGGCAGCAGCAAGGCCTCGTGCGAGGTATAGAAATCGACGCGGTTGAGGTTGTGGACCTGGGTGCCGGCCAGCGTCTCCATGAAGCGCACGGCGTCGCCAAGCCCCGACACCATCCGCTGGTACTCCTCGGCCAGAGGCGATTCCCCCACCCAGCCCAGACCCCAGTATTCGGGGTGGTGCAGGTCGGCGAAGCCACCGTCGATCAGCGAGCGCACGAAATTCATCGTCATCGCCGAGCGCGCGTGCGCCTTGACCATCCGCCTGGGATCCGGGATCCGCGCCTCCGCCGTGAATGCCGGCGCGTTGACCACGTCACCGCGATAGCACGGCAGGGTCACGCCATCACGGGTTTCGGTATCGGCGGAGCGCGGCTTGGCGTACTGGCCGGCAAATCGCCCTACGCGCACCACCGGCAGACGCATGCCATGCACGAGCACCAGGCTCATCTGCAACAGCACCTTCAGCCGGTTGGAGATCACGTCGGAGGTGCAGTCGCCGAAATTCTCCGCGCAGTCGCCACCCTGCAGCAGGAACCGCCGGCCTTCCTGGGCATCGGCCAGCTGCTGCTTGAGGCTCTGGATCTCCCACGACGTCACCAGCGGCGGCAGTGCCCGCAACTCTTCCTGGACGCCCGCGAGCGCCACGGGATCCGGGTACGTCGGCAGCTGCGTCGCCGGGTACGCGCGCCAACTCTCCGGCTGCCAGTCTTCGGGCACGTGTACCGGATGCATCACGGATGGGGCGGGCGACGACTGCATGGGCGTTCCTCTAGCGGGTCGTCATCATCGCAGGTTGCTGCTCTGCGTCAATTTCGCGACCGTCCCCGCCGCCCACTGCGCAAGCCCGCGTACAGCGCCACAGCCCCGAGGAGCACGAACCACAGCAGGCTCCACGCCGGCATCGACAGGCCGAGGAAGGTCCAATCGATGGTGCCGCAGTCGCCTGAACCGGTCAGGACGCGCTTGATCAGCGTCGGCGTATCGAGGGTCTCGCGCATGAAGGCGAACGGCGCGCCGCAGGTCACGAACCCGGGCGGATGCATCTGCAGCCAGACATGGCGCCCGGCGATCCCCACACCGACCGCCGCCGCAGCAAAGGCCAGCAGGCCATACGTGGCCCGCGCACCGCTGCCACGCGGCGCGTGCAGGCCGGCGACGAGCATCACGACACCCAGGGCGGCAAATGCGAGGCGCTGGAAGATGCACAGCGGACAGGGCTCGAGACCCCACTGCAGCTGGGAATAGATGGCGAATCCGATCAACGCGAAACACAGCACGGCGCCGCCGAGCATCAGCGCACGGAACGACCAGCGAAGAGGATTCATGGAGATACCGGAGGCGGGGACATACCGATTATCGTGCCGGGCCGCACAAACAAAAAGCCCGGCATTGGCCGGGCTTCCGTTCCATACGATCGGCCTGCGCGTGGGCGCAGGCCCGCTCGCGGGATTACTCGGCGTCGACTGCCGACGCCTGCGGGCGGTCGACCAGCTCGACATACGCCATCGGCGCATTGTCACCAGCGCGGAAGCCGCACTTGAGGATGCGCAGATAGCCACCCGGACGCGCGGCGTAGCGCGGGCCAAGCGTGGTGAACAGGGTGCCCACGGCTTCCTTGTCGCGCAGGCGCGCGAAGGCGAGACGGCGATTGGCGACGCTGTCGACCTTGCCCATGGTGATCAGCGGCTCTGCGACGCGGCGCAGTTCCTTGGCCTTGGGCAGGGTGGTCTTGATCAGCTCGCTCTTGATCAGCGAGGCGGCCATGTTGCGGAACATCGCTTCGCGATGGGCGCTCGTGCGGTTGAACTTGCGACCGGCTTTCTGGTGGCGCATGGGATTGAATCCTTCAGGCTTGGAATGATGGGTCTGTGTGGATCGCTGTCGCCGTCCTGGCGTTGCAACTTGGACTGCGGATGGTCCGGAACCGGTTGTCCTTCACCGGCGATCGTGGCAGGCCTCGAGGCCTGTCTCACGATGGTCGGAAGGCGCGCCCTCGGGCACGCCTTCCGGGTATATCAGCCGAGCATGCCGTGCGCGGAGACGCCGACCGGCGGCCAGTTCTCCAGCTTCATGCCCAGGGCAAGGCCACGCTGCGCGAGGACTTCCTTGATCTCGGTCAGCGACTTCTTGCCGAGGTTCGGGGTCTTGAGCAGCTCGACTTCGGTCTTCTGGATCAGGTCGCCGATGTAGTAGATGCTCTCGGCCTTGAGGCAGTTGGCCGAACGCACCGTCAGCTCGAGATCATCGATCGGACGCAGCAGGATCGGGTCGACGCCCGGGGTCTGCGGCTTCGCTGCGCCGCGGTCGCGGTGCGTGAAGTCGCCGAACACCGACAGCTGGTCGGTGAGGATGTCGGCGGCGGTGCGCACGGCTTCCTCGGCATCGATCGTGCCGTTGGTCTCGATGTCGAGCACCAGCTTGTCGAGGTCGGTGCGCTGTTCGACGCGGGCCGCTTCGACTTCGTACGCCACGCGGCGCACGGGCGAGAACGACGCGTCAAGCATCAGACGGCCGATGACGCGGGTTTCTTCATCCGGACGGCGACGGGCCGAGGCCGGCTGGTAACCGAAGCCACGCTCGATCTTCAGACGCATGTTGATCGACGCGTCCTTGGTCAGGTGGCAGATGATGTGCTCGCCGTTGAGGACCTCGACGTTGTGGTCGGTCTTGATGTCGGCAGCAGTCACGACGCCCGGACCCGACTTCGACAGCGACAGCGTGGCGCTTTCGCCGGTCCCCATGCGGATGGCGACGTCCTTGAGGTTGAGCAGGACTTCCAGCACGTCTTCCTGCAGGCCCTCGATGGTGCTGTACTCGTGCAGCACGCCGTCGATCTCGACTTCGGTGATCGCGAAGCCCGGAATCGACGACAGGAGCACGCGACGCAGGGCATTGCCCAGCGTGTGCCCGTACCCGCGCTCCAGCGGCTCGATCACGACCTTCGCACGGTTGCCGGCGAGGCGTTCGATCTGCGGGCCGCGAGGACGCAGGACCTGGTTGGCGGTAGCCGTCATGTGTGTGTGTCTCCTGAGGACCGCCGCGCTTGTCACGCGGCGGTACCTGGTTGAATTACTTCGAGTACAGCTCGACGATCAGCGCTTCGTTGATATCTGCCGGCAGATCACCACGATCCGGAACGGCCTTGAAGACACCACTGAACGCCTTGGAGTCGACTTCGACCCACGACGGCGCCAGGTCCATCGTCGACCATACGGTCAGCGCTTCCTGCACGCGGAGCTGCTTCTGCGCCTTCTCGGACAGCGCAATCGCGTCGCCCGCCTTGACCTGGTAGGACGGCAGGTTGACGGACTGGCCGTTGACCGTGACGCCGCGATGGGAGACCAGCTGGCGCGCGGCCGGACGGGTCACCGCAAAGCCCATGCGGTAGATGACGTTGTCGAGGCGGGTTTCGAGGAGCTGCAGCAGGTTTTCACCCGTGTTGCCCTTCTTGTTCGACGCCTTCTTGTAGTAGTTGCGGAACTGCCGCTCGAGCAGACCGTACGTACGCTTGACCTTCTGCTTCTCGCGAAGCTGGGTGGCGTAGTCGGACAGCTTGCTGCGACGCGCGCCGGTACCGGCACCGTGCTGGCCGGGCTTCTGCTCCAGCTTGCACTTCGAGTCGAGCGCGCGGGTCGGGCTCTTGAGGGAGAGGTCGGCGCCTTCGCGGCGCGCGAGCTTACAGGTAGGACCGATGTAACGAGCCATTTCTTTATCGCTCCTTTAGACGCGACGCTTCTTCGGCGGGCGGCATCCGTTGTGCGGGATGGGCGTCACGTCGATGATGTTGATGATCTTGTAGCCCACGTTGTTCAGCGAGCGCACGGCCGACTCACGACCCGGTCCCGGGCCCTTGATGCGGACTTCCAGCGACTTGACGCCGTAGTCGAGGGCGGCCTTGCCGGCCTTCTCGGCGGCGACCTGGGCTGCGAACGGGGTCGACTTGCGCGAGCCGCGGAAACCGGCACCGCCCGAAGTCGCCCACGAGAGCGCGTTGCCCTGGCGGTCGGTGATCGTGATGATCGTGTTGTTGAACGAAGCGTGGACATGCGCGATGCCGTCGGTGACGACGCGCTTGATCTTCTTCTTGGTCTTGGTTGCTGCGGGCTTGGCCATGGTCTATTCCTTACTTCCTGATGGCCTTGCGCGGACCCTTGCGGGTGCGTGCATTGGTCCGGGTGCGCTGGCCACGCAGCGGGAGACCACGACGGTGACGCAGGCCGCGGTAGCACGACAGGTCCATCAGACGCTTGATGGCCATGCCGATTTCGCGGCGAAGGTCGCCTTCGACCACGTACTTGCCGACTTCCGAACGCAAGCGCTCGACTTCCGGCTCCGACAGGTCGCGGATCTTGGTGTTCGATTCAACGCCTGCGGCTTCGCAGACCTTCTTCGATCGGGTACGGCCGATGCCGTAGATGCTCTGAAGCCCGACCCAGACATGCTTCTGGGCAGGCAGGTTCACACCTGCAATACGCGCCATGCGCGGATCTCCAACTGGTTTGGCTGCCAGGGGTTCAGTCCTGGCAAAAGGGAACAAGAAATGATAACAGGGCCTCGTACTTACGGGAAGTCCACGGCGCCAAGGCGCCAGAAGACCCGGCATGGGGAGCGTGCCCATGCTCCGGCGACAGTATCGGGGTGGCAGATTCGGGGATCGATTCCCTCGCCTGCCCCGCGCGCTACTCTGGCGCACGGATGTCCCGGTACCACCCGCGCACGAGACCGCCGCGCGAGTCGCCCATCTGAAGTCCGGCGCGTTGGTCCGGACTTCATGCATCGCCCGGCCGGGCGATGCGGTGCGGCTGGGGGAGTACCCGAGCCGCGAGAACCATGCCGGACGCCTTGCGGCCGTCCGGCGTATTCAGTCAGCGGCCGCTCAGGCCACCGCCGCTGCGCGAACCCTTCAGGTTCGCCTTCTTCAGCAGGCTTTCGTACTGATGCGACATGAGGTGTGACTGGACCTGGGCGATGAAGTCCATGACCACCACCACCACGATCAGCAGCGACGTGCCACCGAAGTAGAAGGAGCTGCCGAACTCGGCACGCATGAACTCGGGCAGCAAACAGACCAGCACCAGATAGGCCGCACCGACCGCCGTGAGGCGGGTCAGCACGCCGTCGATGTAGTCAGCCGTAGCCTTGCCCGGGCGGATGCCCGGAATCAGCGCGCCCGACTTCTTGAGGTTGTCCGCCGTTTCCTGGCTGTTGAACACCAGCGCCGTGTAGAAGAACGCAAAGCCGGCAATCAGGCCACCGAACAGCAGTACGTACAGCGGCTCGCCCGGCGAAATCGCCTGCGCCATCCGCTGCAATGCCTGTTGCCAGCCGCTGGACGAGGTCGCCTCGCCAAACCAGGTGGTCACCGTCGCCGGGAACATGATGATCGACGATGCAAAGATCGCCGGAATCACGCCCGCCATGTTGAGCTTAAGCGGCAGGAACGAGCTCTGGTTCATGTACGCGTTGCGACCGCCTTGACGGCGCGCGTAATTGACCGTGATCCGACGCTGACCACGCTCCACGAACACCACGAAGAACGTCGCCGCCAGCACCACCAGCACCAGCAGGATCGCCGCGATCGGGCTCATGTCGCCGTTGCGCAACGAATCGAACGTGCCCAGAACGGCGCCCGGAAGACCCGCCACGATGCCGGCGAAGATGATCAGCGAGATACCGTTGCCGATGCCCCGCTCCGTCACCTGCTCGCCCAGCCACACCAGGAACATCGTGCCGGCGGTGAGCGCGATGATCGCGGTCAGCACGAAGCCCATGCCCGGTGCGTAGACGACCGGAATACCGTTGTTGGCACCCGAGCTCTGCAGCGCCACCGCGATACCCGCCGACTGGAACACCGCCAGCGGGATCGCGCCGATGCGCGACCACTGGGTGATCCGGCGGCGTCCTGATTCGCCTTCCTTCTGGATGGCCTTCAGGCTCGGCACGACCTGCACGAGCAGCTGCATGACGATCGACGCGGAGATGTACGGAATCACGTTCAACGCGAACAGGCTGAACCGCGACAGGGCGCCGCCGGAGAACATGTTGAACATGTCCACGATGGTGCCTTGCTGCTGCTCCATCAGCTGCAGCATGGCCTCGGGATTGACGCCCGGCACCGGGATGAAGCACCCGATGCGGTAGACGATCAACGCCCCGAGCACGAACAGCAGGCGCTGGCGGAGCTCGGTAAACTTACCGAGCCCGGCGCCGACGCCGCCCATTGCGCTGCCGCTACGCGACATCCGGCTTACTCCTCGACCTTGCCGCCAGCGGCTTCGATCGCCTCACGGGCGCCAGCAGTCGCCAGGATGCCCTTCAGCACGAGCTTCTTGCTGATCTCGCCCTTCTTGACGATCTTTGCGCGCTTGGCGGTGCTGGGCACCAGCTTGGCGGCACGCAGCGCGGCGAAGTCGATGTCGCCATCGAGCTTGTCGAGCTGGTAGAGCATCACTTCGGCGACGTCCAGCTTGAGCTTCGAGCGGAAGCCGACCTTCGGCAGACGCTTACGCAGCGGCATCTGGCCGCCTTCGAAGCCGGCCTTGATCTTGCCCTTGCCCGAGCGCGCGAACGAGCCCTTGTGGCCGCGACCGGCGGTCTTGCCCAGGCCCGAACCGATACCGCGACCGACGCGCGTACGCTCGGTGCGGGCGCCCTGTGCGGGCTTGAGTGTGTTGAGCTTCATTCGATTACTCCTCGACCCGGACCAGATAGTGGACCTTGTTGATCAGGCCACGGACCTGCGGGCTGTCCTTCAGTTCGCGCACGTCGTTGAGCTTGTTGAGGCCCAGCGCACGCACCGACAGGCGGTGCTTGGCCTGCGAGCCACGCATGCCCTTGACCAGGCGCACCTTGACGGTGCCGCCAGTGTTCTCGTTATTAGCCATGCCCAATGTCCTCCAGCTTCTTGCCGCGCTTGGCAGCGATCTGCGCCGGCGAGTGCATTTCGTTGAGGCCGCGGATCGTGGCGCGCACCAGGTTGATCGGATTGCGCGAGCCCACCGCCTTCGCCAGCACGTCCTTGACGCCGACGGCCTCGAGCACGGCGCGCATCGCGCCACCGGCGATCACGCCGGTACCCTCGGACGCGGGCTGCATGAACACGTTTGCCGCGCCATGACGCGACTTGACGGTGTGCCACAGCGTGCTGCCGTTGAGATCGACAGCCTTCTGGTTCTTGCGGGCCTGCTCCATCGACTTCTGGATCGCGACCGGCACTTCGCGCGCCTTGCCGTAACCGAAACCGACCTTGCCGTTACCGTCGCCGACGACCGTCAGCGCGGTGAAGGTGAACTGGCGACCGCCCTTGACGGTCTTGCTGACGCGGTTGACCGTGATCAGCTTCTCGATCATGCCGTCGTCGAGTTCCTCACGGTCGCGATTGCGGTCGCGCCCGCGGTTTTCCCTTTCGTTTGCCATCGTTGATGCCTGTAGTGGTTGAGAGATGTACGGCTCGGGCCGCTTGTAGTTGGGGTGCGGATCGGTGGAACGCTGACGCGGCACAGAAGGCCGCGGGCGCCCGGCACTTCCCGTGCCGGCAGGTCAGGCGACGCGGGGCCGGAAGCCCCGCATCGACGACGTACAAATCAGAACTGCAGGCCGCCTTCGCGGGCAGCGTCTGCGAGCGCCTTGATGCGACCATGGTAGCGGTAGCCCGAACGGTCGAACGCGACCTTCTCGATACCTGCAGCCTTGGCCTTCTCGGCGATCGCGCGACCCACCTTGCTGGCGGCGTCGCTGTTCTTGCCGTTCTTGAGGCCGTCCTTGACGTCGGCCTGCAGGGTGCTGGCCGCAGCCAGAACCTTGGAGCCGTCGGCGTTGAACAGCTGGGCGTAGATGTGCTGGCCGGTGCGCAGCACCGACAGACGCGGCACGCCCAGGACACGGATATGCGCACGGGTGCTCTTGGCGCGACGCAGACGGGCGTTGTTCTTGATGCTCATGATCTAGATCCTCGGGAAGCGGATGGGCCTTAGGCCTTCTTGGCTTCCTTGCGAATGATGGTTTCGTCGGAATACTTGACGCCCTTGCCCTTGTACGGCTCCGGCGGACGGAACCCGCGGATCTTGGCGGCAACCTGACCAACGAGCTGCTTGTCTGCGCCCTGGACGAGAATCTCGGTCTGGGTCGGCGTGCTCAGGGTGATGCCTTCCGGCGCCTGGAACACGACCGGGTGCGAAAAGCCCAGCGAGAGGTTGAGATCCGTGCCCTGGAGCGCTGCACGGTAACCGACGCCGACGAGCTCAAGCTTGCGCTCGAAACCGGTCGACACGCCGTGGACCATGTTGGCGACGATCGCACGCAGGGTGCCCGTGAGCGGGGTCTGCCCAGGATCTTCCGACGACAGCACCGCATTGCCGTCTTCGATCTTGACGTCGATGTTGGCAGGCTTGGTGATCGAGAGGGTGCCCTTCGGGCCCTTCACGCTGACCAGCTCGGACTGGATGTTGAGTTCTACGCCCTTCGGGAGGGCGATCGGCTTCTTGGCGACGCGGGACATTATTCGCTTACTCCCTTAAGCCACGAAGCACAGGACTTCACCGCCGACGCCCTGCTGGCGTGCCTGCGCGTCGGTCATGATGCCTTTCGACGTGGAGATGATGGCGATGCCCATGCCGTTGAGAACCTTCGGCAGCGCATCCTTGCCGCGATACTGGCGCAGGCCCGAGCGCGAGAAGCGCTGCAGGCGCTCGATCACCGGGCGGCCTTCGTAATACTTGAGGACGATCTCGAGTTCGGCCTTGGCGCCGTTCTCGGTCACGCGTGCTTCGCCGATGTAACCCTCGTCCTTCAGGACGTTGGCGATCGCGACCTTGATCTTGGACGACGGCATTTTTACCGTCTGCTTACCGACCGCTGCCGCATTCCTGATGCGGACCAGCATGTCGGCGATGGGATCAGTCATGCTCATGATGATTACCTTCTGAGTGCACCGATATCCGCTTTCGCGAACACTAGTTTTGAACCCGACCGGACCCGGACGGGGTGTGGCGTGAGGGGCGGTATTCTACAGGTCCGGCGCCGGAACGCCAGACCCGTATAAATGCGCGACCCTGGATTACCAGCTGGCCTTGCGCAGGCCGGGCACGTCACCACGCATCGTGGCCTGACGCAGCATGTTGCGGCCGAGGCCGAACTTGCTGTACACGCCACGCGGGCGCCCGGACAGGGCACAGCGCGTCGTCTGACGGGCCGGCGACGAATCGCGCGGCAGCTTCTGCAGCTTGATCACCGCATCGGCCTTTTCTTCGTAGCCGGCGGTCGGGCTGCTGATGATCTTCTTCAGCGCCGCACGCTTCTCGGCATGCTGCTTGGCCAGCTTGGTGCGCTTGGCCTCGCGATTGATCATGGACGTCTTTGCCATAAATGCTCTGCCTTCGGATCAGTTGCGGAACGGGAAGCGGAAGGCTTCCAGCAGGGCCTTGGCTTCTTCGTTGGTGCGGGCGGTCGTGGTGATGGCGATATCCATGCCGCGGATCGCGTCGACCTGGTCGAAGTCGATTTCCGGGAAGATGATCTGTTCCTTCACGCCCATGTTGAAGTTGCCACGGCCGTCGAACGAACGACCGGACACGCCACGGAAGTCGCGCACGCGCGGCAGCGAGACATTGATCAGGCGATCGATGAACTCGTACATGCCCTTGCGACGCAGCGTGACCTTGCAGCCGATCGGCCAGCCGTCGCGGATCTTGAACGAGGCCACCGACACGCGCGACTTGGTCACCAGCGGCTTCTGGCCGCTGATCTTGGCCATGTCGGCGGTTGCGTGCTCGAGCACCTTCTTGTTCGCAGCAGCCTCGCCCACGCCCATGTTGAGCGTGACCTTGGACAGGCGCGGGACCTGCATGATGTTGGCGTAGCCGAACTGCTCCATGAGCTTCGGCACCACCTCATCCTTGTAGAACTGTTCCAGACGGGTCGTCATTTCTTCATCCTCAGGCGTCAAGCGCCTCACCGCTCGAGCGGAACACGCGCAGCGTGCGTCCATCCTCGAGTGTCTTGGTTCCAATGCGCTCGCCCTTGCCCGTGGCAGGATTGAACGGCATCACGTTAGAAGCATGGATCGGCGCTTCACGCTCGACCACGCCACCAGCCTGGCCGGCCTGCGGGTTGGGCTTGGTGTGGCGCTTGATGATGTTGATGTTCGAAACGACGACCTTGTCGCCGATCACGCGCACCACGTCACCGCGCTTACCCTTGTCCTTGCCGGCGATCACGATCACGTGGTCGCCCTTCTTGATTCGATTGGCCATTTTCGTGTCCTCGCTCAGAGCACTTCGGGCGCGAGCGAGACGATCTTCATGAACTTCTCGGAACGGAGTTCACGGGTCACGGGCCCGAAGATGCGGGTGCCGATCGGCTCCTGCTTGTTGTTGAGCAACACCGCAGCGTTGCCATCGAAGCGGATCAACGAACCGTCGGCACGACGCACACCCTTGCGGGTACGCACCACGACGGCGTCATAGACCTCGCCCTTCTTGACCTTGCCACGCGGAATCGCTTCCTTGATCGACACCTTGATGATGTCGCCGATCGCGGCGTAACGGCGCTTGGAGCCGCCGAGCACCTTGATGCACATCACTTCCTTGGCACCGCTGTTGTCCGCCACGTCGAGGTGGCTCTGCATCTGGATCATTTCGAGCTCCTGGCGTTATTCGGCGGCGCGCGTGACGATCTCGGCCACGCGCCAGTTCTTGGTCTTCGACATCGGCGCAATCTCGACGACCTTCACCAGATCGCCTTCCTGACACGCGTTGTCGGCGTCATGGGCGTGGAGCTTGGTCGAACGCTTGATGTACTTGCCGTACAGCGCGTGCTTGACCTGACGCTCGACCAGCACGGTGACGGTCTTGTCCATCTTGTTGCTGACCACGCGGCCCTGGACCGTACGCTGCTTCTTTTCGGTATTCATGGTCGGGTCCTTACTTCTTCTGACCGATCAGGGTATTGACGCGAGCAATCTCGCGGCGCACCCGACGGGCTTCGTGCGTCTTGGTCAGCTGGCCAGTGGCCTTCTGCATGCGGAGCGAGAAACGCTCCTTGTGCAGTTCGAGGAGGTGCGACTGCAAATCCTCGACCGACTTCTCGCGGAGTTCCTTGGTCGTAGCCATCAGCGCACCGTCCGGGTCACGAATTGGGTGGTGACCGACAGCTTCGCGGCGGCCAGGCGGAACGCTTCACGCGCCACCTCCTCCTCGACACCCTCGATCTCGAAGATCATGCGGCCGGGCTGGATCTGCGCGACCCAGTACTCGACGCTGCCCTTACCGGAGCCCATTCGGACTTCGATCGGCTTCTTGGTGATCGGCTTGTCCGGGAACACGCGGATCCACATCTTGCCGCCGCGCTTGACGTGACGGCTGATGGACCGACGGCCCGCTTCGATCTGACGTGCGGTCAGCTGGCCGGTCGCGGTGGCCCGCAGACCGAACTCGCCGAAGCTGACGGCATTGCCGCTCCACGCCAGGCCGTCGTTACGGCCCTTGTGCATCTTGCGGTATTTGGTTCGCTTGGGTTGCAGCATGATTAATCCCTCGCCTCGCGCTCGCGACGCGGACCACGACGGTCGCGGTCACCGCGATCATTACGGTCGCCACGCGGCGTGTCGTCCTGCTTCTCCTGGCCTACCTGGCTGAAATCGAAGATCTCGCCCTTGTAGATCCAGGTCTTGATGCCGATGATCCCGTAGGTCGTCTTGGCCTCGGCGAAGCCGTAGTCGACGTCGGCGCGCAACGTGTGAAGCGGCACGCGACCTTCGCGGTACCACTCCGAACGTGCGATTTCGGCGCCGTTAAGGCGGCCGGCGACGTTGACCTTGATGCCCAGCGCACCCAGGCGCATCGCATTGCCCACCGCGCGCTTCATCGCGCGACGGAACATGATGCGGCGCTCGAGCTGCTGCGCGATCGATTCGGCGACCAGCTGCGCGTCGAGTTCCGGCTTGCGGACCTCGGTGACGTTGATGTGCGCGGGAACGCCCATCATGTCGCTGACGTCCTTGCGGAGCTTCTCGATGTCCTCGCCACGCTTGCCGATCACGACGCCCGGACGGGCGGTGTGGATCGTCACGCGAGCGGTCTTGGCCGGACGCTCGATCAGGATCTTGCTGATGCCGGCCTGGGCGAGACGCTTGCGCAGCATCTCGCGGACCTTCAGGTCAGCGGCCAGGTACTCGGCGTATTCCTTCTTGCCGGCGTACCACTTGGAGTTCCAGTCCTTGGCGATGCCAAGGCGGATGCCGGTGGGATGAACTTTGTGACCCATATTACTTGCCCTCTCCCACGACGACGGTGATGTGGCTGGTGCGCTTGAGGATGCGGGTACCGCGTCCCTTTGCGCGCGCCATGAAGCGCTTCAGCGTCGGACCTTCGTCGACCGTGATGGTGGCGATCTTCAGTTCATCGACGTCGGCGCCAGCGTTGTTCTCCGCGTTGGCGATGGCCGACTCGACGACCTTCTTGATCATGTGAGCGGCCTTCTTGTCCGAGAACTTCAGCAGGCCGACGGCGCGCTCGACCGGCAGACCACGGACCTGGTCAGCGACCAGACGTGCCTTCTGCGGCGAGATGCGCGCGGTGCGAAGAATCGCGGTGCGCTTGTTGACCTCGGTGCGAGCGCGCTTCTGCTCTTCGAGGCGGGCTTTCGTTGCCTTGTCCATTGTGCGCTCCTTACCTGCCCGACTTCTTGTCGCCGCCGTGACCCTTGAAGGTCCGGGTCAGCGCGAATTCGCCGAGCTTGTGGCCCACCATGTTCTCGTTGACCAGCACCGGGACGTGGTTCTTGCCGTTGTGGATGGCGATGGTGAAACCGATCATGTCCGGCAGGACCATCGAGCGACGCGACCAGGTCTTGATCGGCTTCTTGGTGTTGGAACCCGCGGCTTCCACCTTCTTGATGAGGTGGTGGTCGACGAAGGGACCCTTCTTGAGTGAACGTGCCATGGTCTATCAGCTCCTGCGATCGCGCACGATGAACTGCTGCGTCCGCTTGTTGTGGCGGGTCTTGTAGCCCTTGGTCGGGACACCCCAGGGCGTGACCGGGTGCGGATTACCCTGACCGGCCTTGGCCTCACCACCACCGTGCGGATGGTCGACCGGGTTCATCGCCGCACCGCGGACGGTCGGCTTGACGCCACGCCAGCGCTTCGCACCGGCCTTGCCCAGCTTCTCGAGGCTGTGCTCGTCGTTGCTGACCTCGCCGATCGTGGCGCGGCACTCGGACGGCACGCGACGCACTTCGCCCGAACGCAGGCGGACAGTCGCGTAGACGCCTTCGCGCGACACCAGCTGCACGCCGGCACCGGCGGCGCGGGCAATCTGCGCGCCCTTGCCCGGCTTCATCTCGATGCAGTGGATCGTCGAGCCGACCGGGATGTTGCGCAGCGGCAGCGTGTTGCCGGTCTTGATCGGAGCATCCGAACCGGAGATCACCTGATCGCCAGCCTTGAGACCCTTCGGCGCGATGATGTAGCGACGCTCGCCGTCGACATAGCACAGCAGTGCAATGTGGGCGGTGCGGTTGGGGTCGTATTCGATGCGCTCGACGCGCGCCGGAATGCCTTCCTTGTCCCGCTTGAAGTCGACGATGCGGTAGTGCTGCTTGTGGCCACCACCGATGTGACGGGTGGTGATGCGGCCGTGGTGGTTGCGACCACCGGTGTTGGTCTTCTTCTCGACCAGCGCGGCGTGCGGCGCACCCTTGTGCAGGTGCGGATGCACGACGCGGACCGCGGAACGGCGACCGGCGGACGTGGGCTTGAATTTCATCAATGGCATCGGGGCTTCCTCAGACCTTCGCGTTCATGACGTCGATCGACTGGCCGTCGGCCAGCTTGACGTACGCCTTGCGCCAGTCGCCACGGCTGCCCTGGCGCTGACGGAAGGACTTGTTCTTGCCCTTCACGTTCAACACGTTGACAGCCTCGACCGTCACGCCGAACAGCTTCTCGACCGCAGCCTTGATATCGGCCTTGGTCGCGACGGTCGACACTTCGAACGCGTACTGGTTGGACACTTCCTGCAGGCGCGCGGTCTTCTCGGACACGCGCGGCGCACGGATCACTTCATAGAGCTTGGCGTCGTTCATGCCAGCCACTCCTCGATCTTCTTCACCGCATCGGTGGTGATCAGCACGGTATCGGCGCCGACCAGCGCGACCGGATCCAGGCCCTGCACGTCGCGGATCTCGACGTAGGGCAGGTTGCGTGCCGACAGGTACAGGTGCTCGGACGCGTCCTCGGTCACGATCAGCGGACGCTTGCCCAGATCGAATTCCTTGAGCTTGGCGACCATGCCGCTGGTCTTGGTCTCGGTCAGGTCGAACGTCTCGACGACCATCAGACGGCCCTGGCGGTTGAGTTCGGACAGGATCGCCGACATCGCCGCGCGGTACATCTTGCGGTTGACCTTCTGCGCGAAGCTGCGCGGCTTGGCCGCGAACGTCACACCACCGCCGACGAAGATCGGAGCCGTCAGCGCGCCATGACGCGCACCGCCGCCCTTCTGCTTCTTCGACTTCTTGGTCGTGCCGTTGACTTCCGAACGGGTCTTCTGCGCCTTGGTACCGGCGCGACCGGCGTTGCGGTAGGCAACGACCACCTGGTGGACCAGGTCTTCGCTGAAATCGCGGCCGAAGACTTCGTCGGAGACCGACAGCTTCGTGCTGCTGTTGTTGATTGCGAGTTCCATCGTGCTACTCCTTATGCCTTGCTCGACGGACGCACGATCACGTCGCCACCCGGCGCGCCAGGCACGGCGCCCTTGACGGCGATCAGGCCGCGCTCGGCGTCGACCTGCACGATCTGCAGGCGCTGCGTGGTCTGCACGTCGGCACCCATGTGACCGGACATCTTCTTGCCCGGAAACACGCGGCCCGGCGTCTGGCGCTGACCGAGCGAACCCGGCTGGCGGTGCGACAGCGAGTTACCGTGCGTGGCGTCGCCCATCTTGAAGTTCCAGCGCTTGATCGTGCCCTGGAAACCCTTGCCCTTCGTGACGCCCTGGACGTCGACGATCTGGCCTACTTCGAAGATGTCGGCCTTGATCTCGCCACCGACACTGAAGTCGGCGATCTTGTCGTCGGCGACGCGGAGCTCCCACAGGCCACGGCCGGCTTCGACCTTCGCCTTGGCGAGGTGGCCGGTTTCCGGCTTGTTGAGCAGCGATGCACGCTTGACGCCTGCGGTGACCTGCACGGCGCTGTAGCCGTCGGTGTCGACGGTCTTGATCTGGGTGATGCGGTTGGGGGTCGCCTCGATCAGCGTCACCGGCACGGACTTGCCGTCCTCGGTGAACACCCGGCTCATGCCGGCCTTGCGGCCGACGATGCCCAACGAATGAATCTTCGCGGTCATGGGTCGGTCCTTTAGGTCAGCTTGATCTGAACGTCGACGCCAGCTGCGAGCTCAAGCTTCATCAGCGCATCAACGGTCTTGTCGTTCGGGTCGACGATGTCCAGCACGCGCTTGTGCGTGCGGGTCTCGTACTGGTCACGTGCATCCTTGTCGACGTGCGGCGACGTCAGGATGGTGTAACGCTCGATTTTGGTCGGCAGCGGGATCGGGCCGCGCACCTGCGCACCGGTCCGCTTGGCGGTCTCGACGATCTCGCTTGCCGAGCGATCGATCAGGCGGTGATCGAATGCCTTGAGGCGGATCCGGATCTTTTGGTCCGTCATGACGGAAATATCCTTGGTTGAAAGAGCGACGGGCCTGCGGCTGGGTGCGCAGAACCCCATTGATTCGTGGCGATCCGAGGCATTCACCCGCGCCCCGGGGCCTTTCCTTGCAAACACAAAAGGCAGACCGGTTACCCGGTCCGCCCAGACACAGAAATTTGGACGCGGTGATCCGCTCCATCCCTTCGTGCTCCGGAAATCTCCGGAACGGGTGGAGCACAGCCTCGCGACATTTCCGTGTCTGGCGAAGACGAGGGCATCCTGCACCTCATTTCGCGATTTCGCGGGCATCTGATGACAGCATGTCCGCGAGGGTCTTGCATTCTAGCGGGTACACAGGCTTGGACGCAAGCCCCCGCCAAAACCGGACGGACCGGCATAGCCGGCCCGCCTTTCGATCGTCACCCCGCAAAGCAGGGGATCCAGGATTCCGCATGTCGGACCTCGGAATGGCGAAGTCGAAATCGAAATCAATGGATGCCCTGCCCGACCAGCCCTTGGGCCAGTGGCCACGCGCGCGATGCGCGCGTGGCCCGTCAGATCACTTGAGGATCTTGGCGACCACGCCGGCGCCGACGGTACGACCGCCTTCGCGGATCGCGAAGCGCAGGCCTTCGTCCATGGCGACCGGGTTGATCAGCGTGACCACCATCTTCACGTTGTCGCCCGGCATCACCATCTCGGTGCCTTCCGGCAGCTCGACCGCACCGGTGATATCGGTGGTGCGGAAGTAGAACTGCGGACGGTAGCCCTTGAAGAACGGGGTGTGACGGCCGCCTTCGTCCTTCGACAGCACATAGACTTCGGCTTCGAAATCGGTGTGCGGCTTGATCGAACCCGGCTTGGCCAGCACCTGGCCACGCTCGACGTCGTCACGCTTGGTGCCGCGCAGCAGCAGACCGGCGTTGTCGCCTGCCTGACCCTGGTCGAGCAGCTTGCGGAACATTTCGACGCCGGTAACCGTGGTCTTCTGCACCGGACGGATGCCGACGATCTCGATTTCCTCGCCCACCTTGATCACGCCGCGCTCGATGCGGCCGGTCACGACGGTGCCGCGGCCCGAGATCGAGAACACGTCTTCGACCGGCATCAGGAACGCCTTGTCGACGTCGCGCTCCGGCTCCGGGATCCAGGTGTCCAGCGCCTCGACCAGCTTCAGGATCGCCGGCACGCCGATCTCGCTCTGGTCGCCTTCCAGTGCCAGGCGGGCCGAACCGTGGATGATCGGGGTGTCGTCGCCCGGGAAGTCGTACTTGCTCAGCAGCTCGCGCACTTCCATCTCGACCAGCTCGAGCAGCTCGGCGTCGTCGACCATGTCGGCCTTGTTCAGGAACACGACGATGTACGGCACGCCGACCTGGCGCGACAGCAGGATGTGCTCGCGGGTCTGCGGCATCGGGCCGTCAGCCGCCGAACAGACCAGGATCGCGCCGTCCATCTGCGCAGCACCGGTGATCATGTTCTTGACGTAGTCGGCGTGGCCCGGGCAGTCGACGTGCGCGTAGTGGCGCTTCTCGGATTCGTATTCGACGTGCGCGGTCGAGATCGTGATGCCGCGCGCCTTTTCTTCCGGCGCCGCGTCGATCGCGTCATAGGCCTTGAACTCGCCGCCGAAACGCTCGGCGCCGATCTTCGTCAGCGCCGCCGTCAGCGTCGTCTTGCCGTGGTCGACGTGACCGATCGTGCCCACGTTCACGTGGGGCTTGGTGCGCTCGAACTTACCCTTTGCCATGGTGGTTAACCTCTGTTTGATTCGGGACTGGAAACTGGGATCCGGAAATCCGGCGCCGCGATGCGAACGCCGGATTCCAATCCCGATGCATTACTTCTTGGTGACGGTCTCGGCGATGTTGGCCGGGGCTTCCGCGTAGTGGTCGAACTCCATCGAGAACGTCGCACGGCCCTGGGACATCGAGCGCAGCGTCGTCGCGTAGCCGAACATCTCGCCCAGCGGGATCATCGCGTTGATGATCTTGCCCGACGGGCTGTCGTCCTGACCCTGCAGGATGCCGCGACGACGACTGACGTCGCCCATCACGTCACCGAGGTACTCCTCGGGGCTGACGATCTCGACCTTCATCATCGGCTCGAGCAGCGCCGGGCTCGCCTTGACGAAGCCCTGCTTGAACGCCATCGACGCGGCGAGCTTGAACGCCATTTCCGACGAGTCGACGTCGTGGTACGAGCCGAACACCAGCTTGACCTTGACGCCGACGACCGGGAAGCCCGCCAGCGGGCCGCTGGTGATCGTCTCGCGGATGCCCTTCTCGACCGAAGGAATGAATTCCTTCGGGATCACGCCACCGGTGATGTCGTTGATGAAGAGGAAGTCGTCCTTGATGTCGGCTGCGATCTTCGGATCCGCACGGTCGGCATCGGTCAGCGGCGACAGCTCGATCACGACGTGACCGTACTGACCCTTACCACCCGACTGCTTGGCGTGCTTGTAGTCCGACTTCACGTCGCTGCTGCGGATCGTCTCGCGATACGCGACCTGCGGCTTGCCGACGTTGGCTTCGACGTTGAACTCGCGCTTCATGCGGTCGACGATGATGTCCAGGTGCAGCTCGCCCATGCCGGCGATGATGGTCTGGCCGGACTCTTCGTCGGTACGCACGCGGAAGGACGGATCCTCCTGCGCCAGGCGACCGAGGGCGAGGCCCATCTTTTCCTGGTCCGACTTGGTCTTGGGCTCGACCGCCATCGAGATGACGGGCTCGGGGAACACCATGCGCTCGAGAATGATCGGGTTGTCCTGCGAGCACAGCGTGTCGCCGGTGGTGACGTCCTTCAGACCCACCGCGGCGGCGATGTCGCCCGCCAGCACTTCCTTGATCTCTTCACGGTTGTTGGAATGCATCTGCAGCAGACGGCCGATGCGCTCCTTCTTGCCCTTGACCGAGTTGTAGACCTGGTCGCCGGCATTGAGCATGCCCGAGTAGACGCGGAAGAAGGTCAGCGAACCCACGAACGGGTCGGTCATGATCTTGAACGCGAGCGCCGAGAACGGCGCCTTGTCGCTCGACTCGCGGGTCAGCTCCTTGGTCTCGTCATCGACGTCCACGCCCTTGATGGACGGCACATCGACCGGCGAAGGCAGCAGCTGCACCACGCCATCGAGCATCGCCTGGACGCCCTTGTTCTTGAACGCGGTGCCGCAGTACATCGGCACGATCTCGGTCTTGAGCGTGCGCTCGCGCAGGCCGTTGACGATCTCTTCCTCGGAGAGCTCGCCGCCCTCGAGATACTTGTTCATCAGCTCTTCGCTGGCCTCGGCGGCCGACTCGACCATGAACGCACGGGCTTCCTCGGCCTGCGCCTGCAGCTCGGCCGGGATCTCGCGATACTCGAACGTCAGACCCTGCGATGCGGTATCCCAGTGGATCGCCTTCATCTTGAGCAGGTCGACCACGCCCTCGAAACCGTCCTCGGCACCGATCGGCACCTGCATCGGAACCGGAGCCGCGCCCAGGCGCGACTTCAGCTGGTCGCGGACCTTGTTGAAGTTCGCGCCGGTGCGGTCCATCTTGTTGACGAACGCGATGCGGGGCACGTGATACTTGTTCGCCTGGCGCCACACAGTCTCGGACTGCGGCTGCACGCCACCGACCGCACACAGCACGAACACCGCGCCGTCGAGCACGCGCAGGCTGCGCTCCACTTCGATGGTGAAGTCGACGTGACCGGGGGTATCGATGATGTTGAAGCGGTACTCGGGCAACGACTTGTCCATGCCCTTCCAGAACGCGGTGGTGGCTGCGGACTGGATCGTGATGCCACGTTCCTGCTCCTGCTCCATCCAGTCCATGGTGGCAGCGCCGTCGTGCACTTCACCGATCTTGTGGCTCTTGCCGGTGTAGAACAGGATGCGCTCGGAGGTCGTGGTCTTGCCGGCATCGATGTGGGCCATGATGCCGAAATTGCGGTAGCGTTCGATGGGAGTCGTGCGAGCCACGTCGGTTTCTCGTATTGAATGGCGAAGCCCCGACGGAAACACGGAGCCTTCGCGATGGAATCGCTTGAATGGACGAATGCCGCCTTGCGGCGGCCTTCGGATCCTGCGTGCGGCCAGCGACCGCTTGAAGGCACTTGGATGGTGCCGGCGGGCTCCGGAATCAACCGGAGCCCGCAGATCCGCTTACCAGCGGTAGTGCGCGAACGCCTTGTTGGCGTCGGCCATGCGGTGAGTTTCTTCACGCTTCTTGATCGCGCCGCCACGGTTCTCGGACGCGTCGATCAGTTCGGCGGCAAGCTTGCGCGGCATGGTGTTCTCGCCGCGCTTGCGCGCCGACTCGATCAGCCAGCGCATTGCCAGCGCCATGCGGCGCGAGGCGCGCACTTCGACCGGCACCTGATACGTGGCACCGCCGACACGGCGGGACTTCACCTCGACGGCCGGCGAGATGTTGCTCAGCGCCTTCTCGACCAGCTCGAGCGGGTTGCCGTTCTTCTCGCTGATCACATCCATGGCACCGTAGACGATCTTTTCAGCGATCGACTTCTTGCCACTCTTCATGACCATGTTGATGAAGCGCGCGATCGTATCGCTGTTGTGCTTCGGGTCGGGCAGCACCGAACGCTGCGGGGTGTTTCCTTTACGCGACATTGTTTAATCCTCAGCCCTTCGGACGCTTGGCGCCGTACTTCGAGCGCGCCTGGCGGCGCTTCGTGACACCCGCAGCGTCGAGCGAACCGCGCACGGTGTGGTAACGCACGCCCGGGAGGTCCTTGACGCGACCGCCGCGGATCAGCACCACGCTGTGCTCCTGCAGGTTGTGGCCTTCACCACCGATGTACGAGATGACCTCGTAGCCGTTGGTCAGGCGCACCTTGGCGACCTTGCGAAGCGCCGAGTTCGGCTTCTTCGGGGTCGTGGTGTACACGCGGGTGCAGACGCCACGGCGCTGCGGGCAGTTCGCCAATGCAGGCGAAGTGCTCTTGTAGGTTTCTGGGCTGCGCGGCTTCCGCACCAGCTGGTTGATCGTTGCCATCAGGTCTCGGGTCTTTTGTTCGGGCCGGGGCCCGGTGAAAAACGAAGACAGACGGAAAGTTGCCGCCTGTCAGACGAAAAAGTATAGCCCGCGCCGACGGATACCGTCAACGCGGGTCACACCGCCGCCGGCCGCTCCCTTAGGAATGCAGCCCGGCATACAACCTCTCCCGTCCATCCTGGACCGAATACGAGGCGCGTCCTGCGCCTCTTTTCGGAGTCTGGGCGGCCCGCGAGGGGCCGCCGAAGGGGTGCAATCTTAGCGTGCTTCGCCGTCGCTGTCAGCGGCCGGCGTCACCGGTGCATCTTCAAGCATGACCTGCTCCGGCGAGGCCGGAGCAGCCGCGGCCTCGGCTTCGAGCTCGGTCACGGTGCCGCCCGAAAGCGCGTCCATTTCCGACTCCGTCAGGCCGGAGGCGGCGCGACGACGACGGGCGTGGTACGCCAGACCGGTACCGGCCGGAATCAGACGACCGACGATCACGTTCTCCTTGAGACCGCGCAGGCTGTCGCGCGTACCGCGGACGGCCGCCTCGGTGAGCACGCGGGTGGTCTCCTGGAACGAGGCCGCCGAGATGAACGACTCGGTCGCCAGCGAGGCCTTGGTGATGCCCAGCAGGACCGGATCGAACTTCGCCGGCAGCTCGTTGCGCGCAATGAGCTTGACGTTGTCCTCGAGCACGCGCTGGCGCTCGACCTGCTCGCCGTTGAGGAACTTCGAATCGCCGGCGTCGGTGATCTCGACCTTGCGCAGCATCTGGCGAACGATCACCTCGATGTGCTTGTCGTTGATCTTCACGCCCTGCAGGCGATAGACGTCCTGGATTTCCTTCGTCAGGTACGACGCCAGTTCCTCCACGCCCTTCAGGCGCAGGATGTCCTGCGGGCCGGGCTCGCCGTCCACCACGGTCTCGCCCTTCTCCACGTGCTCGCCTTCGAACACGATGATCTGGCGGTACTTGGGGATCAGCTCTTCGTGGTCGACACCGTCAAGGCCCTTGATGATCAGGCGCTGCTTGCCCTTGGTGTCCTTGCCGAAGCTGACGATGCCCGAGATCTCGGCGAGGATCGCCTGATCCTTGGGCTTGCGCGCTTCGAACAGGTCGGCCACGCGCGGCAGACCACCGGTGATGTCGCGGGTCTTGGACGCTTCCTGCGGCACCTTGGTCACCACGTCACCCACGCCGACGGGATCGCCGTCCTGCAGGTTGACGATCGAGCGCGGCGGCAGCAGGTACTGCGCCGGCAGATCGGTGCCCGGGATCGACAGGTCGTTGCCCTTGGCATCGACGATGCGGACGATCGGACGCAGGTCCTTGCCCATCGAACCACGACGCTTGGGATCGGTGATCTCGCGTGACGCCAGGCCGGTCAGTTCGTCGGTCTTCTCGATGACGGTGATGCCGTCGACGAAGTCCACGAAGCGGATGAAGCCCGCCACTTCCGACACGATCGGGTGGTTATGGGGATCCCAGTTCGCAACGGTCTGGCCAGCCTTGATCGCGTCGCCGTCATTGACGGTGATGGTCGCGCCGTAGGGCAGCTTGTAGCGCTCGCGCTCGCGGCCGTGGCCGTCGAGCACCGACAGTTCGCCCGAGCGCGACACCGCGACCAGGTTGCCGCTTTCGTGCTTGACGTGCTTGAGGTTGTTGAACTTGATCGAGCCGGTGGTCTTGACCGTCACGTTGTCGATGGCGGCAGCACGCGACGCTGCGCCACCGATGTGGAACGTACGCATGGTGAGCTGTGTACCGGGCTCACCGATCGACTGCGCCGCGACCACACCCACGGCCTCGCCCTGGTTGACCAGGTGGCCGCGACCGAGGTCACGACCGTAGCAATTCGCGCAGACGCCGAAACCGGCTTCGCAGGTGATCGTCGAGCGGACCTGGATCGACTGCACGCCCGCCTCTTCGAGGCGCTGGACCCACTGCTCGTCGAGCAGCGTGTTGCGGGTGACGATCGGATCCTCGTCGTTGCCGGGCAGGAACACGTCCTCGGCCACGACACGACCCAGCACGCGGTCACGCAGCGGCTCGACGACGTCGCCGCCTTCCACGATCGGCGTCATGGTGAGGCCGTCCATGGTGCCGCAGTCGACCTCGGTGATCACCACGTCCTGCGCCACGTCGACCAGGCGACGGGTCAGGTAACCGGAGTTCGCCGTCTTGAGCGCGGTATCGGCCAGACCCTTACGGGCACCGTGGGTGGAGTTGAAGTACTCCTGCACGTTCAGACCTTCGCGGAAGTTCGCGATGATCGGCGTTTCGATGATCGAGCCGTCCGGCTTGGCCATCAGGCCGCGCATACCGGCCAGCTGACGGATCTGCGCCTGCGAACCACGCGCACCGGAGTCGGCCATGATGTAGAGCGAGTTCATCGACTTCTGATCGATCGTCTCGCCCTTGGCGTTGACGACCTTCTCGGTGCCGATGGTGTCCATCATCGCCTTGGCGATGCGCTCGTTCGTGCGCGACCAGATGTCGACGACCTTGTTGTAGCGCTCGCCCGCGGTGACCAGACCCGACTGGTACTGCTGCTGGATTTCCAGCACCTCGGCCTCGGCCTCGACCAGGATGCCGGCCTTCTCGGTCGGGATGGTCATGTCGTTGATGCCGATCGACACGCCTGCGCGCGTCGCGTTCCCGAAGCCGGTGTACATCAGCTTGTCGGCGAACACCACGGTGTCCTTCAGGCCCAGGCGACGGTAGCAGGCGTTGATCAGGCGCGAGATGTTCTTCTTGTTGAGCTCGGTGTTGGCCAGCTCGAACGGCAGGCCGTCGGGCATGATCTCGAGCAGCAGGGCGCGACCCACGGTCGTGTCGACGATCGAGGTCACCTTCTCGCGCGTGCCGTCCTCGCCGATCACGGTCTGCTGGATGCGGACCTTGATCTTGGCGTGCAGGCCGGCGGCCTTGTTGTCGAACGCGCGGCGCACTTCGGCGATGTTGGCGAAGATCATGCCCTCGCCCGGGATGTTCTCCAGCGCACGGGTCATGTAGTACAGGCCGAGCACGACGTCCTGCGACGGCACGATGATCGGCTCGCCGTTGGCGGGCGAGAGGATGTTGTTCGACGCCATCATCAGCGCACGCGCTTCGAGCTGGGCTTCCAGGCTCAGCGGCACGTGGACCGCCATCTGGTCACCGTCGAAGTCGGCGTTGAAGGCGGTACACACCAGCGGGTGCAGCTGGATGGCCTTGCCTTCGATGAGCACCGGCTCGAACGCCTGGATGCCCAGACGGTGCAGCGTCGGCGCGCGGTTGAGCATGACCGGGTGTTCGCGGATCACCTCTTCGAGGATGTCCCACACCTCGGCCTCTTCGCGCTCGACCAGCTTCTTTGCGGCCTTGATCGTCGTGGCCAGGCCACGGCGCTGCAGCTTGGCGAAGATGAAGGGCTTGAACAGTTCCAGCGCCATCTTCTTCGGCAGGCCGCACTCGTGCAGGCGCAGGGTCGGGCCGACCACGATGACCGAACGGCCCGAGTAGTCGACGCGCTTGCCGAGCAGGTTCTGGCGGAACCGGCCCTGCTTGCCCTTGATCATGTCGGCCAGCGACTTGAGCGGGCGCTTGTTGGTGCCGGTGATGGCACGGCCACGGCGGCCGTTGTCCATCAGGGCATCGACCGACTCCTGCAGCATGCGCTTTTCGTTGCGCACGATGATGTCGGGCGCGTTGAGCTCGAGCAGGCGACGCAGGCGGTTGTTGCGGTTGATGACGCGGCGATATAGATCGTTGAGATCCGAGGTCGCGAAGCGGCCACCGTCCAGGGGCACCAGCGGACGCAGATCCGGCGGCAGCACCGGCAGCACGGTCATGATCATCCACTCGGGGCGGTTGCCCGACTCGATGAAGGCCTCGACCAGCTTGATGCGCTTGGTCAGACGCTTGAGCTTGGTTTCCGAGCCGGTCGCGGCGATCTCTTCCTTGAGCCGGATCATCTCGGCCTGCAGGTCGATCGTGCGCAGCAGGTCATAGACCGCCTCGGCGCCCATCGCGGCGTCGAAGTCGTCGCCGTGCTCCTGGCGCATCTGCATGTACTGCTCTTCGTTGAGCAGCTGGCTGCGCTCGAGCGGGGTCAGGCCCGGCTCGGTCACCACGAACGCTTCGAAGTACAGGATGCGCTCGATGTCGCGCAGGGTCATGTCCAGCATCAGGCCGATGCGCGACGGCAGCGACTTGAGGAACCAGATGTGCGCGACCGGCGAGGCCAGGTCGATGTGACCCATGCGCTCGCGGCGCACCTTGGCCAGCGTGACTTCCGTGCCGCACTTCTCGCAGACCACACCGCGGTGCTTCATGCGCTTGTACTTGCCGCACAGGCACTCGTAGTCCTTGATCGGACCGAAGATGGCGGCGCAGAACAGGCCGTCACGCTCGGGCTTGAACGTGCGGTAGTTGATGGTCTCGGGCTTCTTCACTTCGCCGAACGACCACGAACGGATCAGGTCCGGGCTCGCGAGCGCGATCTTGATCGCGTCGAAATCCGGGATCTGGCGCTGCTGGTTGAAGAGATTGAGCAGGTCTTTCATGTCTTTACTCCGGGAATGGGGAACCTGGGTGGGGATGCGTTACTGCAGCGCGCAGCGCGGTCACGCGCCGCGCGCCTGCTCCCTGCCTCAGTGCTCCTCCAGCTCCATGTTGATCGCGAGCGAACGGATTTCCTTCACCAGCACGTTGAACGATTCGGGCATGCCCGCGACCATCTCGTGCTCGCCGTCGACGATGTTCTTGTACATCTGGTTGCGGCCCTGCACGTCGTCGGACTTCACCGTCAGCATTTCCTGCAGGGTGTAGGCCGCGCCGTAGGCTTCCAGCGCCCAGACTTCCATCTCGCCGAAACGCTGACCACCGAACTGCGCCTTGCCGCCCAGCGGCTGCTGGGTGACGAGCGAGTACGGACCGGTCGAACGCGCGTGCATCTTGTCGTCGACCAGGTGGTTGAGCTTGAGCATGTGCATGTAACCCACGGTCACTTCACGCTCGAACGCCTCGCCGGTACGGCCATCGAACAGCCGGGTCTGGCCGCTGGTGGGCAGATCGGCCAGTTCCAGCATCGCCTTGATCTCCGATTCGGCCGCGCCGTCGAACACCGGAGTCGCCATCGGCACACCGTCGGTCAGGTTGCCGGCGAGCCTCAGCAGTTCCTCGTCGCTGAACTGGGTGAGGTCGACGCGCTCCGCGAACGAGGCCCTGTCGTGGTTGTAGATCTGGTCGAGGAACGTCCGCAGCTCTGCAACCTTGGCCTGCGCATCGAGCATCCGCTGGATCTTCTCGCCCAGCCCCTTGGCCGCGAGGCCCAGGTGGACTTCGAGGATCTGGCCGATGTTCATACGCGAGGGCACGCCCAGCGGGTTGAGCACGATGTCAACGGTGTTGCCGTTGGCCATGTACGGCATGTCCTGCACGGGCACGATGGTCGAGACCACACCCTTGTTGCCGTGACGGCCGGCCATCTTGTCGCCCGGCTGGATGCGGCGCTTCACGGCCAGGTAGACCTTGACCATCTTCAGCACGCCCGGCGCGAGGTCGTCGCCCTGGGTGATCTTGCCGCGCTTGTCGGCGAAGCGCTTCTCGAACTCCTTCTGGTGCGCGTCGATCTGCTTCTGCGCACGCTCGATCGCCTCCGACGCGTCCTCGTCCTTCATGCGGATCTGGAACCAGTCGGACTTCTTCAGGCTGTCGAGCACCAGCGAGCTGACCGTGTCGCCCTTCTTCAGGCCGGGACCGCCATTGGCGACCTTGCCCTGGATCTGCGAACGCAGGCGCGCGTAGATCGCCGACTCGAGGATGCGGAACTGGTCGTCGAAGTCCTTCTTGACGCGCTTGATCTCGGACTCTTCGATCTGCTTGGCGCGCTTGTCCTTCTCGATGCCGTCGCGGGTGAAGACCTGCACGTCGATGACCGTGCCGTCCATGCCCGGCGGCACGCGCAGCGAGCTGTCCTTCACGTCGGACGCCTTCTCGCCGAAGATCGCGCGCAGCAGCTTCTCTTCCGGGGTCAGCTGGCTTTCGCCCTTGGGCGTGACCTTGCCGACCAGGATGTCGCCGGCGCGCACTTCGGCGCCGATGTACACCACGCCGGACTCGTCGAGACGGTTGAGCGCGTTCTCCGACACGTTGGGAATGTCGGCGGAGATTTCCTCCGGCCCGAGCTTCGTGTCGCGGGCGACCGCGGTCAGCTCCTCGATGTGGATCGTCGTGTAACGGTCTTCCTTGACGACGCGCTCCGACAGCAGGATCGAGTCTTCGAAGTTGTAGCCGTTCCACGGCATGAACGCGACGAGCATGTTCTGGCCGAGCGCCAGCTCGCCGATGTCGGTCGAGGGGCCGTCGGCCAGCACGTCGCCGCGCGCGACCACGTCACCCACGTTCACCAGCGGACGCTGGTTGATGCAGGTGTTCTGGTTGGAGCGCGTGTACTTGATCAGGTTGTAGATGTCGACGCCGGCATCGTGCTCGCCGGAAATCTCCTCTTCATGCACCTTGACCACGACGCGGCCGGCATCGATCTGCTCGATCACGCCGCCACGGCGGGCATTCACGGTCACACCGGAGTCACGCGCCACGGCGCGCTCGATGCCGGTACCGACCAGCGGCTTCTGCGCACGCAGCGTCGGCACTGCCTGACGCTGCATGTTGGCGCCCATCAGTGCGCGGTTCGCGTCATCGTGCTCGAGGAACGGAACCAGCGCGGCCGCGACCGACACGGTCTGCATCGGCGAGACGTCCATGTAATGGATCTCCGCCGGCGGCTTGAGCAGGGATTCGCCCTGGAAGCGGCAGTCGACGAACTGCTGCGTCATCGTGCCGTTCTCGTCCTGCACGGCGTTGGCCTGCGCGATGACGTAGTCGTTCTCTTCGATCGCCGAGAGGTATTCGATCTCGTCGGTGACGCGGCTGTCGACGACCTTGCGGTACGGGGTCTCGAGGAAGCCGTAACGGTTGGTACGCGCGAACGTCGCGAGCGAATTGATCAGGCCGATGTTCGGGCCTTCCGGCGTCTCGATCGTGCAGACGCGGCCGTAGTGCGTGGGATGCACGTCGCGCACTTCGAAGCCGGCGCGCTCGCGGGTCAGGCCGCCCGGGCCGAGGGCCGAGACGCGACGCTTGTGCGTGACTTCCGACAGCGGGTTGTTCTGGTCCATGAACTGCGACAGCTGCGAGGAGCCGAAGAATTCCTTGACCGCGGCCGCGACCGGCTTGGCGTTGATCAGCTCCTGCGGGGTCAGGCCATCGGCCTCGGCCATCGTCAGGCGCTCACGCACGGCGCGCTCGACGCGGACCAGGCCCACGCGGAACACGTTCTCGGCCATTTCGCCGACGCTGCGCACGCGGCGGTTGCCGAGGTGATCGATGTCATCGACCACGCCGCGACCGTTGCGGATCTCGGTCAGCACGCGGATCACATCGAGGATGTCGGAACTCTGGCCGAATTCGTTGCGCAGCCGCACCGAATCCTCGTCCTTGCGCTCGGCGAAGTACTTCGCGTCGTACAGCACGGACGCGCCTTCGGTCTCCTTGCGACCCAGGCGACGGTTGAACTTCATCCGGCCGACGCTGGAGACGTCGTAGCGCTCGAAGGTGAAGAACAGGTTGTGGAACAGGTTCTGCGCGGCATCCTTGGTCGGCGGCTCGCCGGGACGCATCATGCGGTAGATCTCCACCAGCGCATCGAGCTGCGTCTTGGTCGAGTCGATGCGCAGGGTGTTCGACAGGTACGGGCCGCGGTCGAGGTCGTTGACCCAGATCGTGCCGATGGTCTCGATGCCGGCCTTGCGCAGCGCCTCGAGCGTCTCGAGCGAGATCTCGTCATTGGCGGTCGCGACCAGCTCGCCGGTCGACGGATCGATCACGTCATGCGAGAGGATCTGGCCGACCATGTAGTCGTCCGGCACCGCAAGCGCGGTGATGCCCGAAGCCTCGAGCTGCTTGACGTGGCGCGCGGTGATGCGCTTGCCCGCCTCGACGATGACCTTCTCGCCGTCGAGCAGGTCGAAGTTCAGCGTTTCGCCGCGCAGACGCTCCGACACCAGCTCCAGCTGCACGCCCTCACCCTCGGGGAGGATGTGGTAGGTGTTGATGTCGAAGAACTCGTTGAGCATTTCTTCGTTGTTGTAGCCGAGCGCGCGCAGCAGCACGCTGACCGGCAGCTTGCGGCGGCGGTCGATACGGGTGAACAACGCGTCCTTCGGGTCGAACTCGAAGTCCAGCCACGAGCCGCGGTAGGGAATGATGCGGGCCGAATACAGCAGCTTGCCCGAGCTGTGGGTCTTGCCGCGGTCGTGGTCGAAGAACACGCCGGGCGAGCGGTGCAGCTGCGAGACGATGACGCGCTCGGTGCCGTTGATGATGAAGGTGCCGTTCTCGGTCATGAGCGGAATCTCGCCCATGTAGACCTCCTGCTCCTTCACGTACTTGATCGCCTTGCTCGACGACTCGCGGTCGTAGATCACCAGGCGCACGGTCACGCGCAGCGGGGCGCCGTAGCTCAGGCCACGGTTGCGGCATTCACGCTCGTCGAAGCCGGGCTCGCCGAGCTTGTAGCCGACGTACTCCAGGGCTGCGTAGCCGTTGTAGCTGACGATCGGGAACACCGACTTCAGCGCAGCGTGCAGGCCACGATCCTCGCGCTTGGCGGGGTCACGGTCGGTCTGCAGGAATTCCCGGTACGAATCGACCTGGATGGCGAGGAGGAAAGGCACTTCGAGAATCTGGCGGCGCTTTCCGAAGTTCTTGCGGATGCGCTTCTTCTCGGTGAACGAGTAGGTCGGCTGGAGCTGGGACGTCGTCATGGGAGTACGCCTCGATGAATCGATGGGATCGCAGTGCGATCCGGGATACAGAAAGCTGTCACTGGGTAGTCGCTGGTATTGCCGGCACCAGCACGCCATCTCCCGCTACTACCCACTGACAACTGCGTCAGTTGTCTGTTCAGGCCGTCCGGCTTTCGGAACGACCAAGGGCCGGGAGCTTTCGCCCCCGGCCCCGGTGCATCGTCAGCATGCGCTGCGATGCCAAGGTGCCGCTTACTTGATTTCGACGGTCGCGCCGGCGGCCTCGAGATCCTTCTTGATCTTCTCGGCTTCTTCCTTCGTGGCGCCTTCCTTGACGTCCTTCGGAGCGCCTTCGACCAGGTCCTTGGCTTCCTTCAGACCCAGGCCGGTGATGGCGCGGACGACCTTGATCGCCTCGACCTTCTTCTCGCCGGCGGCCTTCAGGACGACGGTGAACTCGGTCTGCTCTTCGACAGCGGCAGCCGGGCCCGCGGCAGCGGCGGCGGCGACCGGAGCAGCGGCGGAGACGCCGAACTTCTCTTCGATGGCCTTGACCAGCTCCATCACTTCCATCAGGGACTTCTCGGCGATTGCGTCGACGATCTGCTCGTTGGTAAGGGACATTGTGATTACCTTTGGAAAATTTTCTGGGTTAGGTTTCGTTGAACAGGCAAGCCCGGCTTACGCCGTTTCGGCCTCTGCTTCCGCGGGCGCTTCCTCGCCACCACCCTGCTTGTCGCCGACGGCCTTGACGGCACGGGCGAACATCGCAGCGGGTTCGGAAAGCACGCGGGCGAGCATGGACAGCGCCTGGTCGAGCGTCGGCAGCGATGCCAGCACGTCGACATGGCTGGCCGGGTACAGCTGACCTTCCACGACGACGACCTTGGGCACCAGCTTGCTGTTGTCCTTGGCGAATTCCTTGATCAGGCGACCGGCTGCGCCGGGCTCCTCGGTCGAGAATGCATACAGCAGAGGTCCGACCAGCGAGTCCTTGGAGCACTCGTAGCTGGTACCTTCCACTGCGCGTGCGGCCAGGGTGTTCTTGACAACGCGCAAGTACACACCGGTCTCACGAGCCTTCTTGCGCATCGCGGTCATCTGACTGACCGTGGTGCCCAGATACTCGACAGCAACCAAGGAGTGGGCGTTCGCGGCGACTTCTGCCAGCTCGGCGACAACTTCCTGCTTCTGGGACAGATTGAGAGCCATTAATCACTCCTCATTGTGAACTCCGCTCACGGCTCCTGCCGCTTGCGGTCCTGAGCGGCTTCCATCCTGGAGGCCGGGGATGCGTGAAGCATCCCGGTGGTGGCCTTTCTGTCTGGCTGGACGGATGTCGAACCAGAAAACTTCGAAAAGGCATCACCATCTACGCAGGCCTTTCGGTGCAAGCACCTCGGGATTAAGCGATCTCGATCATCGGTGGCGGCGATTCCCTGCCAGTTCGAGCCTCCCTGCCCGTCGCCACCGCGATGTCGACCGCGCCTGCGGTCTTTGACGGCGCCGCGCCGGACTTCGAGTCCGTCACGTAGCCCCCAAAAACGCATCGTCCGTTGCCGGGCGATGCGTCTGAAACGTTGCGATCAGCGCGCGATGGTCAGCGACGACTGGTCGACGGTCACGCCGGGACCCATGGTCGAGCTCAGCGAGATCTTCTGCAGATACTGGCCCTTGGCGGTGGCCGGCTTGGCCTTCACCAGGTCGGCGAGCAGCGCCTGCAGGTTTTCCTTCAGCTTCTCCGCATCGAAGTCGGCCTTGCCGATCGTGCAGTGGATGATGCCGGCCTTGTCGGTGCGATAGCGGACCTGGCCGCCCTTCGCGTTCTTCACCGCCTCGCCCGGGTTCGGGGAGACCGTGCCGACCTTCGGGTTGGGCATCAGGCCACGCGGGCCCAGCACCGTGCCGAGCTTGCCGACGACGCGCATCGCGTCCGGCGTCGCGATGACGACGTCGTAGTTGATGTCACCGGCCTGCATCTTCTCGGCCAGATCGTCCATGCCGACGATGTCGGCGCCAGCGGCCAGGGCCTCGTCAGCCTTGGCACCGGCCGGCGCGAACACCGCGACGCGGACGCTCTTGCCCGTGCCCTGCGGCAGCACGGTCGAACCGCGCACCTGCTGGTCGGACTTGCGCGCATCGACGCCGAGGCGGACAGCGACGTCCACGGCTTCGGCGAACTTCGCGCTGCTGTTGTCCTTGACGATCTTCAGGGCATCATCGATGCCGTAGCTCTTGCCCGGCTGCACGGCGGCCTGCTGGGTCTTCTGTCGCTTGGTCAGCTTTGCCATGGTCTCAGCCCTCCACCGTCAGGCCCATCGAACGGGCCGAGCCCGTGATGGTGCGCACTGCCGCTTCCAGCTCGGCTGCCGTCAGGTCGGCTTCCTTCGCCTTGGCGATTTCTTCGATCTGTGCCCGCGTCACCTTGCCCACCTTCTCGGTGTTGGGACGCTTGGAGCCCGAGGTCACGCCCGCGGCCTTCTTCAGCAGCACCGCAGCCGGCGTGCTCTTGGTGATGAAGGTGAACGTACGGTCCGAGTAGGCCGTGATGATGACCGGGGTCGGCAGACCCGGCTCGAGCTTGGAGGTCGCCGCGTTGAACGCCTTGCAGAACTCCATGATGTTCAGGCCACGCTGACCCAGCGCGGGACCGACCGGCGGCGAGGGGTTGGCCTGACCGGCCTTGACCTGCAGCTTGATGTAACCGACGACTTTCTTCGCCATTGTCTTCTTCTCTCCGGGTGCAAGCGCCTGGGCTCAGGCTCCCCATCGTTCCGGGAAAATCACGTGTCCCGGATTCACGTTGTCCATCCGCGCGAAAGGCCGCCCGAACGGCGGCCTGTGCGGATGCCCGGCTCGACCGGACAGTGAGCCGCGCACTATAGCAGGGATCCGCGCGCCCGTCACAGACGGGTCGCGCAGGGTTCAGGCCTTCTCGACCTGCCCGAACTCCAGCTCGACCGGGGTCGAGCGGCCGAAGATCAGCACTGCGACGCGCAGGCGGCTCTTCTCGTAATTGACTTCCTCGACCACGCCGTTGAAGTCGTTGAAGGGACCGTCGATGACGCGGACCATCTGACCCGCCTCGAACAGCACCTTCGGGCGCGGCTTCTCGACGCCTTCCTGCACCCGGTCCAGGATCACCGCGGCTTCTTCGTCGCGGATCGGCAGCGGCCGGTCAGCGGTGCCGCCGATGAAACCCATCACCTTCGGCGTTTCCTTCACCAGGTGCCAGCTTTCGTTGTCCATGCGCGGGATACCGCCGTCGTCCGTGGTCAGGATCTGCACCAGGACATAACCGGGGAAGAACTTGCGCTCGGAGCGGCGCTTCTGGCCGGCGCGCATCTCGACCACTTCTTCGGTCGGCACCAGGACGTCGCCGAACTTGTCCTGCATGTCCATGCGCACGATGCGGTCACGCAGCGCCTGGGCCACCGACTTCTCGAAGCCGGAATAGGCATGCACGACGTACCAGCGCTTGACGCCTTCGGTTTCCATTACGTTTGTTACTCCGTCACTGCCTCAGCACGAGGCGGATCAGCCACTGGATGATCTGGTCGAAACCAGCCAGCAGCAGGCTGATGATCGCCACGGCGATGATCACGATCCAGGTCAGCCGCATGGCTTCCTGGCGTGTCGGCCAGACGACCTTGCGCATCTCGAATCGGGTTTCCGAGAAGAAATCCCGGGTCTTGTGTCCCTTGCCCGTGGTCAGGAAGACCGCGGTGGCGCCGACGACGCACAGGGCCACGATGATGCTGCGCACTGGCGTGGCCAGCGTCGCCTGGAACCAGTAGAAGGCAAAGACGCCCACGACGACCAGCAGGACAGCTGCGGCGTACTTGGCGAGATCCGTCGAGGATGCGCCCTTCGATTGTTCCACTCTGGTGTTCAAGTCGCGGCGACTCATCGGTATTCGACTGCTCGGTTGACGGGCCAGACCATGCAGCGCCCGGACCCGCGCGGACGATTCCGCGAATGGCACGCCAGGAGGGACTCGAACCCCCAACCTGCGGTTTTGGAGACCGCTGCTCTGCCAATTGAGCTACTGGCGTACGGCTTGAAACGACTGCCGTCTTCGGAATTTCCTAGACGGCGAAGGCGGACCGGGTTGCCGGCCCGCCTCTTTGCGGCTTCCCGTTTGAGTGAGATCGTCAGGGGGCCGCCGGACCCCGCGCAACCAGCCTTGCGGCCGTAAAACTGTCGCGCGGGGATGACATCATGGCAGAGAGCGCGCCTGCGCGCGCCCCCTGCCGTCAGATCACTTGAGGATCTTGGCGACCACGCCCGCGCCGACGGTACGACCGCCTTCGCGGATCGCGAAGCGCAGGCCTTCGTCCATGGCGACCGGGTTGATCAGCGTGACCACCATCTTCACGTTGTCGCCCGGCATCACCATCTCGGTGCCTTCCGGCAGCTCGACCGCACCGGTGATGTCGGTGGTGCGGAAGTAGAACTGCGGACGGTAGCCCTTGAAGAACGGGGTGTGACGGCCGCCTTCGTCCTTCGACAGCACATAGACTTCGGCTTCGAAATCGGTGTGCGGCTTGATCGAACCCGGCTTGGCCAGCACCTGGCCACGCTCGACGTCGTCACGCTTGGTGCCGCGCAGCAGCAGACCGGCGTTGTCGCCTGCCTGACCCTGGTCGAGCAGCTTGCGGAACATTTCGACGCCGGTAACCGTGGTCTTCTGCACCGGACGGATGCCGACGATCTCGATTTCCTCGCCCACCTTGATCACGCCGCGCTCGATACGACCGGTCACGACGGTGCCGCGGCCCGAGATCGAGAACACGTCTTCGACCGGCATCAGGAACGCCTTGTCGACGTCGCGCTCCGGCTCCGGGATCCAGGTGTCCAGCGCCTCGACCAGCTTCAGGATCGCCGGCACGCCGATCTCGCTCTGGTCGCCTTCCAGCGCCAGGCGGGCCGAACCGTGGATGATCGGGGTGTCGTCGCCCGGGAAGTCGTACTTGCTCAGCAGCTCGCGCACTTCCATCTCGACCAGCTCGAGCAGCTCGGCGTCGTCGACCATGTCGGCCTTGTTCAGGAACACGACGATGTACGGCACGCCGACCTGGCGCGACAGCAGGATGTGTTCGCGGGTCTGCGGCATCGGGCCGTCAGCCGCCGAACAGACCAGGATCGCGCCGTCCATCTGCGCAGCACCGGTGATCATGTTCTTGACGTAGTCGGCGTGGCCCGGGCAGTCGACGTGCGCGTAGTGGCGCTTCTCGGATTCGTATTCGACGTGCGCGGTCGAGATCGTGATGCCGCGCGCCTTTTCTTCCGGCGCTGCGTCGATCGCGTCATAGGCCTTGAACTCGCCGCCGAAACGCTCGGCGCCGATCTTCGTCAGCGCCGCCGTCAGCGTCGTCTTGCCGTGGTCGACGTGACCGATCGTGCCCACGTTCACGTGGGGCTTGGTGCGCTCGAACTTACCCTTTGCCATGGCTGCCTGTCTCGAAATCTGATGAAAGTGGTGATTGCGTGCCGCGTCGGAACCGCTTCATGCGGGACCGCGGAGGATGGTGCTCACGAAAGGAATCGAACCTTCGACCTCCTCCTTACCAAGGAGGTGCTCTACCGACTGAGCTACGTGAGCAACGATGTGGAACGGGGAGCCGCGTGGAATGTTCAATGGAGCGGGAGACGGGAATCGAACCCGCACCATCAGCTTGGAAGGCTGAGGTTCTACCGTTGAACTACTCCCGCACCGGGACCCGCTTGCCGCATTACAACCTAATCGCACCGCAATTTGTTTCCACCAAGCCGAAATGGTGGAGGGAGGTGGATTCGAACCACCGAAGGCGTAAGCCAGCAGATTTACAGTCTGCCCCCGTTGGCCGCTTGGGTATCCCTCCGGCTTTCGTCTTGCCGGTGAAAACAGCCCGCGATTTTGGGGCCATTTCCCGATTCTGTCAACGCCGGATGACATTAATTTCATCGGACCGCCGCAGCCTGACCGCGACGTGCGACGGGCGCGCATCTTAACGTCTGCGGCGCGCGAACGCCATGGGTCTGACGCTGGATCGGCACTGAAATCGCATTTCCGCATCCGGAGCGCGCGCGTTGCGGGAACGCAGCCGCCATCGACCAATCGCGTGACGCGCGCCCCAACGGGCGGCAGCGACGCATCGACACGAAAAAGGCGCCCTCGGGCGCCCTTCTCGACACGTCCGCGCAGATCAGACGTTGAAGCGGAAGTGCATCACATCACCGTCCTTGACGATGTACTCCTTGCCTTCGAGCCGCCACTTGCCGGCTTCCTTGGCCCCGCTCTCGCCGTTGTAGCGGATGAAGTCGTCATATCCGACAACTTCTGCGCGGATGAAGCCCTTCTCGAAATCGGTGTGGATGACCGCGGCCGCCTGGGGCGCGGTCGCACCGATCTTCACCGTCCATGCGCGCACTTCCTTGACGCCGGCGGTGAAGTAGGTCTGCAACGCCAGCAGGCCGTAGGCCGCGCGGATCACGCGGTTCAGGCCGGGCTCGTTCAGCCCCAGGTCGGTCAGAAACGCGTCGCGGTCGGCATCGTCGAGCTGCGAGAGCTCTTCCTCGATCGCCGCCGATACCGGCACGACCTCGGCGCCCTCGCCCGCCGCGCGGGCGCGCACGGCATCGAGATGCGGATTGTCCTCGAAGCCGTCCTCGAGCACGTTGGCGATGTACAGCACCGGCTTGGCGGTCAGCAGGAACAGGTCACGGATCACGGCCTGATCGTCATCCGACAGCTTGAGCGCGCGCACCGGCTGGCCATCCGCCAGACCCTTCTGCACGCGACCCAGCACCTCGGCGCGCACCTTGGCGTCCTTGTCGCCGGTCTTGGCCGAACGCTCGGCCCGCTGCAGCGCGCGCTCCACCGAGTCGAGATCGGCGAGCGCGAGCTCGGTATCGATGGTCTCGATGTCGGCGATCGGGTCGACCTTGTTGTTGACGTGGATGACGTCGGGGTTCTCGAAGCAGCGCACCACGTGGGTGATCGCATCGACCTCGCGGATGTGCGACAGGAACTTGTTGCCCAGCCCCTCGCCGCTGGCCGCACCGGCGACGAGGCCGGCGATGTCGACGAACTCGACCGCAGTCGGCAGCACCTTCTGCGGTTTGACGATGGCGGCCAGCGCAGCCAGGCGCAGGTCCGGCACCGGCACGATGCCGACGTTCGGCTCGATGGTGCAGAACGGGAAGTTGGCCGCGGCAATGCCCGCCTTGGTCAACGCGTTGAAAAGGGTCGACTTGCCGACGTTCGGCAGGCCGACGATGCCGCATTTGATGCCCATTGGCGATCCGTCATTCGTGACTCGCGACTGGCGACTCGCCCCTTGCGGGCAAATCGCCAGTCACCAGTCCCGGTCAGGGTTTCGCGGTGTGCAGGCGGGTCATCGCATCCATGAAATTGCCGTCCATCGCCAGCGGCAGCACGTCGATGGCATCGTCGATCGCGCGATCGATGAGGATGTCGTCCTCGGCACTGGGGCGCCCGAGCACCCAGGGCGTGACCTTGTCCTTGTGGCCCGGATGGCCGATGCCGATGCGCAGGCGGTGGAAGCCGCCATGGCCCAGCAGTTTCATCGTGTCGCGCAGCCCGTTCTGTCCGCCGTGCCCGCCGTCGAACTTGAGACGCGCGGTCCCGGGCGGCAGGTCCAGCTCGTCGTGGGCCAGCAGCGCCTGCTCGGGTTCGAACTTCCAGAACCGCAGCGCGGCGGTGACCGACTTGCCGCTGAGGTTCATGAAGGTCGCGGGCTTGAGCAGCCAGACCGACCGACCGGCGATGTCGATCTTCGCGGTCTCGCCGAAGAGCTTGCTGTCGAGCCGGAATGACGCGCCCGCCTTCGCGGCGAGTTCGTCGACAAAACGGAACCCGGCGTTGTGCCGGGTCCTTGCGTATTCGGGACCGGGATTGCCCAGCCCGACGATGAGTCGCAGTCCTGCCATTGCTACGGCGACGCGGGCGCGCCCGAAAGCGCGCCCGCGCGACGATTACTCGTCGGCCTTGGGGGCCGGAGCGGCGGCGGAATCCTCGTCCCCGGCCGGCTCGGCCTCGACGCGACCGTGCTTGGCGACGACGACAGCGACGTCGTGATCCGCGCCCAGCGCCAGCTCGGGGATCTCGACGCCCTCGGGCAGCTTGATCTGCGAGAGGTGGACGATGTCGCCGAGGGCCAGCGACCCCAGGTCGACCTCGATGAATTCCGGCAGGTTGCCCGGCAGGCAGGTCACGGTGACTTCGTTGAGCTCGTGCGTGATCACGACGTCGGCAGCCTTGCCGGCCGGCGAGGCATCTTCGTTGATGAAGTGCAGCGGCACGGCGGTGCGGATGGCCTCGTTCTCGTTCACGCGCTGGAAATCCAGGTGCATGATCTGCTGCTTGAACGGGTGGCGCTGCATGTCACGCAGCAGGACCTTCTGGATTTCGCCGTTGAGGCTCAGCTCGAGGATCGAGGCGTAGAACCATTCGTGCTGGCTCGCGAGCCAGACGTCGTTGTGGCTCAGCTTGATGCTGACGGGCTTGAGGTCGCCGCCGTAGACGACGGCAGGTACTTCACCGGCATGACGGAGGCGGCGGCTCGCACCCTTCCCCTCGTCTTCCCGGCGCTGCACCTTGATTTCATGGGTGATGGCCATTTGCAATATTCACTTTTCTGGATTGAAACCGCCTCGCGGCGGTGATGCGTCTCGTCCGCGACCAGACGAGACGTTGCAGCAGGTCAGTCCACGTAGAGCGAACTGACCGATTCTCCGAATGCGATCCGGCGGATCGTCTCGGCCAGCAGTTCGGCGACGCTGAGCTGGCGGATACGCGCGCAGTTGCGGGCGGCCTCCGACAGCGGAATGGTGTCGGTGACGACCATTTCGTCGAGCTGCGATTTTTCGATGTTGTCGATCGCCGCGCCCGAGAGCACGGCATGGGTGCAGTAGGCCACGACCTTCTCTGCCCCGTTCTTCTTCAGTGCCGCCGCTGCGGCGCACAGGGTGCCGGCAGTATCGACGATGTCGTCGACCAGCACGCAGGTCTTGCCCTGCACGTCGCCGATGATGTTCATCACCGTGGAGACGTTGGCGCGCGGACGGCGCTTGTCGATGATCGCCAGGTCCGCATCGTCGAGCCGCTTGGCGATCGCGCGGGCGCGCACCACGCCGCCGACGTCGGGCGAGACCACCACCATGTTGTCGGTGCCGTGCGCGCGCCAGATGTCGGCCAGCAGCAGCGGCGAGGCGTAGACGTTGTCGACAGGAATGTCGAAGAAGCCCTGGATCTGGTCGGCGTGCAGGTCGATCGTCAGCACGCGGTCGGCGCCGGCGACGGTCACCATCTTCGCCGCGACCTTGGCCGTGATCGGCACCCGCGACGAGCGCAGACGACGGTCCTGGCGCGAGTAGCCGAAGTACGGGATCACCGCGGTGACATTGGTCACCGACGCGCGCTTGAGCGCATCGATGAGCACCAGCAGCTCCATCAGGTTTTCGGCAGAGGGCGCGCAGGTGGGCTGCAGCACGAACACGTCCTGGCGGCGGACGTTCTCCTCGATCTCGACCTGTACCTCGCCGTCGGAGAACGTGGAGACCAGGGCCTTGCCCGGACGCACGCCCAGCTCGCGGCACACGGCCTTGGCCAGCGGGCGATTGGCGTTGCCGGCGAAGATCAGGAGGTTGCGTTCTTCTTTCATGTCTGCTGCTCCGCGTCGCTCTGACCGAGCGGATTGGGAAAGGGGCCGTGCGGAACCCGGAAGACCGGTACACGGGTATCAGGGGCGGCAGGATTCGAACCTGCGAATGCCGGGATCAAAACCCGGTGCCTTAACCACTTGGCGACGCCCCTAGAAAGCGGTGATTCGTGGCTGTCGACTCGGCGCACCACGCCCGAATCGACATCCACCAGCCACCGCTTTCAGCCTTCCGCCTCAAGCGCATCGAGCAAAGGCGACCGCGCCGCGCCGCCGACCACGCGGGTGGAGACCCGCGACGCGACCCGCACCTGCGCGGCTTCGGCGAGTTCGCGGGTCGCGAATTCGACGAAGCAACCGCTGCCCGTGCCGGTCAGGCGTGGCGTACCGATCTCGGCGAGCACCTGGAACACCGCCTCGACGGCGGGTTCCCGGCGCCGCAGGACCGGCTCGAACGCGTTGCCGAGCGATACACCTGAAACGAAGTCGACCATTGTCGCGGGCGCAGCATTTCGCGTCAATTCAGCGGATTGGAACAGCGCACCGGTATTCACGTGGACGCCGGGATCCGCGAGCAGGTACCAGGCGGGCGGCAACGCGATCGGCCGCAAGGACTCGCCGACGCCTTCGGCCCAGGCGTTGTGGCCGCGCACGAATACCGGCACATCGGCGCCAAGGGCCAGGCCGAGGACGGCAAGCCGCTCCACGCCCAGATCGAGTTGCCAGAGCCGGTCGAGGGCGCGCAGCACCGTCGCCGCATCGGAGGACCCCCCGCCCAGGCCAGCGCCCGACGGGATACGCTTATCGACGCTGATGTCGACACCTTGCGCGCTTTTGCCCTCTCGTTGCAGGAGATTGGCGGCGCGCACCACCAGATCCTCATACTCTGGCAGGCCGGGGACGGATGCCCCCACTCGGCGAATGGCGCCATCGTCGCGCAGTCGCAGGTGGATGGTGTCGCCCCAATCGAGCAGCCGGAACACGGTCTGCAGTGCGTGGTAGCCATCGTCGCGGCGCCCCGTGACGAGAAGAAAGAGATTGAGCTTCGCCGGCGCCGGCCAGCTCGACCAGCCGTCCGCTTTCGCATCCACGCCACTCACGGCGCCGGCATCGCCGCGTCGGCGCTCCAGGCATCGACGATCAGACGCACCCGCGCGTCGCCGCGCTGGGCGTTGATGCGGGTCGGCAGCGCGACCGCGGCGTTGCCAGGTTCGGGCTGCCACTCGAGGTAATCGATGGTCCAGCCGTCCTGCTGCAGCCGCGCCAGCTGACCACCCGCGTCGAACCCCAGCTCCGCCGGGCCGGCGATCGCTTCGGGCGCGCGCGTGCCGGCGGCCCAGGCAGCGAGCGCCGCCACAGGAATCTCGAACCCTGTCGCCTGCCACAGCAGGGCGCCGACGTCGGCCCCCGCGCGGGGGCCGCCTTCGAGCCCCTCGATGCGTGCACCGCCCGGCCCGCCCCGCAGCTCCCAGCTCTGCCGGGTGACCGGTGCACTGAGGGTGACGTGGTAGTCGGCGCCGGTTTGCACCCATTCGATGCGCCCGCTGCCGCCATCGCGACCATTGGACATCGCCACGCGCCCGGTGAAGCCGAACGCGGGCATCGCGCGGACCGCGGCCTCGCGCGCGGCCAGGCGCGCCTGCGCCTGCGCCTGCGAATCCGCGTCGAGTTCGACCGTCTGCAGCGGCGCGCGCACCGGCACACTGGTGCACGCGGACAGCGTAATCGCGAGCAACGCGAACCAGGCGATCCGCGGCCTCATGCGCCGGTCTTCTCGAGCGCACGCAGCAGCGAACGGTTTTCCGGATCGATCGCGCGCGCCTCTTCGAAATACTTGCGCGCTTCGTCGCGCCGGCCCAGCGCCCACAGCACCTCGCCGATATGCGAGGCAACCTCGGCGTCCTTCATCATCGAGAACGCGCGGCGGAGTTCGACCAGCGCCTCCTCGTTGCGCCCGAGCCGATAGAGCACCCAACCATAGCTGTCGATGATCGCCGCGTTGTCCGGCTCGGCCACGCGGGCGCGGTCGATCAGTTCCAGCGCCTCGGTGTAGCGCGTGGTGCGGTCTGCGAGCGTATAGCCCAGCGCATTGAGCGCGGCGACGTTTTCCGGATCGGCCACCAGCACGCGGCGCAGATCGGCCTCGGCGCGGGGAATGTCGTCGCGACGCTCCCACATCAGCGCGCGGGCGTACAGCAACGCCGGATCGTCCGGCCGCGCAGCCAGGCCGCGGTTGTAGACGTCGAGTTCGCCGGCATCATCGCCCTGTTGCCGCAGCTCGGCCTCGAGCAGGTAGGCATTGAGACGCAGATCCTCGTCGGCGGTCGCATCGGACTGCAGCTCACGCAGGCGCGCCCAGGCTTCATCGCGCCGGTCGAGCTCGTGGAGCACGCGGGCGCCGCGCAGCCGCGCCTGGGCGCGCTCGGGGCCGCCCGGCACGGTCCGGTACCAGTCGAGCGCTTCCTCGTACTGCTCGAGGTATTCGGCCATCTGGCCCAGCAGAAGGCGCTGCGCGGGGTTCGGGGTCAGCGCGACCGCCTTGACTTCGTCGTAGAGGGCCGCGAGCGCGGCCTTGTTCTCCCCGCGCGCCAGCAGCGAGGCGCGCAGCACGTAGGTGCGGCCGTCCTGCGGCCCCATCGCAAGGGTGCGCTCGGCATCGGCGAGATCGCCGAGGGCGTCGTACTCGGCGGCGATGGCCATGCGCAGATCCGGCGCGATCAGGGCTGCATCGCCAAGTGCAACCAGCGCCTGGCGGGCCTCGTCGGCGCGCCCCGTCTCGCGCAACTGGCTGGCGCGCAGCAGGGCGACGCGGGGCTCGCCCGGAAACCGCGCGACGATGCGTTCGAGGATGCGATCGGTGAGATCGCTGCGATCAAGCCGCTGGGCGAGCCCGCCGAACGCCATCCAGGCCTGCAGCACGTCGGGGATCGCGCCACCATCGACGATCTGGCCGAGCAGGCGCCCCGCCTGCTCCTGATCGCGCGCGCCGCCGCCGAGCACATTGAAAGCATGACGCCAGCCGGCCGGGGAATCGCTGCGCAACAGGGCTTCGAGCTGGCGGCGCGCTGCGCGGTCGCGGCCGCCGCGCAGCGACAGCGTGGCTTCCGCCGCGCGCATCGGCAACGAATCGGGCGCCCCGCGACGCCACAGCTCCAGCGCCTGCGCGGACCGGCGGTCATCGCCGGCGAGCAGGGCGATGCGGGTCGCCCGCTCGGCCAGGCCGACATCGCCGCCGGATTGGCGGGCGGCGTCGAGATACCAGTTGGCGGCTTCGTCCAGGCGGCCGGCCTGCACGGCGAATTCGCCGGCCAGGGTGGCGCCCAGCAGGTCCTGGTGCAGTGGATCGGTGCGGTCGGTATCGCCGCGCTGCGCCTGGGCCACGCCGGCCAGGCCAAGCAGGGGCACCAGCAGCGCCACGCGCAGTTGCGCGGCCGAGGGCAGAGAGAAAACGGGCATCTGGGGCAACCGGGCCGTAAAATGGGCGCCTTCGTCGGAAGCTTATCGCAAGCGCCTGAACGGGATGACCGTCCTTTCCAGGCACCCAGCACATGAGTCTCTTCGCCCTCGGCATCAACCACCAGACCGCGCCGGTCGCCCTGCGCGAGCGTGTCGCGTTCGCCGGCGACGCACTCGGCGCGGCGCTGGCGCAGTTGCGGGCGTTGCCACCGGTGCGGGAAGTCGCATTGCTGTCGACCTGCAACCGCACCGAGCTCTATGCGGTCAGCGATGACGACGGCAGCGCGCTGGCGAACTGGCTGGCGACGCATCCGGGCGACGATGCCGCCGCGCAGGGCGGCACCCTGCACGCCTATCTCTATCGCCACCAGGGCGCCGAGGCGGTGCGACACCTGTTCCGGGTGGCGACGGGTCTGGACTCCCTGGTCCTCGGCGAGCCGCAGATCCTCGGCCAGGTGAAGCAGGCTTGGGCCACCGCGCGCCAGGCAGGCACGCTCGGCAACGAACTCGATCGGGTATTCCAGCACGCCTTTGTCACCGCCAAGCGCGCGCGCAGCGAGACCCGCATCGGCAACAGCCCGGTCTCGGTGGCTTCGCTCGCGGTGCGCCTGGCACAGGAATCCTTCGCCAGCCCCGCCGATTCGGTGGCCCTGCTGGTGGGCGCCGGTGAGACCATCGAGCTGGCCGCGCGGCACCTCGCCCAGGCCAACGTCAAGCGCCTGCTCATCGCCAACCGCACCTATGCCCATGCGCAGGAGCTCGCCGGTCGCCATGGCGGCATCGCGCTGCCGCTCGACGAACTCGACCGCCACCTGTTCCTGGCCGACGTGGTGTTCTCGGCGACCGCCAGTCGTGAGCCGGTGATCCGCCGCGAGCAGGTCGCCGCGGCGCTTTCGGCGCGCAAGCACCGGCCGATGCTGCTGATGGACCTCGCGGTGCCGCGCGACATCGCGCCGGATGTCGCCGACCTCAACGACGTGTTCCTCTATACCGTCGACGATCTGGAGCGGACGCTCGACAGCAACCGGCGCGGCCGGCGCGAAGCCGCCAGCGACGCCGAGGCGATCATCGACCTGCAGGTGACCCGCTTCCGCGAGTCTGTCGCCGCCCGCGGACGGCTCGCCCCGGTCAAGCGCCTGCGTGCGCATGGCGAGGCGCTACGCGGCCAGGCCCTGGCCCGCGCCCGGCAACAACTGGCCGCCGGGCAGTCGCCGGACGCGGTGCTCGAGCTCCTCGCGCACACCCTGACCAACCGGCTGTTGCACCTGCCGACCGCCGCGCTGCGCGAAGCCGCCCTGCGCGGCGACGACACCCTGGCCGACAGCCTCGATGCCCTGCTGCCGCCCGACCCTGCCCCCCGGACCCCCGATGCTGCCGACCCTGCGCCGTAAACTCGAGGCGCTGGCCGAACGCCGCGAAGAACTCGAACGCCTGCTCTCCGACCCGGCAACCGTCTCCGACCAGGCCCGGTTCCGCGCACTCTCGCGCGAGTTCGCCCAGCTCGAACCCCTGGCCACGGCCCTGGCCGAGGAGCGCAGCGCGCTCGACGATCGCGAGGCGGCGCGCTCGCTGCTCGGCGATGCCGACATGCGCGAGATGGCCGAGGAGGAAATCGCGGCCGCCGATGCCCGGCTGGCGGCACTCGAGGCGGACCTGCTGGCATTGCTGGTGCCCCGCGACGCCCGAGACGACGGCGGCTTCTATCTCGAGATCCGCGCGGGCACCGGCGGCGACGAGGCGGCGATCTTCGCCGGCGACCTGTTCCGCATGTACAGCCGCTACGCCGAGCGCCAGGGCTGGCGCGTCGAGGTGGAATCGGCGAGCCCGGGCGAGCACGGCGGTTTTCGCGAAATCATTGCCGCCGTCGACGGCGCCGGCGCCTATGCGCGGCTCAAGTTCGAATCCGGCACGCATCGCGTCCAGCGCGTGCCCGAGACCGAATCGCAGGGCCGCATCCACACCTCGGCAGCCACCGTGGCGATCATTCCGATCGAGGATGCAGGCGAGCCGATCGAACTCAATCCCGCCGACCTCAAGGTCGACACCTTCCGCTCCTCCGGCGCCGGCGGCCAGCACGTCAACAAGACGGACTCGGCGATCCGCATCACCCATCTGCCGAGCGGGCTCGTCGTGGAATCGCAGACCGAGCGCAGCCAGCACGCGAACCGCGACAAGGCGATGAAGCGCCTGCGCGCGATGCTGGCCGAGGCGGAGGCCGACCGCCGCGCCGCGGCGACCGCGGAAGTGCGCAAGCTGCAGGTCGGCAGTGGCGACCGCAGCCAGCGCATCCGCACCTACAACTATCCGCAGGGCCGGATCACCGACCACCGGATCGAAGGCCTCACCCTGTACGACCTGCCGAACGTGCTGGAAGGCAATCTCGACGGCCTGATCGCGCGGCTGTCGCAGGAACACCAGGCCGACGAACTGGCGCGCATGACCGCGCAGTAACCCGTCGCCCGCCTGCGACCTGCGGGCAGACGAAGCGAGACGACTGCCCGCGCCGGGCGCGCCCCCGTGACTCTGCGGACGCGCCCGTCGCACTCCCACTGCCGCAGCGCGAACGCTCACGGCGTGCCGCGCGCTTGAGGGCCGTGCGGTAACCTCGCCGGATGAGCAACCAGACCGATTTCATCCCCCTGCAGATCTGCGTGCTGACGGTCTCCGACAGCCGCAGCCTCGAAACCGACAGCTCCGGCGACTATCTGGTCGAGGCGTTGACCGGCGCCGGCCATCAGATCGCCGAGCGCGCCCTGCTGCCGGACGACCGCTACGCGATGCGCGCACTGGTTTCGAAGTGGATCGCCGATTCCGCGATCGATGGTGTGATCGTCACCGGAGGCACCGGATTCACCGGCCGCGATTCGACGCCCGAGGCCCTGCTTCCGTTGCTGGACAAGCAGATGCCCGGTTTCGGCGAGCTGTTCCGGGCCATCTCCTTCGACGAGATCGGCACGTCGTCACTGCAATCGCGTGCGTTCGCCGGCCTGGCCAACGCGACCTTCCTGTTCGCCCTGCCGGGCTCCACCTCGGCCTGCCGCACGGCGTGGGAGAAGATCATCCACCAGCAGCTCGACGCGCGTACCAGGCCCTGCAATCTCGCGACGATCCGGCCCCGCCTGAAGGAATGACCATCCGCGGGGCCGTGCACGCTTTTTCGGCCCCTGCAAAATCACGACGGTGGCGCGAGGCCGCGCAGCGCCGAGTTCCAAACGACATTCCGCCCCGCGCCGGCCTGCATCGTCTGAATCGCAAGCGAGCCCGCCATGACCCCGATGAAACGCAAGGACTACGAGGCCGCACTGGAGCCGATGCAGGTGGAGCTGGCAGCGGCCGCCCGCTGGCTCAAGCACGCCGGCACACGTCTGCTGGTGATCTTCGAAGGCCGCGACACCGCCGGCAAGGGCGGCGCCATCAAGGCGATCTCCGAGCATCTCAACCCGCGCCAGTGCCATGTCGCCGCCCTGCCCAGGCCCAGTGACCGCGAGGCGAGCCAGTGGTATTTCCAGCGTTACGTTCCGTACCTGCCGTCCGCGGGCGAGATCGCCCTGTTCGATCGCAGCTGGTACAACCGCGCCGGCGTCGAGTCGGTCATGGGCTATGCCACGCCCGCGCAGGTCGCCGCGTTCCTGGCCCAGACACCAGCGTTCGAACGGCAGCTGGTGGACGACGGCATCCTGCTGTTCAAGTACTGGCTGGGCTGTGACCAGGCGCAGCAGGAAGCCCGGTTCGCCGAACGCCTGCGCAACCCGCTCAAGCGCTGGAAGCTGTCACCGGTCGATGTGGCGGCCCGCTCGCGTTACGGCGAATACACCCGCGCCCGCGACACGATGTTTGCCGCCACCCATACCGGGCATGCGCCTTGGACCGCGGTCGATTTCAATGACCAGCGCCGCGGGCGACTGACCCTGCTGCGCAATCTGCTCGATCGGCTGCCCGATACCCGTGTCGACGCGCCCTACATCGAATTTCCACCGCTTGCGCAGGCGCCACTGCCCGAGCGCTACGACGTGATCACGCCACTGCCGCCCTTCCGCGACTGAGCACCGCACCGCGATTGCCGGTCGCCCCGTCCTCATCCAGCGATCGCCGGCCCATCGGCGCCGGCGATCAGGGTTTCCAGACGCTCGGCGGTGACCGGCCCGAGGATCTTCTCGACCACCTGTCCATCCGGGCCGATCAGGTAGGTCATCGGCAGGCCCGGCGGCGTGTCGAAGTCGGCCGGCGGATCGAAGGTGTCGATGATCGCGATCGGATACACCACCGGATGCTTCTGCAGGAAGGCCCGCATGTCGTCGGGCTCGATTTCCTCGTAGGCCAGGCCCACGACCTGCACGTGCTCGCGCATTGCATCCAGCGCGGAAAGTTCGGGCATCTCCTTCAGGCACGGTGCGCACCAGGTTGCCCAGAAGTTCACCACTACCCATTGGCCGCGATGCGCGGCCAGATCGAAGGTGCCGCCGTCGAGCGTCTCCACGCTCAAGGCCGGATGCGTCTTCGAGACGTCCGGCGCCGCCGGCGTCGCAGCCGGTGCCGGGGCCGACGCGGGCGCATCGGGCGCGGCGGGCGTGTCCGCATCGGGCTTGCAGGCGGCAAGCAGCAGGGCAAGGGCGATACAGGGCGCGAGGCGCTTCATGCTGATGTCTCCGTCGAATCGTAGAGGCTGGCGACGCGGCGCTTGAGCAGGTCGCGCAGCGGAATGCGCAGATCGTCGAGCGCGCCCGCCGCGGCGACGCCGAGTGCGTCGTCACGGCACGGCAGGCGCGCCTCGGCAATGGGAATACGCAGGTCGCAGGCTTCGTAGAGCTCGCCCATGGTCAGGGTGTCGAGATCGCGCGCAAGCAGCCACTCGCCCGATTCGGCCCGGCGCACCAGGGCGATTTCCTCGAGCTGCGCGAGCATCTGCTGCACCAGGGCATCGGTCAGCATCGGCTCGCACGCCTGGATGTCGTCGATATGCAGGCCCCGACCCTCGCTGCGCGCCTGCGCAAATCGGCCGAGCATGCGCAGCAGGCCGTAGAACTCGAAACCGCGCGGCAGGCGCATGTGCGCGGGCTGGTAGCGGAACGCCGAGATCGACGAGGCGAACGATGCGCCCAGCAGGATGGCCACCCAGCTCAGATACACCCACAGCAGGAAGATCGGCAGGAAGGCGATCTGCCCGTAGATGCGCGCGTAGGCGTCGAAACTGCCCAGGTACAGGCCGATCCCCCACTTGATGATCTCCGACAGCACGACCGCCAGTGCGGCGCCGGCCAGCGCGTGCCGCCATTGCACGGTCCGGTGTGGCACCACGCGGAAGATCGTCGTGATCGCGGCGAGCTCGATCAGCATCGGCGCCGCCCACAGCATCACGCCGCGCAGCAGGCGCCCCGAATCGGTGTTGAAGATCTCCAGCGCGAAGAACCGCGCCGAGACCGCCAGGCTGGCCGTGGCGAGCAGCGCGCCGAGCGTGAGCACGGTCCAGTAGACGAGAAAGCGGGCGAAGGTGGGCCGCGCGGACTTGACCCGCCAGATCCGGTTGAACGTGGTCTCGACGCTGAGCAGGGTCACCAGCACGGAGATCACCAGCGCGATCACGCCGATCGTCGTCAGCTGGCCGGTATTGCTCAGCAGCTGCATCAGTACCGACTCCACCGCGCGGGCCGAGTCGGGCACGAAGTTGGAGAAGATGTAGTCGCTGAGCTGGTCGCGCCATTGCCCGAATGCGGGAAACACCGACAGCACGCCGAAGACCACCATCGACAGCGGCACCAGCGCGAACACCGTGGTGAAGGCCAGTGCGCCGGCAGCTTCGAACAGCCGGTCGTCGAGGAACCGCCGCCACAGGAAGCGCGCGAAGCTCAGCGCGCGCGCGCGGTCGGCCATCCGTTCGGTCCAGCGGTTGAAGGTGGCGAGTGGCTCCATCGTGGGCGCAGCGTAGCAAAGCGGTTGCGCAGCGATGCATCAGGGATGCCGGGCGCACCGCCCGTGACCTTGCCCCCCGAGGCAGAGGCCGGGGTCCTGCGAACGTCAGGGGATTGCGGGTGCCAGGACGCGGCCCGTGTTGCGACCGGTTGCGCCGCCGGGAATCTGCCGGATGGTTTCCCACTCCTTTTGCATGGGCAGCCCACCTCGCCCACGCCATGCGGAGTGCGCGAGAATGCCGGAATGCGCGGATTCCGATGGTGCTGCGGATTCCGCAGACAAAACCCGCGCGGTTTCCACACGCGCAGCCCACCCATCCACACAGAGGCTCTCCATGCCCGACATCCTCGTCCTCTACTACAGCCGCAACGGCTCGGTCGCCCGGCTTGCCCGCCAGATCGCCCGCGGCATCGGCGAGGTCGACGGCATGCAGGCCCGGCTGCGGACCGTGCCACCGGTCGCCGCGATCACCCAGCAGGCGGCGCCGCCGGTGCCTGACGACGGGGCGCCCTACGTGGACCGTGCGGACATTGCCGAATGCGCGGGACTGCTGCTCGGCAGTCCGACCCGCTTCGGCAACATGGCCGCGCCGCTCAAGCATTTCCTCGACGGGCTCGGCGCGGAGTGGGCCAGCGGCACCCTGGTCGGCAAGCCGGCGGCGGTGTTCACCTCGACCGCGACCCAGCACGGCGGCCAGGAGTCGACGCTGCTGACGATGCTGGTGCCGCTGCTGCACCACGGTTGCGTCATCGCCGGCATCCCGTACACCGAACCGGCTTTGACGACGACACGTGGCGGCGGCACGCCGTATGGCGCCAGCCACGTCGCCGGCCAGCAGGACGATCCGCAGCCGACCGACGACGAGGCGGCGCTTGCGCGGGCACTCGGCCGCCGGATCGCCACGCTTGCCGCGAAGCTCGCCGCGTGAGCACCCAGAGGTCGCGGCCGGACGCCGCGCGCAGCGTACTGGCGTGCTCGCTTGCGCTGATCGCGGTCCTGTACCTGCTCTGGCACCGCGATGATCCGCACTTCGGCGCCGCACTGATCGTGTTCGTGCTGCCCCCGCTGCTGCTGCTCGCCGGGGTGCTGCGCGGGTTGCGCGCCGCGCCGTTGTGGTCGGGCATCGCCGCGCTGTTCTGGTTCTCGCACGGTGTCATGTACGCCTGGTCACACCCCGAGCTCGGCGTCCGGCCGTGGGCGGGCATTGCGCTGTCGCTGGCGGTGGTGTTCTCCGCCAGCCTCCCCGGCCTGCGCGCGCGCTTCGGGCGCAGGTCCGCGTCGGCGGACTGAGCACGCCGCAACGACCGCGGCCGGTATCATGGCGGGCCAGGCCGACCCGCAGGACCGCAACACGATGGACGAGCTGCTGATCGTCACCACCGGTGGCACGATCGACAAGATCTACTTCGACGACAAGTCGGACTTCCAGGTCGGCGACCCGCAGATCGGCCGCATGCTCGAGGAGCTCGGGGTCGCGTTCCGCTACCGCGTGATCCCGATCATCCGCAAGGATTCGCTGCACATCACCGACGAGGATCGCGAGTTGATCCGCGCGACGATTGCCGCGCAGCCGGCCGGCCACGTACTGCTGACCCATGGCACCGATTCGATGGTGGAGACGGCGAAGGTCCTGGCCACGATTCCCGACAAGACCATCGTGCTGACCGGCGCACTGAGCCCGGCCCGATTCCGCGGCTCCGACGCGGAATTCAATATCGGGACCGCCGTCGGCGCCGTGCAGTCGAAGCCGCCGGGGGTCTACGTCGCGATGAACGGTCGCATCTGGGATCCGCTCAAGGTCCGCAAGAACGTCGAGGCCAACCGGTTCGAACCCCTGGGCTGAGGCTCAGTCGCTCCCGGGGCGCTTCGTCGGCATCACCGGCCCCGGGCCGATCGTCATGCGACCGTCCGGCTCGGCGTATTCGACGTCGGGTTCGGCCTCCAGTGCCTGCAGTAGACGCTGCGCCTGCGCGGCATCGAGCTCGGGATCGACCGAGACCACGTCGGCCCCCACCGCCAGCCGCCGCAGCCAGGTCACCCTGGCGGGCACGCCCTTCGCATCCACCAGGCCCGCGGCGCGCGCCGTCTGCGCGATGCGGTCGGCGACCAGGCCAGGGTCCCGCTCCGGCGCGGTGCCCGGCGCGTAACGGACGATGAAACGCTGCTGCATCGGATCGATCTCGGTATTGGCGTCGGTCTGCGGATCGCCGCCCATCGCGCAGGCCGACAACAGCAGGGCTGGCAAAAAGAACGCGGCGCCGAAGCGCCGCGCGGGATTACGGGGAACCTGCAACATGACGGTCTCGGCCGGGAATGCGTGGGGCGCGGGACCGTGATGATGCCCGCACCCCGGGCGCGCCCGGGGTGAACGCCGCTTGCCTCACCAGGTGGCGGTCAACGTCGCACCGCTGAAGGTGGAGTAGGCATTGACCAGCACGTGATAGGTGCCGGCCTGCGGATTGGCGACCGTGCAGGTTTCGTTGTTGCCGCTCAGGAACGGGCGGCAGTCGTAGGCGGTGGTGGTCGGCTGCGCGCCATAACGCAGGTAGAGATCGGCATCCCCCGTCCCGCCGGTCATCGCAACCCGCAGGCTGGCGGTACCGGCCGGCACCTGGATGGTCCAGAACTGCTGGGTCCCCGCTGCCCCTGCCAGACCGGTCACCGGCACACCATTGCGCAGGCTGCCTTCTCCGCCACCTTCGCTCGGCAGGTTGTGGCGCGCCTGCACGGTGACGTTGGCGAACGCCGACTGCCCGACGATCTTGATGTAGTAGATCCCGGCTTCGACGTCGGCGATCCGCACCACTTCGTTGTTGCCCGGACGCTGCGAGATGAAGTCGTAGGCATCGGCCTGCGGTTCCACGTCGCGGCTCACGTACAGCGTCAGGTTGCCGCTGCCACCGGAGGTGGTGATCGACAGCGGCCCGCTGACGTTCTCCGGCACTTCGATGCTGTAGAGCAGTTCGGTCCCGGCCGCGCCCGACTGCCCGGAGAGCGGTGTGCGATTGGTCAGTTCAATGGCATCCGGCGAGAGGTCGCCCACTTCCACCTGTCGGGTGCGGGTGTGGGTATTGCCGTCGTCGTCGGTGACCGTCAGCGAGACCGAGTACACGCCGGCCTCGGCGTAGGTCTTCACCGGGTTGGCTTCGCTTGAGGTGGTGCCATCACCGAAGGCCCATGCGCGGGAGACGATTTCGCCGTCGTCGCTGGAGGTGTCGGTGAAGCTCACCGTCAGGGTGTCGTTGTCTACGCTGAAGTCGAAACCGGCGACCGGATCGCCCGGCTCGGTGCCGCCATCGGCGCCGATGGTGTCGATGAACTCCGCGCCGGTGCCGGCTGCGTCGAGCCAGTCGCTCAGTCGCGTGGCCGCGGTCCCACCGCCACTCCACGAGGTGAACAGACGGCCGTACCAGTCGACGTGGTCGTCGCCCGTGGTCGAACACGAGGCATAACCGCCGTGCAGCTGACCGATCACCCGGCCTTCGGGGCTGTAGATCGGCGACCCCGACGAACCACCCTCGGTGGTGCCGCGCTGGTTCCACTGCACCCACAGGTGGGTGGTGCCGCTGCCGCCCAGATATCCCTCGACACGCAAGGGATTGTCCGAATGGGTGATGCGCTTCTCGGCGACGCGCGGATGGTGGATGCCCGTCGCGCCCGCGGGGGCGAGATCGCGGCGGTCCCAGCCCGACCAGCTCAGGTTGAACGCGGGATCTGCCGCGTCGTCGAGCTCGAGCAGGGTGAAGTCGGACGCGGCGTAGGTCGCACGGACCACCGCGCCGGTCTGGTTCTGGGCCAGGCTGCCATCACCGTTGGCGCCGCTCTCGGCGCTGCCCGGCGTGCGGCAGGTGGAGTTCTGGTAGTTCCAGTAGACGACGATGCTGGCCGCGGCGTCGGCCGTGCCCATGCCGCAGTGGTTGGCGGTCAGGAAGTACATCTTCTGATCGCCGGCGGTGTTGTTGACCAGAGAGCCGCTGCAGTAGAACGTGCCGAAGCGGGAGTACGCGCCGACGGACGGGATCTCGTCGCGGAACTCGTCGCCATCGGGGCACACCACGTCGACATTGCAACTGCCCGAGACCCCCTTAGTCTGTGCCAGCGCGCCTTCGCGGGCCAGTCGGCCGAAGCCGACATAGTCGTGGTTCACGCTGGTCAGGCGCAGCTTCAGTGCGGAGGCCTGCGACTTCGGCACGACCACTTCGATCAGCGCGTTGTCGCCCGGCACGATCGGCGTCCACAGGCTGCCGGAGGGCTTGTTGTCGGCGGCGGTGAAGGTATGGATGGCCTCGGGATTGGCATTGCGGTCGAGGCCCTCGGGATAGACCAGCAGGCGCGCGCCTTCGGGCAGATGGAACTCGGAGAAGCCGAAGTTCAAGGACAGCGCGTCCTTCGATTCCACACGCAGCCGCCAGACCAGGTTGCCGCCGGCGATCTCGTCCCAGTCGCCGGCGTTGTTCGGCGTGAGGTCCACGGCGTGCGGCGTGGCGAAGCGGATCGGCCGGAGGCCGAGCGCACGATCCTGCCTGGCGTCTTCAGCGCGCAGGCGCGCGATGTCGACCGCCGGCATGCGCTTGAGCTCGACGGTGTGTTCGGCCGGAAGCCGGTGGTCGAAGGCGGCCGGGCGCGCGTCCCGGCCTGCAGCTGCGGCAGCACCGACCGACAGCGTGCCGGCGGTGATGCATGCGATGAGTGTCTTCATCCTGATGTCTACCCCTCGTTGGTGACCCGCATGGAACGGCGCACGCCGCAGCGGCCTGCCCCGCCGGCACCAGGTCCCGCGACGCGGTGCCTGATGCCTGCCTGATTCCCTGGAGCGCCCTGCGGTCAGTTGTGGCTGGCGCGCAACGTGACCCCGGAGAACGACGTGTAGCCGCGGACCAGCACGTGCCAGGTGCCGGCCTGCGGTGTGGCGAACGAACAGCTCTCGGCGTTGCCGGACCGGTACGGGCGGCAGTCGTAGGTCGATGTCGTCGGGGCGCTGCCGCGGCGCACGTAGAGATCGGCATCGCCGCTGCCGCCGGAGATCGCGATCACCAGATTGCGCGCGCCAGCGGGCACCGTGAACGTCCAGCGCTGGGCGCTGCCCGCGGCGCCCGATACGCCGGTGACCGGCACTCCGTTCTGCAGCCCGCCATCGCCGGGATCAGGCTCCGGATCCGGTGTCGGACCGGTGCCACCCGTGGCCGCCGCGACCGCGGCGGCGGCGTCGACGATGCCGGCGCCGATCGGCTGCGAGGGTGTGGACGGGAACGCGCGCGCGGTGCTCGTCAGCAGCGTCTTGATCTGGGCCGGCGTCCGCGCCGGATTCGACACCGACTGGATCAGCGCGACCACGCCCGCCACGTGCGGCGCCGCCATCGACGTGCCGTCATAGGACGCGTAGCTCTCGCTGCCGGGCGTGGTCCGGCCGCTGTTGAGCGTGGAGACGATGCCCGAGCCCGGCGCCGAGATCGTGATGCCGGCGCCGTAGTTGGAGAAGCTCGACCGAGCTCCGGTGCTCGTATTGGAGGCCACCGCGATCACGTTGCTGCAGTTGGCGGGGGAGAATCCGGAGACGTTGGCGTTGCTGTTGCCCGCCGCGATCACCAGCGTCGTCCCGCGCCCGACCGCGCCATTGATCGCGCTCTGCATCGCATTGCCGCAGGCGCCGCTGCCGCCGAGACTTAGGTTGATGACCTCGGCCGGATTCTGGTTTGCGGGTACGCCGGTGACGCTGCCGCCCGAGGCCCACACCACCGCATCGGCGATATCGGAGTCGTAGCCGCCGCCCCGGCCGAGCACGCGGACCGGCACCACCCTGGCTTCGGGCGCGGTGCCGGCGACCCCGACCCCGTTGTTGCTTACCGCCGCCACCGTGCCGGCGACGTGGGTCCCGTGCCAGCTGGAGCTGCGGCCGCCGTAGAAATCGCCCGGATCGCTGGGGTCGGCATCGCGCCCGCCGCCATCGCCCGCCACCGTGGCATCGATGATGAAGTCGTAGCCCGGCAGGATGTTGGCATTGAGGTCGCTGTGGCTGGCGATGCCGGTATCGAGCACTGCGACCACGGCGCCGGCGCCCCGGGTGACGTCCCAGGCCTGGGTGGCGCGGATGCCGCCCGGCCCGGTCCCGAAGCCGTACTGGCTGCTGAAGCGCGGATCGTTCGGCGTCCAGAACGCCTGGTTGAGCTTGTCGACCTCGACGTACTCCACATCGGGATCGTCGGCGATCTGCCGCATCAGCGACTCGGCATCGGCGCGATCGAGCTTGCGGCTGGTGCGTACGACGTCCGCGCCCTGGGTCATGCGACGCAGGTGCTCGACACGCAGTTGTTGGCCGGCACCGACCGCGATACGCGCAGCCGGCGCGCGAAGCGCGCTGGCGACCGCCGCGGGGCTGGTCTGCGCCGCCGAGCCTTCACGGTATTTGACGATGAACCGGTCATGGGCCTCGGCCGACTGCAGGCCACCGAGATTGAGCCGGTCAGTGGCCTGGGAGGCCGGGGCGAGAGCGGCGAGCGCGAGCGCGGTGGCCACGACGAGCAGACGATGGCGCGGCGCGTGATGCGGAAGATTCGGCATCTGACTATCCCCAACGGGTGGGTGGGCCGCACGGGCGGCATCTCCGGAGCGGCGCCTCAATGTCGGGCAACACTGACTCCGTCGCGATGCGGACATGACAAAACTGACCGCAAACTGACGCTACGCGACAGCACGGCTCGGGAGCAACGCAAAAATCGGCTTGGCGCGCTCCAAAAAAGCGCACCACGTCACATATTGACGATTCACGTCAGATTTATTTGCGGAACGTCCGCTGAATGGAGGCCCGAGATTGGGCCTCAGAGCATTCCGGTCTCGAGGCGCGCGGCCTCGGACATCATCGTCCGGTTCCACGGCGGGTCGAACACCAGCTCGACGTCGGCCTCTTCGACGGTCGGGATCAGTTCGAGCTTGCTGCGGACGTCGTCGACCAGGATGTCGCCCATGCCGCAGCCCGGCGCGGTCAGCGTCATCTTGACCTCGATCCTGCGCTGGCCGTCCGTTGCGGGCTGCACATCGGCCTCGTAGACCAGGCCCAGATCGACCACGTTGATCGGAATCTCGGGATCGAAGCAGGTCCGCAGCTGCTCCCAGACCATCCGCTCGACCGCGGCGTCGTCGGCACCGTCCGGCAGTTCCAGCGGGACCGGCGGCTCCTTGCCGATCGCATCGGCATCACGGCCGGAAATGCGGAACAGGTTGCCTTCCACGAACAGCGTGTAGCTGCCGCCGAGGGCCTGGGTGATGTAGCCGGCGCTGCCGGCGGGCAGAGTCACGTGTTCGCCTGCCGGCACGAGAACGGCGGCGCAATCGCGCTCGAAACGGACGGGTTCGCTGCTACGGGAATACATGGCCTGGAAGATTGTGGCGGATGGCGGCCACGCAAGTGCTGTCATTGTATCGTCGCCCGCCGGTATGCTGGCCGCCCGTTTCGCCCTGCAGCCCGCCATGTCGTCGAGGCAACACCCCGCCCGCACCCGGCGTTGGCCCCTGGCAATCGGCCTGCTCCTGCTCGGCAGCGCCGGCATCGCCGCTGCGTGGATCCTGCTGGCCGATGCAAGCGGCGCCCAGTCGAGCTGGATGGCGGTGATCGCCGCGCTCGATGCCGCGTGGCTGCTCCGGCTGGCGCGGGCCCGCCCGGGCATGGCCCGTGCACTCGCCGGCTGCGCGGCGACACTGCTGGCGATCGTCATCGCCAACTGGGGCATCGTCGCCTCGCAGCTCGCCAGGCCGATGGGCATGATGCCGTGGGAATCAGCGCTCAAGCTTGGCACGCACCACGCGTGGACGCTGGCCTCGCTGGCGAACGCGCCGGCCGACCTGGCCTGGCTCGGCGCCGGACTGTTGATCGCGCTGGTGCTCTCGCGCTGAGGGCTCAGTGCCCGCCGTCGAGCGCCTTGAGTTCGGCGACCAGGGCGCCGGCCGCCTCCGCCCCGTCCCCGTAGAGCATGCGGGCATTGTCGGCATAGAACAGCGCGTTCTCGATACCGGCAAAGCCCGTGCCCTTGCCGCGCTTGATCACCACGACGTTCTTCGCCCGCACCACGTCGAGAATCGGCATGCCGTAGATGGGTGAGGCGGGATCGGTCCTGGCAGAGGGATTGACCACGTCGTTGGCGCCGATGACCAGCGCCACGTCGGTGTTGGGAAATTCCGGATTGATGTCGTCCATGTCGACGATCAGGTCGTAGGGCACCCCGGCCTCGGCCAGCAGCACGTTCATGTGGCCGGGCATGCGGCCGGCGACCGGATGGATCGCGAACCGCACCTTGACCCCGCGTTCGATCAGGCGTTGAGCGAGCTCCCAGATCTTGTGCTGGGCCTGGGCCACGGCCATGCCATAGCCCGGCACGATGACCACGCGTTCGGCATAGGCCATCAATGCCGCGACATCCGCGGCCTCGACGGGTTTCTGGCTGCCCTCGATCGCGGCGCCCGCGCCCCCCGCGCTGAAGCTCGAGAACAGCACGCTGCCGATCGAGCGGTTCATCGCCCTGGCCATCAGGCGGGTCAGCAGCATGCCGGCCGCGCCGACCATGGTGCCGGCGATGATCAGTGCCTCGTTGCCGAGCACGTAACCTTCGAACGCGACGGCCAGGCCGGTCAGCGCGTTGTAGAGCGAAATCACGACCGGCATGTCGGCGCCGCCGATGGGCAGCGTCATCAGTACGCCCAGCAGCAGCGCCAGCGCGAAGAACACGATGATGGCCGGCATACCCAGCGTGTGCGCCGCCAATCCTCCGGCCACCAGCGCGCCCGCGAATACGACCAGGTTGAAGAGCTGCTGTCCGCGGAACACATAGCGCCTGTCCATGCGCCCGTCGAGCTTGGCCCAGGCGATCACCGAGCCCGACAACGCGATCGCGCCGATCAATGCCCCCAGCATCGCCAGGACCAGCGACAGCCGCGCCGGCGCGATGCCGGCAGCAGACCAGCGCAACAGCTCGACCGCGCCGATCGCCGCCGCGGCCCCGCCGCCCAGGCCGTTGTAGAGCGCGACCATCTGCGGCATGTCGGTGATCGCGACCTTCCGGCCCGACATCCAGGCGAACCCGCCTCCCAGCGCGATCGCAAGCAGCATCAGGCCGATGTTCCCGAGCCCGGGCACGAAGAACGTGGCCACGGTCGCCAGCACCATGCCCACGCCCGCCCATTGGATGCCAGACCGTGCCGAGCGCGGGGATGCCATGCGCTGCATGCCGAGCAGGAACAGCGTCGCGGCAATGAAGTAGCTGGCGGCGACCAGGCCGGTCCGCAGGTCCAAGCCGCTCATGGCACCGCCGCCCGGGTCCGCGCCCGGCCGGGACGCGCAACCGCGCCGGCCGCGACTCGCCCGATGACGGGACGCCATGGCGCCATCAGCAGCGACGAGTACGGCAGGCAGATGATCCGCCGGAACGCCGCGCGGGCCCGATGCTTCCCGCGCGCAGCCACGCCACTCACGATTTGCCGCCCGGTCTGGCGCTCGGCTTGAACATCTCCAGCATCCGCTCGGTCACGACGTAACCGCCGGCCGCGTTGCCCGCGCCCATCAGCACCGCGATGAAGCCGATGATCTTCTCGAGCGTCGTGTCCGCGTGCCCGAGCACCAGCATTGCGCCGATCAGCACGATGCCGTGAATGAAATTGGAGCCCGACATCAGCGGGGTATGCAGGATCGTCGGCACCCGCGAAATGATCACGTGGCCGGCGATGGCCGCCAGCATGAAGATGTACAGCGCCACGACACCATCGATCATCGCGATTCCCCGGGGCCCGTGCCCGCATCATAACCACCGGTGAACGCGGCGCCACCCGGGCGTCGCCCACCTCGGGCCAGGTCAACCACGAGGCCGGCGACGCGTTGATCCCACATACCTCCCGCCACTGGCGACGACGCGACGATGGATGGCAGCCATTTCCCTGACCGGGCAGCGCACACCGTGCACGGTAGGCTTGCAGCCGTGACCGACGCCCCCGTCGCGGCCGATGCCGCCAGCCCAGCCCTGCCGTCCACGCTCGCGGAATTTTTCGCAAGCGTGGAGCGGCGGGCCTTCCGATTCGCCGAGCTCGGCCTGCGCAACCGCGACGATGCCCTGGACGCGGTCCAGGACGCGATGACCAAGATGCTCGGCTATGCCGATCGCCCGGCGAGCGAATGGACACCGCTGTTCTGGACCGTGCTGCGCAGCCGGATCATCGACGTGCAGCGACGACGGACGTTCCGCCTGACCTGGCTCAGTGATGCGCGGATGCCCGAGGGGGACGAGATCGACTGGGCCGATACCGGCCCCGACCCCGAGCGCACCCAGGAGGGACGCGAGGCATGGACGCAGCTGGCGCAGGCCCTGCGGCAGTTGCCGCGCCGCCAGCGGGAGGCGTTCACGCTGCGCGTCCTCGAAGAATTCGATGTCGAGACCACCGCCCGCATCATGGGATGCAGCGCTGGCTCGGTGAAGACCCATCTGTTCCGCGCCCGCGAGGCGTTGCAGACGCAACTGGAGGAGTTCCGATGAACCGGGAGCAAGATCCGCTCGACGATGCCGCCCTGCGCGCGCTTTATCGCCGGTCACAGGGCACGATCAGCCCGCAGACGACTGCGCGCCTGCACCGCGGGCGGCATGCGGCACTGCAGGTGGCCGATACACCGCGCTTCGGTTGGCGCTTGCCTCTGGCAGCCGGCTTCGCGGCCGTGTTCGCGCTTGCGATCGGTCTGCGCCTGGCGCTGCCGGGCGATACGCCGGGCGGACCAGCCCCGGCCCCCGCGCCTGCGCTCGCGGCGGCCACACCGGCGGGGCCGCTCGATGACGAACTCGGTGACGCCCTGGCCGGGCTGGAGGAGTCGCCCGACTTCTACCGCTGGCTGGCCGACAACGAAACCACCCTGCTTGCCCTGGAATGACCATGTCCGCTTCCCGACTCCGCCTGATCGCCGTGACACTCCCCCTGCTGCTGTGGGGCCACGCCGCAATCGCCCAGTCCGCGCCGCCCGCGGCGTGGGACCAGCTCACGCCCGCACAACGCGACCTGCTGATCGCCCCCGTGCGCGAGCGCTGGAACAGCGCCGACGCGCCGACGCGTGAGCGCATGCTCGAAAATGCCCGGCGCTGGGAGGCGATGACTCCCGCCGAGCGCGCACAGGCGCGGCACGGCATGCACAGCTGGAAGCACCTGCCGCCCGAACAGCGCGAGGAAGTGCGCGCGCTCTACAACAAGCTGCGCACCCTGCCCGAGGCGGACCGCCAGGCGCTGCGCGAGCGCTGGAAGGAGATGTCGCCCGAACAGCGTCGTCGCTGGGCGGCCGAGAATCCCGCGCCATCGCGCGACAGTGGCCGCGAGCGCTGAACGAAGCGCGCACGCGCCCGGCCCCGGTTGCGGTGGTGGACGCGCAGCCTCGCGCGGGCTCCCATCGCGTTCCGCCGGAATCCGCTGCACCACGTCGGCCGGCTCAGCCCTCGCGGGGCCCGGGCGGGGGCGCCGGCCACACCGTCTTCGCCAGCAGCTCGTCACTCCAATCCGGCGCCAGCCCGTCCTCGCCCAGCAGCAACCGGGCGAAATTGAACACGTTGCGGGCGAACATCTCGCTGGACTGGGTTGCACCCATTGATGCCAGATCCAATGGCCCGGCAATAGTCACACCATCGACGGCGATCGTTTCGCCGGGCCGGGTCGCTTCGCAGTTGCCACCACTATCTGCCGCCAGGTCGACGACCACGCTCCCAGGGGGCATGCCGGCCACCATCGCCGACGTGACGATCTTCGGTGCCGGCCGCCCGGGGACCGCGGCGGTGCATACGAGGACGTCGATACCCTTGAGGTGCTCGCCGAGGCGCCGTTGCTGTTCGGCACGCTCGGCCTCGGTCAGCGCGCGGGCGTAGCCGCCTTCTCCGGCGGCGCTGACGCCCAGATCCAGAAAGCGTCCGCCCAGCGACTCGATCTGCTCCCGCGTCTCGGGCCGCACGTCGAAGCCTTCGACCTGCGCGCCCAGGCGCTTGGCGGTCGCGATCGCCTGCAGGCCGGCCACGCCGGCGCCGATCACGAGCACCTTGGCCGGCCGGATGGTGCCGGCCGCCGTGGTCAGCATGGGAAAGAAGCGCGGCGCCAGCTGGGCGCCGATCAGCATCGCCTTGTAGCCCGCCATACCGGCCTGTGAACTGAGTACGTCCATCGACTGCGCGCGGGTCGTGCGTGGCAGGCGCTCGAGCGGAAAGGCAAGCAGGCGCCGCTCGGCGATGATCTGTCCGCGCGCCGCATCGGCCTCGGGCTGGAGCATTCCGACCAGTGCCGCGCCCGGCTGGACCCATTGCAGGCGCCCGGCGTCCGGGGGCCGCACGCACAGCACCAGCGCGGCGCCGGACAATGCAGCGCGGGCATCCCCGACGATCCGGGCACCGGCGTCGGCATAGTCGGGGTCGGGAAAATGCGCCCCGGCGCCGAGGCCGGTTTCCACCTGCACGGCAGCGCCCGCTGCCACGAACTTCCTGCAGGTCTCGGGCGTCAGCGCAACGCGCGCTTCCCCCGCTGCGGTTTCACGCGCCACGCCGATCGTCACCGCCATCGATCCCGCCCTCACCTGGAGTCGGAGCCATCCTAGGACATGTGCAGGACCGCTGGTCGCCAGTGGTGCTGTGACGTGCCCTCAGGCCCCGCTGGCCTGCGCAGCGAGGGTGGCCAGGGCGCCGGCGACCGCGCCACCGCTCGGCCGCGACCGCAATTGGCCGGATTCGACCATCTCCCGCAGCGCCGACGGCATCAGCAGGAACTCGCGTGCACCGGTGGTGTTCACCAGCAGGCAGGCGCCGCTGAGCGAACTGCGCCAGGCCAGGCGCAAGGTGCGCGACGCGCCGAGCGCATCGGTCCTCACGAAGCGCTGACCTTCGGCGAAAGTGGTGTCGGCGAGACCGGCCACCGGGTCGGCATCGTCGGGCAGCAAGGGCGCATCGTCCCCGGCCGGCGGAGTGGGCACATGCGTCTGCCGCGTCGTCGGGCTCGCGTGTTCGGCCACCAGGCCGGCAAGCCGCGTCTCGGCCGCGCCGGCATCCGCGCCATGCTGCGCGCAGCACTCGCGCAGGGCCGGCAGCATGCCGAGCAGGCGATCGGCCACCGCGCTGCCACCATCCCTGGCGGCAAGACCGTCGGATTCGATCAGCGCGTCACCGAGCGACAGCACCTCGCGGTAGCGATCGGAGTCCGCGCCGTCGCGCAACCAGGCCTGGGCCAGTGCCTGGCGCCATTCGACGTCAAGAAAACCCGCCACCGACGGCAACAGGGCGCGCCCATGCAGTCGACGTTCGAGTTCCAGCCGGGCCTGCCGGCGGGCCGCGTCCAGGCGCTCGCGGCCACGCAGCGCCTGCCAGGTGCGCCGCTCCACCGCTTCGGCGCGGCGCCGGCCGGCCGCGAGCGCCGCATCGATCTGCGCGAGTTGCGCCGCGAATACGCGCCCGTCTCCCTGGGGACCATCGAGCACCGCATCCGCCACCCGGTCGGCCAGCGCCTGCAGCTCGGCCGACTGCGGATCGCCCGGATCACCGCTGTCCCAGAGATCGACCAGCTGCGACAGCAGCTGCATCGCGGGTGGGGAAGAAGCTTCGAACAGGTACGGATCGTCGAGCGCCAGCTGCAGCCAGGGTACCGTCAGCAGCGCGAGTCGTTCGCGCGCGGTGGGCTGGATCTGGTGCCGGGTTGCGAGCAGGTCGAACAGCGCACCCACGAGGGTCAGCGCATCGTCCTGCTCGCCATCGAATGCGACCTCGTTGCGATCGGTGCCCAGGCGCGCGGCGACGATGTACAGGCCTTCGCGCAGTCGCGCCGCGTGCGAGGGCCCGGGCGGCAGAGCACGATCGGCCTGCAGCAGCGCGAGCATCGACATGAATTCCTCGCGACGGAAGGTCCGCGCGGCAGCGTCGATCTCGGCCCGGCGCGCATCGCGCTGACGCCGCGCATGCCGCCGCAGCAGATTGCCGCGCGGCGCATCCGCCTGGGCAGTGGACGCGGCGCCCGCGGCGACCTGGGCGACCGCATTGCCCTGCTCCCACAGCCGGGTCTTGCTGGCCGGCACTGTACCCACCGGGGCGCCAAGCCCGGCAATCAGCGCCGCCTGGTCGCCGTCACCGGCCAGTGCACAGCCCGCATCGCCCAGGCGGGTGTTGCACCAGGCGTAGAGCGCCGCGAGATCGCGCTCGAGCAAAGTTTCATGCCGTCGCAGCAGTGCGGCGCGCAACCGGCGTCCACAGTCGCCAGCCTCGAAGGCCAGCAGGAACGTGTCGATCAGGAACCGCGCCGCGAGCGGGTTGCTCGGACGGGTGCGGTACTGGAGCCGGGCAGCCAGTGTGTACAGGCGACGGTCGATCACATCGCGAGCACTTTCGAAGCGCCGGTCGAGCGCCTCGGCCACGGGCTGGCCGATCAGCTGCGCCTGCAGCTCGTCATCCGACAACAGCGAATACCCGCTGCGATGTTGCGCCACGGGGGGCTCGGGCCAGACTGCGAACACATCGGCAAGCGCCTTCTGCCAACGGTGCTCATGGCGGATCAGTTCCGCCGAGAGCACGGTGAGGCCGGTCAGGTCTTCCGCCAGCGCCTCACGTGTCCGCGGAGTGGTCGCAGGATCACCGAGCTCGCGCTGCAGCCGGTCCCGCTCGATACGCAGACCCTCGCCGAGCAACGGCAGAAGTCGCGCGGCCGCTTCGCGGCGCAGGCTGTCCATGAGCTGGGCAGGTGTTTCCACCCGCATGCCATCGCCCGGTCCTTGTGCTGTCGACACGGGCATTGCGCCCACTCCATCCCTGTGTACCGCGGGGACAATAACGCAAGCACTTTGCGCGCGTCTTAACGCGCGCAGTCGGAAATCAGGCCGTCGCGACCTCGCCAGGTGCATCGTTGGCCGCGTTGAGTTGCTGCCACACGTGCTTCATCGCTTCGTCAAACGGCGCATCCACCGCGCGCACCACGGCGCGTCCGGCACCGACCAGTGCCGCCAGTTCCTCGGGCGAGACCACCATGCGCCGCACACCGCGCCGATTCACGATCAACAGCCGCTGGGTAATCGGGCTGATCCATGCGACACGCGCGGCCGATTCGCGGCCGTTGTCGTCGACCAGGCGCAACCACTGCCCCACGCGCAGCTGACGCATCCGCGCGGCGATGGTCGGATCGAACGAGAGCCCGTCGTGACCGCCGGCAAGGCGCAGCGCGGGATCGGGTGCGTCGTCGTCGATGTCGGCAGCCTGGGGCACATGGACGCTGCGGGGCGTGTCCGGCATCGCCAATGCGGCGATGAGCCGCGCCACCGCGTCGCGGGCGGCAGCGGCGTCCAGACCACAGCTCGAATAGCATTCCGCCAGCGGTTCCTGCAGCGCCAGCAGCTCGTCGGCGACTGCGCTGCCGAGCGCGTGGGCGGCGTCGAAGTCGACCTGCACCATCGCGTCGCCGACGCTGATCGCAGCGAGATGGCGTGCCGAATCCGGCCCGTTGCGCAACCAGGTCTGGGTGAGATGGTGGCGCCAGTGCCGGTCCAGGAAGAACGCCACGGCAGCGGTCAGTGGACGGTCGGCCAGGCGCGATGCGACCAGATCGTCCACGCTCCGGCGCGCCTGCTGCAGTCGCTCGCGGCCGTGGATGGATTCGGCGGCGCGTCGCTCCGCGACCTCGGCGCGGCGGCGCTGCTGATCCAGCCGCTCGCGCAACTCCGCGGCCGCCAGGGCGAAGACCGCCTGGTCACTTTCGTATTCCTCGACCACACGGTCGACAACGCGGCCGGTCTGGTCGAGCAGGTCGCGGTCCTGCGGGGTTTCGCCGGCATTGCCGTCGCAGGCTTCGGTCACCGCGTCGAGCAGCCGGCGCGCCGGATGCGCACGCTGGTTGAACATCGAATCGTCGGTGAGCGCGACCTTGACATAGGGCACCACCAGGCGGCCGTAGACGTCGCGCGCCTGCTGCAGGAGATCGTTGGCGTCGAAGAGCGCCTGGAACAGGATGCCGACCAGATCGATCGCATCGTCGTCCTCGGGGCTGAGCGGCGTTTGTTCGGTGTCCACGCCCAGTTCGCGCAGGCCGCGCATCAGTTCATCGCGGATCACATCGCCGAGCCGGCGCCGATCATCGCCGACCAGCGCACGCGCGAACGGCGCAGGATCATCGCCCTGGAGCATGCGCGCCACGCTGAGCAGCTGCGACATGCCCAGGACCTGGCCGCCGGCGCCGTCCGCGCCGGCCTCGGGAATCTGCGCATGCGCCTGCCGCGCACGCCACTGGTGCAGCTGGGTGCGCACGAGATCGCGATAACGCGGCGTCGCCGGGTCGGCCTGCGGCGGACCGTGGGCAGCCAGCAGGTCCAGGAGTTCGGCTGACAGCGGGGCGCCTGCCGGCGCATCCGGCCCGGCGGACCCCGCAGGCGCGTCGCTGCCCGCGTGCTCGACGACTCCGCCGTCGGGCACCCAGGCGGTCTCGGCGCCCCGCCCGCCGCGCTGCCGGCCTGCCGGCGGCGCGGAATGGGACGGGGACTGGGACCGGGAGGACGGGGCCACGCCCGCAGGCCCCATACCGGCCGCGTCGAGCGTGGCATTGGCGCGCGCGTAGACCTCACCGAGAATGCCCGGCAGGCGTTTGTCGAACTGGTTGAACACCAGGGTGCGCAGACCGGCGGGAAGCTCGTCGGCATGGAACAGGCGCATGAACGCCCGCACCGGGACTTCCGGGCGCAACGGGTTGGCATGGATGCCCTCGATACCGAGACGCTGCGCCAGCGCATCCAGGCGATCACCGAGCGCCGCAAGCGGATGCATGAACTGGTGGTCCATCAGCTCGATGATCTGCTGGGCGGCCAGGTGCACCTCGAGCTGGCCTTCCGACATCAGCGACAGGCCGTCCGGGCCCGGCGGCCCGGGGCGATCGGCCAGCCACAGGTCGAACTCGGCTTCAATCGCGGCACGGAAGCGCGTCGCGAGCTCCAGCGCGCGTTGGCTCAGATCGAGCACGGCCATGCGCTCTTCCTGGGCGACCATGTAATCGTGGCGCGCCAGGGCAGCCAGCCGCACCTGCTCTTCGATCGTGCTCCAGAACCCCGACAGCACCCCGCCCAACGCCGTTACCGCGTCGTGGCGCAACGTCTCGAGGACTCGCGCAGCGTCGCGCGCCGAGCCCGCGCGCGTGCCGGAACCCGCGCCGATGTCGTGGTGATGCGTCATATGGAGGACAATCAGGGAAAGGGCAGACTGCCCCGCACATAAGATTCCCCAAGCGTGACCCTAGGTCTGTGACGATCTCCGCAAATCCTGAACACGACATACTCGCCGCGCTCGACGCACGGCGATCAGTCCCGGCGCGCCAGCTCGACGAGCCCGGTCCGGACGATGCCACCCTGCTGCGCATGCTGCGGTCCGCCGTGCGCGTGCCCGATCACGGCAAACGCGTGCCGTTCCGTTTCCTGCGGATCACCGGCGACGCTCGCCAAGCGCTTGGCGAGCGGGTCGCGGCGCGCGCCCTGGCGCGCGATCCGGCCATCGGCGAGGGCGCCCTCGAGAAGGAGCGCCGACGGTTTTCCCATGCGCCGCTGGTGCTCGTCGTCATCGCCGTCCTCGACCCCGACGACAGCAAGATTCCGGAGGTCGAACGGCTGTTCACCGCCGGCAGCGTGTGCTTCGCACTGCTGCAGGCGGCCCAGGCACTGGGGTTCGGCGCGTCGTGGCTGACCGGGTGGCCGGCCTATGACGCGGAGATCCTCCGCCTGCTGGGCCTGGGCGCGCACGAACGCATTGCCGGCTACATCCATATCGGCACGCCGCGTCTCGAAGCGCCCGAGCGCGAGCGCCCCGACCCGGTCGCACTGCTGTCGGACTGGCACGCGCCATGACGCAGCCAGTGATGCCTCCGACCACCCCGCTTTATCTGATCGACGCCAGCCTCTACGTGTTCCGCGCCTGGCATTCGATGCCCGACGAGTTCCGCGACGCCGAAGGCTGGCCGACCAATGCCGTGCACGGCTTCGCACGCTTTCTCGCCGAGCTGGTCGAACGGGTGCAGCCGCGCCATGCGGCGATCGCCTTCGACGAGGCGCTCGACAGCTGTTTCCGCAACCGCATCTATCCGGCCTACAAGGCAAACCGCCCGCCGGCGCCGGACGAGCTACGGCGCCAGTTCGGGCACTGCAAGGCGCTGTGCCGCGCGCTCGGCTTCGTCGTACTGGCCGATACCGAGTACGAGGCCGACGACCTGATCGGGACCGCAGTGAAGGCTGGCCGCGACCGCGCGCACCACGCGGTCATCGTTTCGGCCGACAAGGATCTGTCGCAGTTGCTCCAGGGCGCCGACGAGCAATGGGACTATGCCCGGGGCGTGCGCTGGACCGCGGCCGGGGTCCGCGCACGGCACGGCGTCGAGGCGCACCAGATCCCGGACTACCTCGCGCTGTGCGGCGATGCGGTCGACAACATTCCGGGCGTGCCGGGCATCGGCTGCAAGACCGCGGCCAGCCTGCTGCACCACTTCGGCACGCTCGATGCCCTGCTCGCGCGCAGCGACGAGATCCAGTTCCTGCGCTTTCGTGGCGCAGGCCAGGTGGGCGCCAAGCTGAGGGCGCATGCGGCAACCGCGCTGCTGTGCCGCCAGCTCACGACCATCGCCTGCGACGCGCCGCTCGGCGAGGGCGCGAACGGATTCGCGCGCCGGACCGCGGATCGGGACGCGCTGTCGCGGCTGTGCGAGGCCCTGCGCTTCGGGCCCTTGACGCGCAGGCGCCTGTTCACCGTTGCCGGTCTGGAATACGCGCCGACGGCGATGGCCTGACGGCTGTCGGTCGCCGGCCCGCCGCGTTAGCATCGCCGCATGACCGACCCCTCGATGCGCGACGATACCGAGATCCTCTACCAGGGCGACTGGCTGCGGCTGGTCCGCCGCGGCAAATGGGAGGCCTGCGAGCGCACCCATGGCGGCAACGGCATGGCCGTGCTGGTGATCGCGGTGACGCCGGACGATGAGGTGCTGTTCGTCGAGCAGTACCGCGTGCCGCTCGGCGCGCGCACGATCGAGATGCCCGCCGGACTGGTCGGTGACGGCGGCGGCAGCGATTCGCTCGAGGATGCCGCCAGGCGCGAGCTGATCGAGGAAACCGGCTGGGCGGCCGGGCGGGTCGAAGTCCTGCTGACCGGGCCGACCACCGCCGGCATGAGCAACGAACGCGTGGCCTTCGTGCGCGCCCGCGAGCTGACCCGCGTCGGCGAAGGCGGCGGCGTGGATGACGAGGCGATCATCGTCCACACCGTGCCGCGCGCGACCGCGCCGGCATGGCTGATGCAGAAGCACGCGGAAGGTTTCGAGCTCGATCTCAAGCTCTGGGCCGGACTCTGGATGATCGACTTCAATCCGGACGGTTCCCCCGCCGATTGAGCGACCGACAAGGTTATGGCGCGCGGAGCGCCAGCGTCGCGAGGGCGACCGGCATCAGGCGATTGAGCGGGGTGGCCGCGTCCTCCCAGTCGTCCTCGTACAGACCGGCGAGACGGAACCCGGTTGCCAGTTGCCCGCCGATCTGGGTCTGCAGCGAATGCCCGAACTGGGCGGCGCGTCCGCTCGCGTCCCACGCGGCACGCGCGTCGGGCCTCAAGCTGTCCGGCTCCGCATACGGCAGGCGGTGACGTGCGACGCAGGCACCCGTGTCCGTCGCCTCGTCATGATCGAACAGAAAGAAAGCTGGATTCATGAAGCCGGCCAGCAGACGTCCGCCTGGGCGCAGTACACGGGCGCACTCGCGCCACACCACGTCCACGTCGGGGACGAAGACGTTCGACACCGGATGGAACACGATGTCGAAGCTCGCATCGGCAAACACCGATAGGTCGGCCATGTCGCCGCGTACGCAATGCAGCGCCAGCCCGTCGCGCTCGGCGACGGCCCGGTCCTTTTCGAGTTGCACGTCCGACAGATCGAAACTCGTGACGCGCGCGCCTGCCGCGGCCAGTACCGGCGCCTGCTGTCCGCCGCCAGACGCCAGACACAGGACATCGCGTGCATCCAGCGTGCCGAACCAGTCCCGCGGCACGGCGCGGTTCGGCGTCAGGATGACGGACCAGTCGCCCCGACGCGCCGCCGCGATGACGCCCGCGCCCACAGGCATCGTCCACGCGCTGCCGGATGTGGATTCGCGATTCCACGCCGCCCGGTTGTGTTCGAGCACATCCATCCGATGGCCCTCAGGCCTTCTTGACGAACTCGGTCCGCAGGACCAGCCCCTTGACCTTCTCGACGTTGCATTCGATGAGGTCGGGGTCGTCGGTGAGACGGATGTTCTTCGCCAGCGTGCCGCGCTTGAGCGTGACGCTGGTGCCCTTGACCTTCAGGTCCTTGATCACGGTGACCGCGTCACCGTCGGCAAGACGGGTGCCGTTGCTGTCCTTGACGATGATTTCTTCTTCAGACATCTGGATTTCCTGCGCACGACGGGGCCACCGTCGTGCATCGATGGATGGAATGCAGCGCCGCAGATCGGCTGCGACGCGCGCTTCAGGCGAAGCGGTCGGTCGCGCGCACCAGGGCGTCAACGTTCTCGGCCTCGAATGCCGAATGGCCCGAGGCCGGAGTGACGACGAGTTCGGCCTTGGGCCAGACCTGATGCAGATCGAAGGCGTTCTGCACCGGACACACCACGTCGTAGCGCCCGTGGACGATGACGCCGGGAATGTCGACGATGCGGTAGGCATCACGCAGCAACTGGTCGTCGACCTCGAAGAAACCGCCGTTGGTGAAGTAGTGGTTCTCGATACGCGCGAAGGCGAGCGCGAACTGCGCATCGGCGTGACTCTCGGCGAAGTCGGGATCGATGTGCAGGAAGCTCGTCGCACCCTCCCAGACGCTCCACGCACGGGCGGCGGCCAGGCGGATCGACTCGTCGTCACTGGTCAGACGCTTGTGGAACGCGGCGATCAGGTCGCCGCGCTCGGCCTCCGGAATCGCGGCGATGTACTGCTGCCATGCCTCCGGGAACAAGCGCGACGCACCCTCCTGGTAGAACCATTCGAGCTCCCAGCGCCGCAGCATGAAGATGCCGCGCAGGATCAGTTCGGTGACCTGGCGGGGATGCGTCTGCGCGTACGCCAATGCCAGCGTCGAGCCCCAGGAGCCGCCGAAGACCTGCCAGCGGTCGATGGCCAGATGCGTCCGCAGCCGTTCGATGTCGGCGACGAGGTCCCAGGTGGTGTTGCCCACCAGGTCGGCATGCGGCGTCGAGCGCCCGGCCCCGCGCTGGTCGAACAGCACGATCCGGTATTTCGCAGGATCGTGGAAGCTGCGCATCTTGGCGCTGCAGCCGCCGCCCGGACCGCCGTGCAGCAGCACCACCGGCTTGCCCTTCGGATTGCCGCACTGCTCGTAATAGAGCGTGTGACGGTCGTCGACGGCGAGCATGCCGGTGTCGAAAGGTTCGATCTCGGGATAGAGCTGACGCATGCGCATGGATCCGGGGCAAAAGCAGCGGCCAGTCTATCAGCCGGGCCCCGGCGACCCCGGGGCGCGGCCGAAGGTGACGCGCTCGCGCGCCTCGAGATCGCGGGCGGTGTCGACCTGGCCCAGACCTGCATCGGCCAGCAGCGCGCGCACCGCCGCGCCCTGCGACAGTCCGTGTTCGATCAACAGCCAGCCGCCCGGGTCGAGGTGGGCGATGGCGCCCGCGGCGAGCACCCGGATCGCGTCCAGGCCATCCGCTCCCGAGGCCAGAGCCGCCGCCGGTTCAAAGCGCAGGTCGCCCTGCTCCAGGTGCGGGTCGGCCTCCTCGATATATGGCGGATTGCTGGCAATGAGATCGAAGCGCTCGCCGGCGAGGGGCGCATACCAGTCCCCCTGCACGAACCGCAGATTGGCCAGCCCGAGACTCGCCGCGTTGGCGCGGGCGACGTCGAGCGCCCCGGCGCTGGCATCCGTCGCGAGTACGTAGACATCCGGCCGCTCACGGGCGATGGCCAGGGCGATCGCCCCGCTTCCGGTGCCCAGATCGGCGATGCGCGCGGGGCCCGGCGGCAACCGCGCGAGGGCGAGTTCGACCAGCAGTTCGGTTTCCGGGCGCGGAATCAGGGTCTCGGGGGACACCTTCAGATCCAGCCCCCAGAAGCCGCGCGTGCCGGTGAGGTAGGCCACCGGCTCGCCGGCGACGCGGCGCTCGACCAGTGCGTCGAAACGCGCGACGACATCCGCCGGCGCGGGGTCACGCGCATGCGCGAACAGCCAGGTCTGCGAACGTCCCGCAGCGTGGGCCAGCAGCCAGCGGGCATCGGTCGGGTCGATGCGGCTGCTGGCGGCACGCAGCAGGGCATCCAGTTCGGTAGGCGGGCACGGGTTCATCGCTTCACATCGTAGCCGGGGGGCGGGCGGCGATGGTGTCGCACCTTGATGGAGATCGCCGATGCGCCGTTCATCCCGCGCCTGCATAGCTGCCGCGCTTGCCCTGCTGGTGTGCGGCTGCCAGAGCGCCTTCTTCGGATACGTCAACCGCGGGACCGGCGAGCCCGACGCCACCGCGGTCTACGACGATACCCGTGGCCTCGCCCTAGATATCTACCAGCCGCAGGACGCCGCACCCGGCGCGCCGGTGGTGCTGTTCTTCTACGGCGGCGCCTGGCAATACGGTGAGCGGGACCAGTACCGCTTCGTCGGCCGTCGCCTGGCCGAGAACGGCGTGGTGGCCGTGGTCGCCGATTACCGCACCTGGCCCGATAGCGGTTTTCCCGGCTTCGTCGAGGATGGCGCGCGCGCCGTCCGCTGGACCCGCGACCACGCCGCGGAATACGGCGGCGATCCCGAGCGCCTGTTCCTCGCCGGACACTCGGCCGGCGCGCAGATCGCTGCACTGCTGGGCACCGATGCACGCCGCCTGGAGGCCGTGGGCCTCGAACCCGTGGACCTCGCCGGGATCATCGGACTGTCCGGGCCCTACGATTTCACGATCAACGGCAAGTACGAGGCGATCTTCGGGCCTCGCGCCCAGTGGCCCGAGGCCATGCCGGTGCGTTTCGTCGATGGCGATGAACCGCCGTTCCTGCTGATCCACGGCGACGCGGATCACACGGTCGATATCGGAAACAGCCGCAAGCTCGACTTCGCCCTGCGCCGCAAGGGCGTCGCTTCGACACTGATCGTGCTCCCCGGCGGCAACCACTTCCTGCCGGCCGCCGCGTTCTACGATCCCGAGCGGAGCCCGGAGGTCCTGCAAGCTGTCTTGCGGTTCATCGGCACTGATGCGGCGGAGGCCGACGCGCAGGCAAAATGAAGGCGGCCGAAGCCGCCTTCGAAATTCCGTGCCACGTGTGGGAGGGAGATACGGACACGGAAATGCCTGACGCGGCCGGGCCGCGTGGCGCGCAATCGTTGATTCACTGCCGCGCCGACAAGCCGATATTGCTGCAGCGCAGCAGTGCTTGCAAGGGCCCGGGGCATGGAAGTTCCTGAACCATGAACCGATAGGCGCGAACTATTGATTGAATTCCTATTATCGATTTCCCATATCGATAGGCGATGCCTACTCTATGGGCAGCCGGATCAGCCAGTCGGCATCCGTCCGTTAGATCCCCACCACCAGGAGCCTTCATGTCCCTCATCAACACCCAGGTCCCCGTCTTCAAGACCACCGCCTTCCACAACGGCGAATTCGTCGAAGTCAGCAACGAGACGCTGAAGGGCAAGTGGTCGGTCCTGATCTTCATGCCGGCCGCCTTCACCTTCAATTGCCCGACCGAAGTCGAAGACGCCGCCGATAACTATCCCGAGTTCCAGAAGCTGGGCGCCGAGGTCTATATCGTCACGACCGACACCCACTTCTCGCACAAGGTGTGGCACGAGACCTCGCCGGCCGTCGGCAAGGCGCAGTTCCCGCTGGTCGGCGACCCCACCCACCAGCTGACCAACGCCTTCGGCGTGCATATCCCCGAGGAAGGCCTGGCCCTGCGTGGCACCTTCGTGATCAACCCGGAAGGCGTGATCAAGACCCTCGAGATCCACGACAACGCCATCGCGCGCGACGTCACCGAGACCCTGCGCAAGCTCAAGGCTGCCCAGTACGTCGCCGCCAACCCCAACGAGGTGTGCCCGGCGAAGTGGAAGGAAGGCGAGAAGACCCTCGCGCCGTCGCTGGATCTCGTCGGCAAGATCTGATCCCGCGCCATGACGACGCAGTCCATCGCGTCGTCTTCGCCCCCATCCCGCGCATGCGGATGGGGGTGAACCGGAGCCGGCCGCGCGCAGTCGCCGGCTGCGGTTCACCCCTCTCCCCGGTCCCGATGCCTCGCACGCCGATGCGTCGCGGACGCCCCCACCCGTTTCAGGAGCGTTGCCATGTTGGAAGCCGATCTCAAGGCGCAGTTGAAGGCTTATCTGGAGCGCGCGGTGCGCCCGATCCAGATCGTGGCCTCGGTCGACGACAGCGAGAAGTCGCGCGAGCTGCTCTCCCTGCTCGAGGACCTGAAGGAAGCGAGCCCGAAGATCAGCGTCGATGCCACCGGCACTGACCCGCGCAAGCCCTCGTTCCTGATCACCTCTCCCGGCCTCGACATCGACGTCCGCTTCGCCGGCCTGCCGATGGGCCACGAGTTCACCTCACTGGTGCTGGCCCTGCTACAGGTGGGCGGCCATCCGTCGAAGGCGGCCAAGGACACGATCGAGCAGGTGATGGCCCTAGAGGGCGACTATCTGTTCGAAACCTACTACTCGCTCTCGTGCCAGAACTGCCCGGACGTGGTGCAGGCGTTGAACCTCGCCGCCGTGCTCAACCCGCGGATCCGCCACGTGGCGATCGACGGTGCGCTGTTCCAGGCGGAAGTCGAGGCGCGCGAGATCATGTCGGTGCCGACGGTGTTCCTCAACGGCAGCAAGTTCGACCAGGGCCGCATGACGCTCGAGCAGATCGTCGCCAAGCTCGATACCGGCGCCGCCGATCGCGCGGCGCAGGCGATTGCCGGCAAGGCTCCGTTCGAGGTGCTGGTGGTGGGCGGCGGCCCGGCCGGCGCGGCGGCGGCGATCTATGCGGCACGCAAGGGCATCCGCACCGGCGTCGCGTCCGAACGCTTCGGTGGCCAGGTGCTCGACACGATGGCGATCGAGAACTTCATCTCGGTCAAGGAGACCGAGGGCCCGAAGATGGCGGCCGCGCTGGAGCAGCATGTGCGCGAGTACGACGTCGACATCATGGACCTGCAGCGCGCGGTGCAGCTGGTGCCGGCCGGCGACGACGGCCTGGTCGGAATCGGGCTCGAGAACGGCGCCACGCTGCGCTCGCGCACCGTGGTGCTGGCCACCGGCGCCCGCTGGCGGCAGATGGGCGTGCCCGGCGAGGACCAGTACCGCAACAAGGGCGTGGCGTATTGCCCGCACTGCGATGGCCCATTGTTCAAGGGCAAGCGTGTGGCGGTGATCGGCGGCGGCAACTCCGGCGTCGAAGCCGCGATCGATCTGGCCGGCATCGTCGCCCACGTCACCCTGATCGAGTTCGATGCCCAGCTGCGTGCCGACGAGGTCCTGCAGCGCAAGCTGCGCAGTCTGTCGAACGTGCGCATCGTCACCAGCGCGCAGACCACCGAGGTCCTCGGCGACGGCGCCAGGGTCAACGGCCTGGTGTACAGGGACCGCGTTGGCGGCGACAGCCACCGTATCGAACTTGAAGGCGTGTTCGTGCAGATCGGCCTGCTGCCCAACACCGAATGGCTCAAGGGCACGGTCGAGCTGTCACCGCGCGGCGAGATCATCATCGACGAGCGCGGCCAGACCTCGGTGCCGGGCGTGTTCGCTGCCGGCGACGCGACGACGGTGCCGTACAAGCAGATCGTCATCGCGATGGGCCAGGGTGCGACCGCTGCGCTCAGCGCTTTCGACCACCTGATCCGCACCTCGGCGCCGGCCGCCGCGACGACGGCACAGACCGAATCCGCGTGAGCGTTCGGTCGCCCCGGTCGAACGAGACCGCGCGCCTGCGCAGGCAGGCGTGCGGCGCGCCGGCCCGGGCTCGGCGCTACGCATGAATCTGCGCGACCTCCGCTATCTCATCGCCCTTGCCGACCACCGGCATTTCGGGCGTGCGGCGGCGGCCTGTTTCGTCAGCCAGCCAACGCTGTCGACGCAGGTGCGCAAGCTCGAGGAGGAGCTCGGCGTCATCCTGATCGAACGCGCCCCGCGCAAGGTCATGCTGACGCCGATCGGCGTGCAGGTCGTCGAACGTGCTCGCGGGATCGTTGCCGACGTCCAACAGATGAAGGAAGTCGCGCGGCGCAGCCAGGATCCCGAGGCCGGGGCCATCCGCCTCGGAATTTTCCCCACGCTGGGGCCCTACCTGTTGCCGCATGTCGTGCCGGCGATCCGGGAGCGGTTCCCGCAGCTCGAGCTGCTGCTCACCGAGGAAAAGAGCGATCTGCTGCTGGCCCGGCTGCGCGAGGGTCGTCTCGACGCGGCGGTGCTTGCGCTTCCGGTGAACGACGAACAGATGCATGCCGAAGCGCTGTTCGAGGAACCCTTCGTGCTGGCGGTCCCCCAGGCGCACCCGCTGGCCGGTCGCCACAGCATCACCCTCGACACGATCGCCGACCAGCGCCTGCTGCTGCTCGAGGACGGCCATTGCCTGCGCGATCAGGCGCTCGACGTCTGCCATCTCGCTGGGGCCTCGGAGAAGTCGGGCTTCCAGGGCACGAGCCTGGAAACCCTGCGCCAGATGGTGGCCGCCAACGTCGGCGTCACCCTGTTGCCGATGCTGGCGGTCCAGCCGCCGGTCGCCCAGTCACGCGATATCGCGCTGGTCACGTTCGCCGACCAGCCGCCGCCCAGCCGGCGCATCGCGATGGTGTGGCGGCGCAGCTCGGCAATGACGGACTTCCTGCAGTCGCTCGCAACGCTGTTCAGTGCCCTGCCCGAGCATCTGCTGCGGACCCCGGCGCGGCCCTGAACCGTTCCGACGCCCGCGGCGTCGCAACCTGCACGCAATCGCGGCACAATCGGATCCGGCGGCGCACTGCGTCGCCTTTTTCATGGGCGGGCCCGCCCACCACCACCCCAGGAGACCCTGATGTCATCGCAATCCAAGAGCGGCCTGCCGCCATCCGACGCACCGTCGATCCGCCTCACCGCCCACGATCTGGCCCGTCTCGAGGCCGTGCTCGACTCGCCCGCCTATCGCCAGCATCCGGGCACCGCCGCGCTGCAGCGCGAACTCGACCGCGCTGAAGTCCTGCCGGGCGCCGAACAGGCCGCGGACATCGTCGGCATGAACGCACGCGTCGAGTGCGTGGACGAACACGACGGCAGCCGTCACATCCTCACCCTGGTCTACCCGCACGAAGCGGATGTCGACTCCGGGCGCATCTCGGTCCTGGCGCCGGTCGGCACCGCCCTGCTGGGGCTGACGGTCGGCCAGCGGATCGACTGGCCGGTCAATGGCCGCACCCTGCGCCTGCGCGTGCTGTCGGTTTCGCCGCCGGACGCGACCTGAGGCCCGGACGCGAGCGGCGGCCTCCCTCCGCCGCCGCATCTCTGGCAGGCATCCTTCAGAGCACCAGGCCCACCGGGCAGCTGACGCCGGTGCCACCGAGACCGCAGTAGCCACCCGGATTCTTGTGCAGGTACTGCTGGTGCTCGTCCTCGGCGTAGTAGAACGTCGGCGCCGGCTGCACGATCTCGGTGGTGATGGCTCCCAGGCCCGCGGCCTCGAGCTTCCCGGCGAAGACATCGCGGCTGCGCTGCGCCATCTCCAGCTGCGCTGGCGTTGTGCAGTAGATCGCCGAGCGGTACTGGGTCCCGACGTCATTGCCCTGGCGCATGCCCTGGGTGGGGTCGTGGCCCTCCCAGAAAGTTCGCAACAGGGTCTCGAACGCGATCCGCGCGGGGTCGAAAACCACCAGGACCGCCTCGGTATGTCCGGTCTGGCCTGAACACACTTCTCGATAGGTCGGATTGGGCGTGAAGCCTCCGGAGTACCCCACAGCCGTGGTCACGACGCCCGGCAGCGTCCAGAACAGGCGCTCGGCGCCCCAGAAACAGCCCATCCCGAACTGCACCTGCTCAAGGCCTGCGAAGTCGTCGCGCAGGGGGCGGCCGTGCACGGCGTGGACGTTGTGCAGCGGCAGGGGCGTGTCGCGACCGGGCAGCGCGTCCTCGCGCCGCGGCAGGCGTTGTTTCCAGGCTCCGATTCCGGGCATCACGATGTCTCCTGATGCGGCCATGCGCCGCGGGTTGTGGATGCGGCCGCACGCGCCCGCTTCAAGGTTGGGGCCTGCAAGCTCCGCCCGCTTCAGACGCCCGTCCGCGGCGACACGCGCTGTGGCTGCGGTCACCCGCCGATTGCAGCGGTGTCGCAGCGCCGCGTGGCGATGGGATGCGAACTCACGAACCGGGCTGCGACGCGCGCCTGGCCGCGCGCGACCGTCAGCTGAAGATCGCTGGCGCCACCTGGATGCAGTTGCGCCCCTGCCGCTTGGCTGCATACAGCGCCTTGTCGGCCCGCGCGATCGCGGCAGCCGGGGTGTCTTCGCCACGCTGACGGGTGGCGATCCCGATGCTCACCGTCAGCCGGATGCGCTGGTCGTCATGGCGTACCTCTCTGTTCTCGACAGCAATGCGCATGCGCTCGCCCAGCGCCCGGGCATCCGCGCCGTCGCGGCCAGGCAGCACCGCGATGAATTCCTCGCCCCCGTAACGGCCGAACATGTCGGCCTCCGACAGCACGCCGCGCAATGCGCTGGCGACCTCGCGCAGGCACTCGTCGCCACAGGCATGGCCGAACCGGTCGTTGACCGACTTGAAATGATCGAGGTCGATGAACAGGACCGACACCGGACGGGCGCTGCGCTCGGCCTCGGCGAACGTGCGCTCGGTCCACAGGTCGATCGTCCGGCGGTTCATGCTGCCGGTCAGCGCGTCCATCTCCGCCGATAGCCGCAGCTTGACGGCAGCGGCAGCCTGGCCGACCTGCAGCTGCACGACGCGCGCCAGTTCGCCGATCACCGACATCTCCTCGGTGGTGAAGCCTTCGCCGCCCTCGCGGCGCAGCAACAGCACGCCCCAGCCCGGGGCGCGCACCTGGAATGGGACCAGCGCTTCCATCGCCACGACCGGACCGCCTGGCGAGGACCGCACCGGCTGCTGCAGCGCGAGGCCTGCGGTTGCCTGGCGCCGCAGGATCAGGCTCCGCCGGTTGATCTCGTGCTCCGCCGATGGCAGCGCGATGGAGGGCTCGACGAGCAGGTGGTCACGGCCCTGATAGTCACGCAGCACTGCGATGCAGGACTCGCTCGGCACCAGCGGCAGCAGGTGGTCCATCAGCAGGCGGAAGCCCTGCCAGGGGATCTCGCCCGGATCGAGGCCGTTGAGCTGGATCTGCAGCGCCGTCGACAGATCGGCGCGCGCGGCCTCGCGGCGCATCCTGCGCTCGGTGTCCATGCGCGCGAGCCGGTCGCGCTCCCGCGCCTCGCGGTAGTCGCCGATGCGGTGGGTCAGGGCCAGGGCCAGCACGAGCGCGAATGCGACCGCCGCGCCCTGATACGCCAGGTAGAGCAGCGACCCGCCCGGGGCCAGGCCGTGTCGCGCAAGCGCCAGCCACAGGCCGGCGCCTATCGCCACCACGCCGACGGAGGCCAACGCCCAGGCCAGCGGCACGCCGCGGCGCCCGGCGTCGACGAGCATGGCCAATACCGCCAGGCCCGCGAGCGTCCATGCGATGGCGCTGACAGGCTGGGACAGGCGTTCCAGCCACGGCAGGTTGAGCAGGAACAACGCGGCCAACCCGATCAGCACAACGCTGCCGCGACGCACGAGCCGTGCATGGCGCGGCTCATGGCCGTTGCTGGTGTAGGCCTCGATCATCCACAGCGCGGCCGCGGCCTGGACCAGGGTCAGCGCGGCCAGCCCCTGCAACCCCCACCACCCGAACAGCCGCACGCCCGGCAGTCCGTAAAGATGGCCGTTGAGGGCCTGCAGCAGCAGCATCAAGGGGACGATGAAGCCGAACAATCCGATGAAGAGCCGGTCGCGGGACGCATACGCCAGCGCCAGGGCCAGGGCTGCCAGCGTCAGCAGCCCCCCGTAGACCGCGCCGGTCAGTGCGATACCCGAAGCTTCGACGCGGCGGATGTCGGCGGCTTCGGCAAGCACCGGGCGCAGCCCGTCATGCAGCCCGCCGTCGACCTGCGCCCTCAGGACCGTCGGCCCGTGCGCGTCGCGGGGCAGCACAAAGCGATAGCCGTGCGGCAGGAGGCCCTCACCCGCGCCCACCGCGAAAAATTCCAGGGGTTCGCTCTGCCAGCCGTCGGCGGCTAGGAGTTGCAGCCGGTCCACCGGCTCGCGGGGAAACCACAGCGCCCAGCGCTCCGAGACCTCGGCCGGCAGCTCGACGCGCAGTTCGAACACCCCGTCCGACAGGGGCCGGACTTCGACCGGGTGGCTCTCTTCCGGCTGCAGCCGGGTCGTCGACACCAGCGCCGCGAACAGGCCCAACAGGAGCAGCAGGCAGGCGGCCAGCACCCAGCCATGACCTGGCATCGCCCGGGAGGCGCTCAACTCCATCGACAGGTCCGGCTGCCGCCCCGGCCCGGCCAGGGCCGGCATGTCTCGATGACCGGACGCGCTGGCTCGCGCATGCACCGCTCCCCCTGTTGATGCCTGTCCATCGCAACTCGCGTGCCACGGTTTCCGTACCGTCGTCACGAAAGTATGGCAGGTACCCGGTGTGGAGCGCATTGATGCCCCGAGGACGCCTTCGGCCTGCGGGATGGGGGCAGTCCGCTACACTGCACGGCTCACATCCGCTTCCTCCCCTGAGTTCCCATGTCCTCCCCAGGCCCTGCCGAATCCGCCGTTCAGCCCTCCGACGCCAGCGCACCGGTGCGTCAGGACTTCATCCGGCAGATCGTCCGCGAAGACTTGGCCAGCGGAAAGCACACGAGCGTGCGCACGCGCTTTCCGCCCGAGCCCAATGGCTACCTGCACATCGGCCATGCCAAGGCGATCTGCCTGGACTTCGGCATCGCCGCGGAATTCGGCGGCCGCTGCAACCTGCGTTTCGACGACACCAACCCGGAAAAGGAAGATCTCGAGTTCGTTCGCGCGATCGAGGACGACGTGCGCTGGCTGGGCTTCGACTGGGCCGAGTTGCGCCATGCCTCGGATTATTTCGACGTCTACTACGCCGCCGCGGAGAAGCTCATCAGGCAGGGCGACGCCTTCGTCTGCGACCTGACCGCCGAGCAGGTGCGCGAGTACCGCGGCACGCTGACCGAACCGGGACGCGATTCGCCCTTCCGTGACCGCGGCGTCGAAGAGAACCTGGACCTCTTCCGGCGCATGCGCGCGGGCGAGTTCGCCGACGGGACCCGCACGCTGCGCGCGAAGATCGACATGGCCAGCGGCAACATGAATCTGCGCGATCCGGCGCTGTACCGGATCAAGCAGGTCACCCACCAGAACACCGGCGACGCCTGGCCGATCTATCCCATGTACGACTTCGCCCACGCGCTGGGCGACGCGATCGAAGGCATCACCCATTCGTTGTGCACGCTCGAGTTCGAGGATCACCGCCCGCTGTACGACTGGGTGGTGGACCGGGTCGACCTGGCGGGCAATCCGGACCTGCTGGCCTCGCTGACCGAGCGCGGCCTGCCGAACGTCGCTGCCAAGCCGCGGCAGATCGAGTTCTCGCGCCTGAACATCAACTACACGGTGATGAGCAAGCGCAAGCTGACCCAGCTGGTCGCCGAAGGCCTGGTCGACGGTTGGGACGACCCGCGCATGTACACCTTGCAGGGCCTGCGCCGGCGCGGCTACACACCGGCCAGCCTGCGCCTGCTGGTCGACCGCGTGGGCATCAGCAAGCAGAACTCGGTGATCGACTTCTCGGTGCTCGAGGGCGCATTGCGCGACGACCTCGACGCGCGCGCGCCGCGGCGCATGGCGGTGGTCGATCCGCTCAAGCTGGTGCTGACCAACCTGCCCGAGGGCCACGCAGAGACGCTGGTGTTCTCCAACCACCCCAAGGACGAAGCGCAGGGCACTCGCGAGGTGCCGTTCTCGCGCCAGCTGTGGATCGAGCGTGACGACTTCGCCGAGGTGCCGCCCAAGGGCTGGAAGCGCCTGGTGCCCGGAGGCGAAGTCCGCCTGCGCGGCGCCGGCATCGTGCGCTGCGACGAAGTGGTCAAGGACGAGAGCGGCGCGATCGTCGAACTGCGCGGCACCCTCGACCCTGAATCGCGCCCCGGCATGGAAGGCGCGAACCGCAAGATCAAGGGCACGATCCACTGGGTCAGTGCGGCGCATGCGGTCGAAGCCGAGGTGCGGTTGTTCGACCGGCTGTTCGTGGTCGCCAAACCGGACGACGAATCCACCGGCAAGACCTATCGCGACCACCTCAATCCCGACTCCAGGCGCAGCGTGACCGGCTACGTGGAACCCGCCGCCGCGGCGGCGGCGCCCGAGCAGGCATTCCAGTTCGAGCGCCTCGGCTACTTCGTCGCCGACCGTTACGACCATGCGCCTTCCAGGCCGGTGTTCAACCGCAGCGTGACCCTGCGTGACACCTGGGCCACCGGCAAGGACGCGGGCTGAGCATGCGCACGCCGCGCACACGGCATGACGGTAGGATCGGCGACATGGGCGCTCCCTCCACCCGCCGCCTCCGACACCTGGTGTCCGCGATCGTCGCGACCGCGCTGCTTGCGCTGGCCGCGTGCGCCGCGCCGGCCACGTCCGCTCCGGTCGTTGCCGACCCGACGCCGGTTTCCGACGCAAGCCCGCGCGGCACGCCGTTGCCCGCCAACCCGCTGCAGCCCGACCGCAGCTGTCGCGTCGACGCCGACTGCGCCGTCAAGAACGTCGGCAACTGTTGCGGCTACCAGCCCGCCTGCGTCAATGCCAATGCACAGGTCGATCCGCAGGCGGTCCAGGCCGACTGCGCCCGCCGCGGCATTGCCGGCGTTTGCGGCTTCGTCGAGATCGAGGCCTGCAGTTGCGTGAACTCGCGCTGCGAAGCGCCGTCCCCGGGCAGCCTGCTGCGCTGAGCGCACGCGCCCTTCCTTTCGTTTTTCCGGAATTCCGATGCTGTATGCCCAGGTCCACCTGACCCTGCCCGCGTGGGTGCACGAACACGTCGATGCGTCGCGCACGCATGCCGGCGACGACGCCAAGGTCGCGCTCGCGATCGAGCTGTCGCGGCTGAACATCGAGGCCGGAAGCGGCGGACCGTTCGGCGCGGTGGTCTTCGATGCCCACGACCGGATCGTCTCGGTCGGCGTCAACCGCGTCATGCCGCTCAGCTGTTCGGTCGCCCATGCCGAGACCATGGCCTACATGCTCGCGCAGCAGCGGCTGCAGACGCCGCGACTCAACGAGCATGGTCCGATGACCCTGGCGACGTCGTCGCAACCCTGCTGCATGTGCTACGGCGCCACCGTCTGGGCGGGCATCGACCGCCTCCTGATCGGCGCGCGTGCGCAGGACGTGGAAGCCCTGACCCCGTTCGACGAAGGTCCGCTGCCCGAAGACTGGATCGGCGCGCTCAACCAGCGCGGCATCGAGGTCGTGCGCGACATCCTGCGCGACGACGCGCGCGGGGTGCTGCGCACCTACGGCGAAACCGACGGAGCCAAGTACTGACATGCACGATCACGACCCGAACCAGAGCGACTCGACCGAAGTGACCGCCGCGGAGCACGCGACCGATGGCGGCGACACAGCCGCTTCCTCGCCATCGATCAGCGGCCTGCTGTGCTACTGCCGCGCCGGCTTCGAACCCGATCTGGCGGCGGAGCTGACCGAGCGCGCGGCCGGCGTGCATGTCGCCGGTTACGCCCAGACCAGCCGCAACGACGGCTATGTGCTGTTCCATTCCGACAACGGCCCGTCGCTGACCCACGAGCTGCCCTTCGCCGAACTCGTCTTCGCCCGGCAGAAGCTGATGCTGCTGGCCGAGCTGCGCGACCTCGATCCGACCGACCGCATCACCCCGATCTTCGAGGCGCTGGCCGGTCGCGGACGCCACGGCGAGCTGATGGTCGAGCATCCCGATTCCGAGGAAGGCAAGCAGCTCGCCGGACTCGCCCGCAGCTTCGGCAACGCGCTGCGCCCGGCGCTGCGCAAGCGCGGATTCCTGAGCCAGAAGGACGAAGCGCGCTTCCCGCGGCTGCACGTGTTCTTCGTGTCCGGCACCCATGCCTACCTCGCCCAGTCGGTCGTCGGCGACAGCGCCCCCTGGCCACTCGGCATCCCGCGCCTGCGTATGCACGCCGATGCGCCGTCACGCTCGGCGCTGAAGCTCGAGGAGGCCTTCATGGCGCTGCTGACCGAGCGCGAGCGCCATGCCCGCATCAAGCCGGGCATGCGCGCGGTGGACCTGGGCGCGGCGCCCGGCGGCTGGACCTGGGTGCTGACCCGCGAACACATGCGCGTGACCGCGGTCGACAACGGGCCGATGCAGGCCGAACTGCTCGAGACCGGCCTGGTCGAGCATCACCGCGTCGACGGGTTCCGCTACCAGCCGGTCGGCGCGGTGGACTGGATGGTCTGCGACATGGTCGAGCAACCACGCAAGGTCGCCGAGCGCATGGCCACCTGGTTCCGCGAAGGCTGGTGCCGCAACGCGGTGTTCAACCTCAAGCTGCCGATGAAGAAGCGCTGGCAGGAAACGCTGCTGGCCCTGGATACTTTCGCCAACAACGCCGGCGAGCACGACAAACTCACCATCCGCGCCCGCCAGCTCTATCACGACCGCGAAGAGATCACGGTCTACGCCAGCGTCGAATAACCGGAGCAGCAGCGTCATGGCCGCAGGCTGGATCACCATCGTCGCCCCCTACCTGCCGGAGATCGTGCGGCTGGCGCGGCCGATCTTCACCCGCACGCCGCCGCTGATCGATCCGGGGCAGCTGCGCCGCAACGACGTGGTCGATGCGCAGATCGCGGAACTGCAGGACGCCGCGGACCAGAACGCGGACTCGATCGGCAAGCTCGCCGCGGACATGCAGAAGACCATCGAGGTGCTGCAACTGGCGGCCGCGCGCGCGGAGCGGCGGCTGGTCCGCGCGCAGGCCCTGGCGATCATTGCGGCGACCATCGCGACGCTGGCGTTCGGCCTCGCGGCGTGGGCCCTGGCGCACTGACACCGGCGCCACACCGGCGCTGCATACTGCGCGCGCCTTCCCTTCCGGATCTCTGCGCATGGCGTCCAGCCTGCTGACCCTGCTCGACGATATCGCCACCGTCCTCGACGACGTGGCGCTGATGACCAAGGTGGCCGCGCGCAAGTCCGCCGGCGTGCTCGGCGACGATCTCGCCCTCAATGCCCAGCAGGTGACCGGCGTCAATGCCGACCGCGAGCTGCCCGTGGTCTGGGCGGTCGCCAAGGGCTCGGCGCGCAACAAGGCGATCCTGGTGCCCGCGGCCCTGGCGATCAGTGCCTGGCTGCCGTGGCTGGTCACGCCGCTGCTGATGGCCGGCGGGCTGTTCCTCTGCTACGAGGGCTTCGAGAAAGTGATGCACAAGCTGGTGCACCGCGCCGAGGACGATGCCGCCAAGGCCTCGCGCACGGCCGCCCTCGCCGGGGCGGACGTCGATCCGGTCGCCTACGAGCGCGACAAGATCCGCGGCGCGGTCCGCACGGACCTGATCCTCTCGGCCGAGATCATCGCGATCACCCTCGGCACAGTCGCCTCCGCCGCCTTCCTGACCCGCCTGGGCGTACTGGTCGGCATCTCGGTGCTGATGACTATCGGCGTCTACGGACTGGTTGCCGGGATCGTGAAGCTCGACGACGCCGGCCTGTACCTGAGCCGCCGCGCCTCGGCCCTGGCGCAGGCGCTCGGCCGCGGCATCCTCGGCGTTGCGCCGTGGCTGATGAAGGCGCTGGCGATCGTCGGCACGGCGGCGATGTTCCTGGTTGGCGGCGGCATCCTCACCCACGCCGTGCACGACGTGCAGAGCTGGATCGACGATGCGGCCTCGGGCCTGGGCGCCTTGCCGGAGATCGGCGCGGTACTGGGCGCGATGCTGCCGACCGTAATCAATGCGGTGGTCGGCGTCGTGGCCGGTGGTCTCGTGGTTGGCGTCGTCGCGCTGGTCCGGCGCTTGCGCGGCAGGCCGGAAGCGGCGCACTGAGCACAGCCTGCGTCGCCTGAGCGGTCCGCCCGGCGCAGCACTTCGCCGGACCGATATGCAGCGGCATCCCGTGCCGGCCGGGTTGCACCGGCCGCCGGCCATGGCCTGCGCAACTGCAGCCCGGCCCGATCGCGACCACGGCTCGTGACCGGGCCGCGAGAACGGTCAGCCGGCGGGATGACGATCGGCCGCCAACCGCGGGTTGGGATGGGCACAACACCGGCGACGACCTCGCAGCGTGCCGGCCGTGAGCCATGGCCAACGCGCCCGCGCGTGGCCACCACTCCATCGGCGGTCAGACGCCGGCGGCCCGCTTCCACAGCAGATTGCGCAGCGGCGGCAGCGCCCCCGCGATGCCCAGCGCATGGCTGCGCAGCAGCACGGGCAGCAACGCCTCGTTCGAATAGGCGCGGTTGATCGTCTCGAACGCATGCGCAGCAACCGCACTCTCGCTGCGACGGGTGCGCGCCCAGCGCGCGAGGCGCTGCCCGCCGTCCCAGCGGGCGCCGCGGCGGCGGGCATCGGCGATGCTGTCCGCCAGGCCGATCACGTCGCGCAGGCCCAGGTTCACGCCCTGCCCGGCCAGGGGATGCACGACATGTGCCGCGTCGCCGATTACCAGCACCCGCTCACGGATGTGGCTGTCGGCAAGCTGACGCCGCAACGGGAAGGCGGCCCGCGCCGACACCGGCTTGAGCGCGCCGAGTCGGCCACCCGACGCGCGGGTCAGCGCATCCGCGAACGCCGCATCGTCGAGCGCGACCAGCCGCGCGGCCTCGGCGGCTGGCACGGTCCAGACGATGGAACTGCGCCCGTCGGCGACCGGCAGCAGCGCCAGCGGACCGGTCGGCAGAAAACGCTGCCAGGCGGTGTCGCGATGCGGCGCTTCGCTTTCGATGTAGCCGACCACGCCGGCCTGCCCATAGTCGTGGGCGTCCACGCCGATGCCGGCGAGACCGCGCAAGGTAGAACCGGCCCCGTCGGCGGCAATGGCGATGCGGGCTTCGAGCCGGCCGCCGTCGGAGAGCCGCAGCGAAACGCCGTCATCGTGCTGCTCCAGCGCTTCGACCGAGGCCGGCGCCTGCACCTCGACACCGGCTGCCGCGAGCCGCGTCCACAACCGGTCGACCAGCAGCCCGTGCTCGACGATCCAGCCGAGCTCGCGCATGCCCAGGGCGTCCGCATCGAACACCAGTTCGCTGCCACCGCCCGCATCCCAGACCTGCATGCGCCGGTAAGGCTGGGCGCGGGTTTGGCGAACCCCCTCCCACACGTCCATCCCGCGCAACAGCGCGGCGCTGTCGTGGGCGAAGGCGTAGACGCGCAGGTCCGGCGCCGCCGCCGACCAGCGCGCGGGCGCCCGCGCCTCGACCAGCACGACATCGAGATCCTGTGCGGCCAGGGCCAACGCGCAGGCGGCGCCGACCACGCCGCCGCCGACCACGACGACATCCCACCGGTCACGCCGGCTCATGCCGCACCTCCTCGACACAGCGCCGGCACGTCGCCGCGATAGCCCATCGCGCCACCGGCGAGCATCGCCTGCAGGCTGCTGTCGCGATCGATCGCCAGCAGACCGAGACTGCGCAACGGCCGCAGCAGCGCCGCCGGGTTGGCGGTGATGCGCGCAAGCCCGTCCGAGAACGCCAGCGTGCGCTCGCGATCCTCACGGCGACGCGCGGTGTAGTGCTCGAGCAGTGCCGGCGCGCCAGGATCCCCTGCGCCCGCGATGCACTCCGCCAGCGTCAACGCATCGCGCAGTCCCAGGTTGAAGCCCTGGGCGCCGACCGGATGCAGGCTCTGCGCCGCGTTGCCGACCAGCACCGCGCGCGTATCGACAACCCGTGCGGCGACGACCCGCCGCGCGGAATGCTGGCTGCGCGGACCCACGCCGAGCAGGCGCCCCGCGCGCCAGCCGAAGATCCGCTGCACGCGCGCCAGAAAGGCCGCATCATCCAGCGCGGCCACCGCCGCAGCGTCGGCCGCGGCGACGCCGTGGACCAGGCCGTAGTGGCGATCGCCGCGTGGCAGCAGGGCGGTTGGGCCGTCGTCGGTCAGGCGCTCGAACGCGCGCCCGTCCGGCGCCCGCGCCGTGCGCAGGCGCGCAATGAACAGCGTCTGCGCGTAGTCGTGGACTTCGGCCTCGATTCCAAGGGAATCGCGGATCGCACTGTCGCTGCCATCGGCACCGACCACCAAGCGCGCGCGCACGCGATATTCGCCATCGGCGTTGGCCAGGCGGACCACGCGCCAGCCGTCCTCGATGCCGTCAAAGCCGATGAAGCGCGCGGGCCGGTGCCGGACCAGCGCGGGCAGTTCCGACAGGCGCGCCTCCAGCGCTTCGCCGAAGTCCCGTGCGACCACGACCTGGCCGAAGGCTTCGCGACCGTAATCCGATGCAGCCAGCCGGACCCGGCCGAAATCGCCGGCGCGGCTGACGTGGATCTCGCGGATCGGCCCGGCCGGCGCCTGCAGCTTCTGCAGCACGCCCAGCGCGTTGAGCGCATGGACGGTGGCCTCGGCGAAACTGAGGTTGCGCTGGTCGAACACCGCGGGCATCGCACCGGGCGGCGTCGCTTCGACCAGCGCGGCACCGACGCCAGCGCGCTCGAGCGCGATCGCAAGACTGGCGCCAACCAGGCCGCCGCCGACGATGAGCACATCGTGCCGGTCGGACGCAGCGTCGGCACGCGGGGAAATGCTGGATATCCGGGCATCTTCAGGCATTGCGCTATGCTAACGCCCCCATTGTCCGAACGCTGCCCGATGAACCGTCCTCTGTCCGATGCGTTGCTGGCTCCGGGTCCGCTGATGTTGGCCGTGATGATCGTCGTCGCCGCGCTCAGCCGGTTCCTGCCGATGCCGCCCAACTTCGCGCCTGTCGTGGCCGTCGCCCTGTTTGCCGGCGCCTTCTTCGCGCACCGCGGCCTGGCCGTTGCCGTGCCACTGCTGGTGATGGCGCTGTCGGATCTCGCACTGGGCCTGGTTCGCGGCGGATCATTCATGGAGTACTTCACGAGCTCGGTGTACGCCCCCAGCCTGCTGATCAATTACGCCTGCATGGCGCTGATCGTGGTGCTGGCCTACGGCCTGCGCGGCCGGGTCACCGGCGGGCGGGTCCTCGGTTACTCGCTGGCGGGTTCGGTGGTGTTCTTCGCGGTCAGCAATTTCGCGGTGTGGCTGACCGCCATGTCGGTGCCGGGCCACGCTGCCTGCATGGCTGGCCTGATGCCGTGCTACGTGGCAGCCGTGCCATTCTTCAAGTGGACCGTGCTCGGCACGCTGTTCTACTCCGCCCTGCTGTTCGGCGGGTTCGCGATGCTCCGCGCACGCATCCCGATGCTGCGCGCACAGACGGTCTGACGCCTGCGGCATCGCGCTGCCGACCGCTCCTGTCCTCAAGCCGGGAACGCCGATGGGTAACCGCCTCTCCAGGATCTACACCCGCACCGGCGACGACGGCTCGACCGGACTCGGCGACGGCGCGCGCGTTGGCAAGGACTCGTTGCGGGTCGCCGCCTACGGCACCGTCGATGAAGCCAACTCGACGCTCGGCCTGCTGCTCGCGGCGGAGGTTCCGGACGATATCCGCAGCCTGCTGACCACGGTCCAGCACCAGCTGTTCGACCTCGGCGGGGAGCTGTGCATCCCCGGCCATGCCGCGATCGAGGACGCCGACATCGAGCGTCTCGAGCAGCAGCTCGACCGCTACAACGACGACCTGCCGCCACTGAAGGATTTCATCCTGCCCGGCGGCGGCGAGGCGGCTGCGCGTTGCCACATCGCCCGCACCGTGGTCCGCCGCGCCGAACGCGAGGCGGTCGCGCTCGCAAGGGCGGAGGATGTCCGCCCGCAAGCGGTGCGGTATCTCAACCGGCTTTCCGATCTGCTGTTCGTGCTGGCCCGGGTCCTGGCACGCGCCAGCGGGCACGGCGAGGTGCTCTGGAACCACGAGCGGCGGCGCTGAACGATGCACCACCCGGTCGGCTTCGACGACGGTGACCAGCGGCGAGTGCCGGTGTTCTCGCATCCGAGCTGCCTGGACCACGACACCGGCCCGGGCCATGCCGAGCGACCGGAGCGCCTCGCCGCTGTCATCGAGGCGCTGCGGGCCGCGTTCCCCGACCTTGATCTGCGCCAGTCGCCACCCGCGACGCGGGGGCAGCTGCTGCGCGTCCACGGCCCCGCCCTGCTCGCGACCGTGCTCGATTCGCACCCCACGGGACGCATCCCCCTCGACAGCGACACGTTGCTTTCGCCAGGCTCGGCGCAGGCCGCGCTGCATGCCGCAGGCGCCGGAGTCGCCGCCGTCGACACCGTCTTCGACGGCAGCGCCACTCGCGTGTTCTGCGCGGTCCGCCCACCCGGCCACCACGCGACCGGTGACATCGCGATGGGCTTCTGCCTGTTCAACAACATCGCCGTCGCCGCCGCGCATGCGCTCGACCGGTACGGACTGGCCCGTGTCTCGGTCGTCGATTTCGACGTGCACCACGGCAACGGCACCCAGGCCATCTTCGAGGCGGAGCCGCGGGTGCAGTACGTCAGTTCGCACCAGCTGCCCCTGTTTCCCGACACCGGCACGCGCCGCGAGCGGGGGGTGGGCAACATCGTCAATGTGCCGCTGGCACCGGGAACCGGCAGCCAGCATTTCTGCGAGGCGTGGCGTGAGCGGCTGCTGCCGGAGATCGAGGCATTCGCACCGCAACTGATCCTGGTCTCGGCCGGTTTCGACGCGCACTGGCGGGACCCGCTGGCCCAGCTCCAGCTCGAGGCCGAAGACATCGGCTGGCTGAGCGGCGAGCTCGTGGCCCTCGCCGACCGGTTCTGCGAGGGCCGGCTGGTCTCGATGCTCGAAGGCGGTTACGACCTGCAGGCATTGCGCGAATGCAGTGTCGCCCACCTGCGCGCGCTGTCGGCCTGAGGCGGATCGGAGCGCCCACCGGGGGCCGGAGCACGGTGATTCGACCCGCAAATAACGTGAACGAGCTGTCACGGGGGCGCATTGCCGCTGTCCCGGTGATCGGTCATGCTGGCGCCCGTTTTCCCCTGCTGAACGAACCCACCGTGCGCACAGCCCTCCGCCTGCTTCCCCTGCCGTTCTGTATTGCGGTGTCGCTGTCCGCCCAGGCCGACGATGCATTGCGTCCGAACTACTGGGCCCTGTGCCCGATCGAGGATGCGGTGCCGGCGTTCGCCGACGCTCAGGCGCCAGTCGGCACGGTCGAGGATCGCGAGCGGCAGCCGACCGACATCGATGGCGATGCCCTCGATGGCCTGTCGGGCATGGACTCCGATTTCACCGGCAACGTGAGCGGCAACGTGACCCTGCGCCGCGGTGACCAGTTTCTGGGCACCGACGACCTGCAGTTCTCCCAGGAGGACGGCACCTTTGTCGCGAACGGCAACGTGCGGTACCAGGACCGCGGCATGCGCGTTGTGGCCGACCGTGTCGAAGGCGACACGATCTCCGAGTCCTACCGGATGGATGCCGTCCGTTACCAGCTCACCGAGCGGCGGGGCAATGGTGGCGCGGACCACATCCGCATGGACGGCGCCGTCGGCGCGCTGCTCGGTTCGACCTATTCGACATGCACCCCCAGCGACCGGTGGTGGGAGCTACGGGCGGGCCAGATCGACATCGATACCGACATGGGCATGGGCACCGCGCGCAATGCGACCCTGCGCGTGGGCAAGGTACCGGTGCTGTACGTGCCGTGGTTCCGCTTCCCGATCGACGAGCGCAGGCTCTCCGGTCTGCTGTTCCCGCGGATCTCGCAGTCCAGTCGCAACGGATTCGACTACACCCAGCCGATCTATCTCAATCTCGCGCCCAACTACGACATGACGCTCGAACCGCGCTTCATGAGCCGGCGCGGCGTGCAGCTGGGCACCGAGTTCCGCTTCCAGACCAGCCGCGCGCGCGGTGAACTCGATGCCGCCTACCTGCCGTCCGACAAGCTGGCGGAGCGCGAGCGGGAGCGCGAGGCCGAGGAAGTACCGATCGTCGAGAACCGGCGCAAGGACGACCGCGGCTTCTTAAACTTCGGCGGCTCGCTCGACATCAACCCCACCTGGCAGGGGCGCACCAACCTCACCTGGATGAGCGATCCGCGTTACCTGGAGGACGCGAGCAACAACGTCGACGCCGGCTCGGCGATCAGCGCCCAGAGCCAGATCGGCGTATTCGGCCAGGGCACATCGGGGGATCTGGGCTACTGGAACGCGAGCGTGCTCGCCGACTATCAGCTGCTGACCGATTACACGCTGCCGGAGTGGATCCTTCCCTACAACCGCCTGCCGCATGCGTCCTTCACGTGGCAACGGCCGTACGGTCGCTGGATCACTACCGGCGTCGACAGCACCGCCACCCGCTTCTCGCATCTGGATCCTGTCGTGCGACCGGGCGGCAGCCGGGTCGACATCAAGCCCTATGTGTCGCTGCCGTTCGAGGGCGCGGCCTGGTTCGTGCGTCCGACCCTCGCCTGGCGCCATACCGCGTATTCGCTTGACCGCGAACTTACCGACCAGATCGCCGCGCAGCGCGCCCGCGCCGAACTCGGAATCCCGGGGGACCAGGCCGTTCCCGCCGACACGCTCGCGCTGTACCGCAACAGCTCACCCAGCCGCAGCCAGCCGATCAGCTCGATCGACGCAGGCCTGTTTTTCGACCGCAACACCCGCTGGCGCGGCGAGGACTACCTGCACACGATCGAGCCGCGAGTGTTCTATCTGCACTCGCCCTACCGCGACCAGTCCGCATTGCCAGTGTTCGACACTGTCCCGTTGACGTTCGGCTGGGGTCAGCTGTTCCGCGACAACCGTTACTCTGGCGCCGACCGGCAGGCCGACGCCAACCAGATCACGATGGCCATGAGCACGCGGCTGATCCGCGAATCGGACGGACGCGAAAAGCTCTCCGCAAGCCTCGGTCAGATCGTCTACCTGTCCGATTCCCGGGTCACTCTTCCGGGTGAGGCCGAGGTCGAAAAGGGCCGCTCGGCCTGGGTCACCGACGCCACCTATGCGATCAACGACCGCTGGACGGTCAGCGGCGCCTACCAGTGGGATCCGAAGTTCCGCCGGGAAGATCTGATGTCGCTGCGGACGCGCTACCTGATCGGCGAGGAGGGCATCGTCAATTTCGCCTATCGCCGCCGCGCCGAGCTGATCGAACAGGTCGACCTGTCGTTCCTGTATCCGGTCAGCCCGGCCTGGAGCGTGGTCGGACGCTATTACTATTCGTTCACCGACGACCGGCTGCTCGAAGCGATCGCCGGCGTCCAGTGGGACAGCTGCTGCCTGGCGGCCCGCGTCGTCGCTCGCCGCTACCTGCGCAATCGCCAGGGTGAGCTGAACAACGCGATCATGTTCGAGCTCGAACTCAAGGGCCTGGGCTCTGCCGGACCGAACACGGAGGACCGTTTGCGCCGTGCTATTCTCGGTTATTACCGCGACGATCTCTATCTCGTGCCGCCGTCCGAGCTGCGCAACAGCGACGACGATGAGACCCTCACCCCCGGCCTGAGCCAATGAAGACATTCATCCTTTCCCTCGCTGCCGCGGCCGCGCTGTTCGCAGCGTCCGCGAGCGCCCAGGACCTGCAGCCACTCGACCGCATCGCCGCCGTCGTCGACGAGGACGTGATCCTCGCCAGCGAGCTTGAGCGCGCCGTGGCCAACATCCGTGGCCAGTACGCGACGCGCCAGGACCAACTGCCACCGCAGGATATCCTCGAGCGTCAGGTGCTCGAGCGCCTCATCACGCTGCGCCTGCAGACGGCGACCGCCCAGCGCACCGGCGTGCGCGTGAGCGACCAGGACGTCGACCAGGCGATTGCCGCGATCGCCCAGCAGAACAACTTCACGATCGACCAGCTGCGCCGCCAGCTCGCCGGCGACGGGATGTCCTTCGACGATTTCCGCGACTCTCTGCGCGACGAGTTGCTGATCCAGCGCATGCGCCAGCGCTTCGCGCAGACCCGCATCTCGGTCAGCGACGCCGAGGTCGAAGCCGCCCTGTCGGCACAGGCCACCGGTGCCCAGTACCGTCTGGCGCACATCCTGGTGGCTTTGCCGGAAGGCGCGACACCCGAGCAGATCCAGACCGGCCAGCAGAAGATCGACGGCATCAAGTCGCTGCTCGACCGCAACGAGATGGAGTTCTCCGCCGCGGCCGTTCGCTATTCCGACAGCCCCAACGCCCTCGAAGGCGGTGATCTTGGCTGGCGCCGCGCCGACGAGATCCCGGCTGCGTTCGCCACTGCGGTCACCGACCTGCAGCCCGGTCAGATCATCGGCCCGATCCGCGGCCCGAGCGGCTTCCAGCTGCTGCAGCTGGTGGACCGGCGCGATGCTGCGCAGTCGTCCGGGGCCGGCTCGGTCACTGAATTCCAGGCGCGCCATATCCTGCTGCGTGCGCAGCCGGGTGACGATGCCGCGGCCAAGGCCCGCGCCGACAGCCTGCGTGCCCGCATCGTCGGCGGCGCCGACTTCGCCGAGCTTGCCCGTGAGAACTCGGACGACGCCAGCACCAAGGCCAGCGGTGGCGATCTGGGCTGGTTCACCCAGGACCAGTTCGGCCCGGATTTCGGCAGCCAGGTCGCGGCGATCGGCGACGGCGACGTGTCGCAGCCCTTCCGCACCCAGGCGGGCTGGCACATCGTCCAGCGTCAGGCCACGCGCCAGACCGCCGGCAACGCCGACAACCGCCGCGCCCAGGTCCGCGAGGCCATCGGCCAGCGCAAGCTCGAGGACGAGTGGGACCGTTACGTGCGCGAACTGCGCGGCGAGGCCTACGTGAGCGTGCGCGTCGGGCCGAATCGCGACCCCGAGATCGGCGGCTGAAATGACCCGTCCGCGGTTGGCGCTGGTCCCGGGCGAACCGGCCGGCGTCGGCCCGGAGTTGTGCGTGCGCGCCGCCTGGCGCGCCAGCGACTGCACGCTGGTCGCCATCGGTGATCGTGACAGCCTGCAGCGCGCGGCCGATGCGATCGGCCTGCCCATCGCCTTCACCGATCCCGATGCCATCGACGTGGCCCCCGGGACCTTGCGCCTGATCGACATCCCCCATCTGGCCCCGGCTGCGCTCGGCAGGCCGGATCCGCGCAATGCGCGCAGCATCATCGAGGGCCTGCTCTTCGCAGCCGCGGGCTGCCGCCAGGGCGACTTCGATGGCATGGTCACCGGACCTGTCCACAAGGCCGCGATCAACGCCGGCGGGGTGGCCTATACCGGGACCACCGAGCTGCTGGCGACCGACGCTGGCTGCGAGGTCGTGATGATGCTCGCCAATCCGCTGCTGCGGGTCGCGCTCGCGACCACGCATCTGCCGCTGCGCGCGGTCCCCGACGCGATCACCGCGCCGTTGCTGGAGCGGGTCATCGGCATCCTTGATGGCGCGCTGCGCCGCGACTTCCGCATCGAGAGCCCGCGCATCGCGGTGCTGGGGCTCAACCCGCATGCGGGCGAAGCGGGCCATCTCGGCCATGAAGAGCTGCAGACCATCGAGCCGGTACTGGCGCACCTGCGTGATGCGCGCGGCTTGATGCTCGAAGGGCCGCTGCCCGCGGACACCGCTTTCCTCCCCTCACGGCTGGCGAATGTGGATGCGGTGCTGGCGATGTACCACGACCAGGGCCTGCCCGTGCTCAAGTACAGCGGCTTCGAGCATGCGGTGAACATGACCCTCGGCCTGCCCTACCCACGGGTCGCGGTCGACCACGGCACGGCGCTCGAGCTGGCCGGCAGCGGCCGGGCGGATCCCTCCAGCCTGTTCGCGGCCATCGACCAGTGCGCGCGCCTGGGCCGCAACCGTATGGCGGGCCGGTGAGCGGGACGATCCACTGGGACGACTTCATGCGGGTGGACCTGCGCGTCGGCCGCGTGATTTCCGCCGAGCCGTTCGCGGCTGCACGCCGTGCCGCCTATGTGCTGCATGTCGACTTCGGCCCCGACATCGGCGTGCGCAAGTCCAGCGCACAGGTCACCGCGCACTACACGCCGGAGTCCCTCGTCGGGCGCCTCGTGGTGGGCGTGGTCAATTTCCCGCCCAAGCAGATCGGGCCGCTGATGTCGGAATGCCTGGTCACCGGCTTCCACGACGCCGACGGCCATGTCCGACTGTGCATTCCCGACGGCGATGTCGCCCCCGGCACGCGCCTGCTGTAAGCCTTCCCATTCGTCCGCAACGGCTGTTCCCACGATGACGCGTTCCCCTGCAACTCCCGGCACTTTCTCCGAGCCGGCGAAAAAATCGCTCGGCCAGAACTTCCTGCACGAGAGAGGCGTCGTGGATCGCATCGTGCAAGCGGTGAATCCGAAGCCCGGGGAGCGACTCGTCGAGATCGGACCAGGTCAGGGCGCGATGACATTCCCGCTGCTGGCGCGCCACGGCGCGCTGACCGCGATCGAGTTCGACCGCGACCTGCTCGAGCCACTGACGGTGCAGGCGGCGCCGCACGGCGCGCTCACCCTCATCCACGCCAACGTGCTGGATGTCGACTTCACGGCGCTCGCGGACGGCGCGCCGATCCGGCTGGTCGGCAACCTGCCCTACAACCTCTCGTCGCCGATCCTGTTCCACGCGCTCGACCACGCCGCGGCCATCACCGACATGCATTTCATGCTGCAGAAGGAAGTGGTCGAGCGCATGGCTTCGGGCCCTGGCAGCAAGGTCTACGGGCGCCTGAGCGTGATGCTGCAGGCCTATTGCGAAGTGACGATGCTGTTCGTCGTCGGTCCCGGCGCGTTCCGGCCGGCGCCCAAGGTCGACTCGGCCGTCGTGCGGCTGACCCCGCGTCCGGCCGAGACGATCGGAATCGTCGATCCACGCCGCTTTGCCGACATCGTGCGCGCCGCGTTCGGACAGCGCCGCAAGACACTGCGCAACGCGGTCTCGACACTGATGGACAGCGATGCCATCGCCGCCGCAGGCATCGATCCGCAGTTGCGTGCGGAGCAGCTGTCGGTCGCCGATTTCGTGCGGCTGGCGAACCATCCGGTAGCGGCGTAGTCGAAGCATTCATGGCCTCCGGATACACTGTGCGCGACATGGACGAGACTGCCGACTACACACTGGAAATCCAGATCGCGACGCGATTCCTCGATGAGGAATCGCAGCCCGATGACGACCGTTACGTCTTCGCCTACACGATCCGCATCCGCAACGTCGGTCGCCTGCCGGCGCAGCTGCTGGGGCGCCACTGGGTCATCACCGATGCCAATGGCAAGACCGAGGAAGTCCACGGCGACGGCGTCGTCGGCGAACAGCCGCGGCTCGAGCCGGGCGAGGACTTCATCTACACCTCCGGCGCGGTGCTCTCCACCGCGGTCGGAACAATGGAAGGCTCGTACGACATGATGGGCGACGACGGCGCGCATTTCGACGCTCCGATTCCGCCGTTCACGCTGTCGATCCCGCGAACCCTGCACTGATGGCGATCTGGGCGATCGGCGATCTGCAGGGCTGCTACGGCCCCACCCAAAGGCTGCTCGAAGCGATCCGCTTCGACCCGGCGGTCGACCGCCTGTGGTTCTGCGGCGATCTGGTCAATCGTGGCGGCGAATCGATCGAGACGCTGCGCCTGGTGCACTCGCTGCGCGAAAACGTCGTCAGCGTGCTGGGCAACCACGATCTGTCGCTGCTTGCGATCGCCGAGCGCCGGGAGGAAGACCAGCGCAAGGTCAACTCGGACCTGCAGGGCGTACTGTTCGCCCATGATCGCGACGTGCTGCTCGACTGGCTGCGCACCTGCCCCTTGCTGCACGTGGACCGCGAACTGGGCTGGATGATGCTGCACGCGGGCCTGGCGCCGCGCTGGGACGTCGAGCTCGCCCAGCGCCACGCGCGCGAGGTCGAACACAAGCTCCGCGGCGAGGGCTATCGCAAGCTGCTGCGCAACATGTACGGCGATCGACCGGCATGGTCACCCAACCTCACCGGCCATGACCGCGACCGCGCGATCATCAACGTCTTCACGCGCATGCGCTACTGCGCCCCGCGTGGACGTATCGCCTTTGACGAAAAGGGCAAGCCCGGGACCCAGCAGCCCGGCCTCTACCCCTGGTACGAAGTGCCCGGCCGCGCCGATCGCGATCTCAAGATCGCCTGCGGCCACTGGTCGACGCTGGGACTGTTCATCGGCCACGGCGTGCACGCACTCGACACCGGTGCGGTGTGGGGCGGCAAGCTCACCGCGCTTCAGCTCGACGCCGAAACCCTGCGCGTGGTGCAGGTGCCGGGCCGCGACGTTTCCGGCCTGCCGCCACGCAAGGGACACGACTGAGTCAACCCGCGCCGCAGTCCCGCGAGCGGCCGCATTTCATCAGCATCCGCCCTCGCGCCGGCAGCGCTTGACCCAGGGCGCGTCGGCGCATTCGCCACACGCCCGGTGACTCGCCGACCGCTCGTCAATCGACGGCACCACGACGCTCCCGACCCACTGCGTCACACGACGGTGCCGGCAGGCATTGGCGCGCGTCGCGAGCGCTGACGTGCGTGGCTTGTGATCAGGCCCCGTCAACGCCGCCGATATTCAACGAACTCGAACGCATGTGCGTGCCGTGCGTCGCTTGCATGCATCTGGCGCGAGACCTCGCGCCACTGGCAGGCGTCCCAGGCGGGGAAGAACGCGTCCGCGTCCTCCACGATCGTGTCGACATGGGTCAGTTGCAGCACGTCTGCATGCGGCAGCGTCAGCGCGTAGACCTCGCCGCCGCCGATCACGCACAACTCCGCAGCGCGCTGACCCTCTGCGATCGCGATCGCCGCGTCCAGCGTGGCCACTGCCTGCATGCCCTCGAAGGGCACGCGGCCGCTGCGCGTCAGCACCAGGTTGGTCCGTCCCGGCAGGGCGCGGCCGATCGCCTCGGCGGTGCGTCGGCCCATCAGCACCGGCTTGCCGAGCGTCAGTCGTTTGAAGTGCCGGAAATCGTCCGGCAGGTGCCAGGGCATCGCATTGCCGCGGCCGATCGCGCGATTGCGGTCGAGCGCGGCGACCAGCACGACGCGCGGCGCCGCGCGGCGCGTGTAGGCATCGCCCGTTTCATGAGGCTGTTGGCCGGGATCGCCCATCTGCTGTTGCCTGTCGGCGTCAGACCGCGACCGGCGCCTTGATCGCCGGCAGCGGGTCGTAGCCATCGATCGCGATGTCCTCGAAGCGGAACGCGAACAGATCGGTCACCTCGGGGTTCAGGCGCAGCGTCGGCAGCGGCCGGGGCGCACGTGCGAGCTGCTCGCGCGCCTGCTCGAAGTGGTTCGAGTAGAGGTGGGCGTCACCGAGCGTGTGCACGAAATCGCCGACCCCCAGCCCCGTCACCTGCGCAACCATGTGGGTCAGCAGCGCGTAACTGGCGATGTTGAACGGCACCCCGAGGAAGATGTCTCCGCTGCGCTGGTAGAGCTGACAGCTGAGCTTTCCGTCGACCACGTAGAACTGGAACATCGTGTGACAGGGCATCAGGGCCATGTCCGGGAGATCGGCGACGTTCCAGGCACTGACGATCAGCCGACGCGAGTCCGGGTTGCGGCGGATCTCGTCGACGACCCAGCGGATCTGGTCGATCTCGCGGCCGTCGCTGCCGGTCCAGCGCCGCCACTGCTTGCCGTAGACCGGGCCGAGATTGCCGTGGGCATCGGCCCATTCGTCCCAGATGCCGACCTTGTGCGCCTTGAGATACTCGATGTTGGTGTCGCCCTGCAGGAACCACAACAGCTCGTGGATGATCGAGCGCAGGTGCAGCTTCTTGGTCGTGACCAGCGGGAAGCCCTGCGCCAGGTCGAAACGCATCTGCCAGCCGAACACGCTGCGGGTGCCGGTGCCCGTGCGGTCGGCCTTGTCGTTGCCGTGTTCGAGTACGTGGCGCAGCAGCTCGAGATACGCCTGCACGTCAGTCCACCTTCGCCGTCGCGGGTACCACCGGCAGCAACACCGGTGCGGTGCGCGAACGCCACAGCAGGAACAGACCCAATGCGATCAGCGGCATCGACAGCACCTGCCCCATCGTCAACCAGCCGAAGGCCAGATAGCCGAGGTCGGCATCGGGCACACGCACGAACTCGACCAGGAACCGGAAGACGCCGTAGAGCAGCGCGAACAGGCCCGAGACCGCGTAGCGGCGGCGCGGCCGGCGCGAGAACCCCCACACCAGCACGAACATCACCACGCCCTCGAGGAAGGCCTGATAGAGCTGCGAGGGATGCCGGGCGAACTGGTCCAGCGCGCCGGCCGCGAACTCGGCCTGCAGCCGCTCGGCGGACCAGCCGCGGAACACGGGGTCGGTCGGGAACACCACGCCCCAGCCGGCCTGCGTGTACTTGCCCCACAGCTCGGCGCCGATGTAGTTGCCGATCCGGCCCAGGCCCAGGCCCAGCGGCACCAGGGGAGCGACGAAATCCATGACGTCGAAGAAGTGCAGCCGCTGCCGGCGCGACCACAGCCATGCCGCCACCAGCACGCCCAGCAGGCCCCCGTGGAAGCTCATGCCGCCATCCCAGACCTTGAACAGCATCAGCGGGTCGGCCAGCAGCTCGCCGGTCGCATAGAACAGCACGTAACCGATGCGGCCGCCGAGGATCACGCCGAGGATGCCGTAGAACAGCAGGTCGCCGAAGGCCTCCTCGTCCACGCCGGGCAACCGGCCGGCGCGGATCCGCGCGCGCCCGAGCAGCCACGCACTGGCGAAGGCCAGCAGGTACATCACGCCGTACCAGTGCACCGAGGGCTGGAAGGGACCGATCTGTGGCAGCTGCAGGGCGATCGGATCGATCTGGTGGAGAATCGTCATCGGATCAGCGCGGCATCGGGTCGGTGGGCTCATCCACCGGCGGCGTGCGCTCGCCGCGCACGCGCATCGCGTTGCGCTTGGCCCACAGGTTCAGCAGCTCGACCGCGGCGGAGAACCCCATCGAGCCATAGATGTAGCCCTTGGGAATGTGCACGCCCACGCCATCGAGCAGCAGGTACGCGCCGATCAGCACGATGAAGGCCAGCGCCAGCATCTTCACCGTCGGGTTCGCGTCGATGAACTTGCCGAGCGGTTGCGCGGCCACCAGCATCACCGCCACCGCCAGCAGGATCGCGCAGACCATCACCGGCACGTAGTCGCCGGCCATGCCGACCGCGGCGATCACCGAGTCGAGCGAGAACACGATGTCGATGACCGCGATCTGCGCGATCACCGTGCCGAACGACGCGGTCGCCTTGCCGAGCGTGCCGTGCGCTTCACCGTCCTCGCCCTTGAGCTGCTCGCGGATCTCCATCGCGCCCTTCACGATCAGGAACAGGCCGCCGAGGATCAGCACCAGATCACGCACCGATATGCCGCGTCCGAATACGGCGAACAGCGGATCGGTCAGCCCTGCGAGCCACGCGAGCATCAGCAGCAGGCCGATGCGGGTGACGCAGGCAACGGCGATGCCGAACTTGCGCGCGAACTCGCGCTGTTCCAGGGGCAGCTTGGCGACGGCGATCGAAATGAACACCAGGTTGTCGATGCCCAGAACGATCTCGATCGCGCTGAGGGTGATCAGCAGGATCCAGACCTGCGGGTCGGTAAGCAATTCCATCATGGGGAAGAGGTCCTCGATTGTGTTTCCATCGGTGCGGGGCAGTCTGTCGCGCTCAAAGCCAACGCGGCAGCAGAATCAGGCCCCACACCACCAGTACGTTGAGCATCGCGACGAACACAGCGGCCGAACCCATGTCCTTGGCCCGGCCCGCGAGCTCGTGGTGCTCCGGCCCATAGCGTTCGATCACGGTCTCGATCGCCGAATTGAGCAGTTCCACCGATAGCACCAGCAGGCAGCTGCCGAGCAACAGTGCGCGCTCCGGTCCATTGGCGCCCAGCCACAGTGCCAGCGGCGCAAGCACCACCAGCAGGTAGACCTCGAGCCGGAACGAAGACTCGTGCAGCCAGGCCGCGCGCAATCCCTGCCACGACCAGACCGTCGCCCGGAAGATGCGGCCCAGACCGCGTGGCCGATGACCGATTCCGTCCGCCATCGGTCACCGCGCCTCCGGCGGAGCGCGACACGGGGCGCGGACGCCAAAACGGCCCGACACGGGCCGCGCAACAGTCGGTGACATGGGGGACCGCGCATACAGTCGTGAAGCGCCAATTCTGACACGTCCACGGCGCCACGTCGGCCGCTCGCGGTTTGCATCGCCCGTCCGTGGCTGTTGAACTGGCGTGGCGACCGATCCGGAGACTCTGCAATGCGCACGCAACATCTCCCTGCAGCCCGCGCCGTGCTGGCCGCCGCGCTCATCGTTCTGGGCCTGCTGGCCGGCTGCGCCGGGCGCAACGTGGTCCAAGCCCCGCTGGATCCCGTGTCGTCGCCCGAATGGGCCACGGACATGGCGCGATTCGCCGCCGAGGACGTCGCCACGCCGCCGCCCGCGCGGCCCGTGGTCTTCACGGGCAGTTCGTCGGTGCGCATGTGGGAGAGTCTCAAGCGGGATTTCCCGGGCGTCACCGTGCTGAACAGGGGCTTCGGGGGCTCCCAGGTTCGCGATGCGGTCTGGTACGCCGAGGAAGTGGCCCTGCGTTATCGGCCGCGCCAGATCGTGCTCTATGCCGGCGACAACGACATCTCCGAAGGCCGCACGCCGGCCCAGGTCGTCGCCGATACCCGGGCATTCGTTGCCCGCGTCCAGTCGGCCCTGCCCGGGACGCCGGTCGCCCTGCTCGGGATCAAGCCGAGCCCGTCGAGAGTGCACCTGCTCGGGTTCCAGCGCGAGACCAACGAGGCGCTGCGCACCTGGGCTTCGCGCCAGCGCAACATCGCCTACATCGATGTGTTCACGCCGATGCTGGGCGCCGACGGACTGCCGCGCGAAGAACTCTTCATCGCCGATCGCCTGCACATGAACGCCGCGGGCTATGCCTTGTGGCGCGAGATCATCGGCCCCTATCTGCTGCGCTGACGGCGGTCGCGGCACGCTGACAGCAGGATCACAGCGACCAGCAAAAGGCCGGGGTCGACCGCGACTGCGGCTGTGAAGCAGGGCCACACCGCGCGCCGTGGTCGGGGGTCGGGGGAATCGCCGGAAAATGTGCTCGGGCGAGAACGGGCGGGCCTTCAGCGCCAGGCATACGCGCGCCTCCAGAGGTGGCTCGCCCATCGGCGCTGCGCACTGGGAATGAGTCGCGTCAGCACTTGAAACGATTACAGCCCGATTTCCGTGTCCCGCCGCACAGTGCAAAAGGGCATGGCGTGTGGAGGGTTCCCCGTTCATTGACAGTCGGCGCCGCACCCGCCAGCGTCCTCGGACCGGTATGCATTCGCGTGCCTTGAACTGCAGGAACAGGGAAAAACCGCCGACAGACCAACTTCGTCAAGGAACCCAGCCATGATCCGCAAGCATCTGCTCGCCCTCGCCGTGTCCGCCGTGTCCGCCGTGCTCGCCGCGCCCGCCTTCGCCGCGGAATTGCGCAAGGTCGAGAACGCCATCCCCGGCAAGTACATCGTCGTCTTCAACAGCGGCGACATCCGAGAACAGGTCGATGCAGACCGCCAGGCGGGTCGTCTCGACAAGGCCCTGGCAGGCTCGGCAGATGCGGCGATCGCTGCGGAGGTGGAGAAGCGCGTGGTCGACATCGCCGCCCGCTACGACCTGCCGGTCAGCCAGCTCTATACCCACGCCCTGCACGGCATGGTCGTCGATGCCGACGAGCGCAAGCTTGCGCGCCTGCTCAACGATCCCCGTGTCGAGTTCGTCGAGGAAGACGGCTACATCGAGCTGTCGGCCACCCAGACCGGCGCGACCTGGGGACTGGACCGGGTCGACCAGCGCGACCTGCCACTCAATGGCAGTTACATCTACACCCCGCTGGCCGCGAACGTGCGCGCCTACATCATCGACAGCGGCATCCGCGCCGGGCACACCCAGTTCGGCTCGCGCCTGCTCTCGGGCTATTCGGCGATCAACGACGGACGCGGCACCAACGACTGCAACGGGCATGGCACGCACGTCGCGGGCACGGTCGGCGGCACCACCTGGGGCGTCGCCAAACAGGTGCGGCTGGTGCCGGTCCGGGTGTTCGGCTGCTCGGGGGGAAGCTCCAACTCGACGATCATCGCCGGCATCGACTGGGTCCGTGCGAACCGTGTGCTGCCGGCCGTGGCGAACATGAGCCTGGGCGGACCCGCATCGTCCGCGACCGACACCGCGACCAACAACCTCATCAGCAGTGGCGTGACCGTCGTCGTCGCCGCGGGTAACGACAACGGCGCCAATGCCTGCAACTACTCGCCTGCGCGCGTGGCCAATGCGGTGACCGTCGGCTCGAGCACGCGGACCGACGCGCGCTCCTCGTTCTCCAATATCGGCAGCTGCGTGAACATTTTCGCGCCCGGCAGCGCCATCACCTCGGCCTGGCACACCAGCACCTCGGCGTCCAACAGCATCAGTGGCACGTCGATGGCGTCGCCCCATGTCGCGGGTGCGGCGGCGCTGTACCTGACCAACAACCCGTCCGCTTCGCCGGCCACGGTACGCAACTGGCTCTACAGCAATGCGACGACGAACCGGCTGAGCGGCGTCGGCTCGGGCTCGCCGAACCGCCTGCTTTATACCCGCTGAGCGTCGTGATCGTTCGAGGGCGTCCCGACCGGGGCGCCCTCGTCGCGTTGGGGGTTCGATCGCGCGGCCAGCGCACCCGCTGCAGCTTGCGTGGCCACCCGCGTGTTTCACCGTCCGGAAATCCGCGTCGGGCCACACTGCATCCCACCTGGCTTTCCGCTGGAGTCGTCGATGCGCCATCCTGTTCCCGCAGCCCTTGCTGCGTTGCTACTCGGAGCCGTCATGCAGCCTGTATTCGCCCAGTCCACCGTGTCGCCGCAACGGCCGGGGGATCCCGGCTACGAAGCACTGCTGCAGGCAGCCACCGAGCCGGTGCGGGCCCGATTCGGCGACGCCATCCATGTGGAGGTGGAACGCCTGGACCGCCTGGGCCAATGGGCCTTCCTGCAGGGCACGATGCATGGGGCCGATGGCGGACGTCCCGATTACGCAGGCACGCCCTATGCCGAGCGCGCTGCCGCGGGCGGGATGTCGGATGTCTACGTGGCCCTGCTGCAGGCGACCGCCCCTGCGGCTGAGGATGCCGCACCGGACGCGCCCGAGCGCGTGCTCGACGTCGCGGAGGCTGCGGGCGGTGCAGATGTCCCGAGCGCGCAGGCTGGCGATGGCGAGACGGTGGAATGGACTCTCGTCGATCACTCGATCGGGCCATCGGACGTGAGCTGGCTCACGTGGCCACAGGCGCATGCCGCGCCGCGTCAGCTGTTCGGCTTCTGACCGGCGAACCCGAAAAAGGCCGGCGAAGGCCGGCCTCTGGTTCGACGCCCGTCGGTCAACGTGACGGGGTGATGATCTCGTAGTTGCCCGACGCGCCACCCCAGCTCACCCGCTGCGAGCCGTCGGCATTGACGTTGTTGGAGCCGATGAAGGTCGGCCGGCCATTGTCGAAGCCGGCGAACAGCACGACGTGCGACTGGCCATCGCGTTGCATCAGCACCACGTCGCCCGGTTTCGCGTTCTGCAGCGAGACGGTCTGCCACCCGTCCCCCTTGAGATTGTTGGCGAGCTGGTCGACCGATGCGCTGGCCTGCCCCGGTTCGATCAGGCCTGCCTTCTGCAGCACGGCGGATACGAAGTTGGCGCAGTTGACGTTGTTGGGTACCCAGGACTGCATCGGCAGCTCGTCGCTGTACTTCAGTTCGCCTGCGTTGCGCCCGATGAACTGCTCGGCGATCGCGGCGGCATTGTTGCCGGTGACCGTTCCGGGACCTCCCACCGCGCCGGGCCCGGCAACGGTATCGGCCGGCGCGCCCCGGCCTGCGCCGGCCGCGCCGGGCACCACCAGGGTGTCGCCTGCGTAGATCAGATCAGGATTGCTGATCTTGCTGTTTGCCGCCATCAGGGCGTCGACGGAGGTGCCATACCGGGCCGCGAGCCCGGAGAGGGTGTCTCCCCAGGCGATGTTGTGGGTGCCACCTGCAATTGCGGTCATTGCATCGTCTCCAGAGCGGAAGCTGCGGGCCGCGACGCGCATGTGCGCGGTCGCGGCCGATACGCCACCTTCGCGTTGCCCGGCGCGCGGCTCAATCTGGGAGCGACCCTAGGTCGGCGGCCGCACCTGTTCAGCGCACGGCGCTCACCGAGCAGACGACGCGCCGTTACTGCTGGCGCAGCGCCTCGATCGGATCGAGCTGGGACGCCTTGCGCGCCGGGTAATAGCCGAAGAACAGCCCGGTGGCGACCGAGAATCCCGCAGCAAGCAGCACCACCTGGCTGCTGAGCGCGGTCGGCAGGTCGCTGAAATGGCCGACCAGCAGGGCGCCGCCCACTCCGATCGCGATGCCCAGCACACCACCGCCAAGCGAGAGCAGCATCGCCTCGGCGAGAAACTGGCGACGGACATCGGTCGGCCCGGCGCCGACCGCCATGCGCAGCCCGATCTCACGGATCCGCTCGGTCACCGACACCAGCATGATGTTCATGATGCCGATGCCGCCGACGATCAGCGAGATCGTCGCGACTGCGCCCAGCAGCAGCGACATCAGCCGGGTAGTCGCCGTCCGCGTGGCGACGATCTCGGAAATGTTGCGCACGGCGAAGTCATCCTCGCCGCCGGGCGCGATGCGATGGCGCTGGCGCAGCAGGGCTTCGACCTCGCCCTGCACGTAGGGCAGGTCGTCGGCGTTCGCGACCGTGAGTGCGATCTGCATCACTGCCCCGGCCGGCAGGCCCATCGCCCCGAGCAGCCGGCGACGACCGGTTTCCAGGGGGACCATCATCACGTCGTCCTGGTCCTGGCCGAAGCCGCCCTGGCCTTTGGAGTTCAGCACGCCGACCACGGTGAATGGCGTGCGCCCGATCCGCACCGTCTGCCCGACGCCGCTGTCTTCGCCGAACAATTCGCGGCGCACGGTCTCGCCGATGATCACGCTCTTGCCGGCGCCGCTGTAGTCGTGGGGCTCGAACCCCGATCCTTCGACGATCGTCCAGCCGTTGATCTCGAAGAAGTCGGGCTGTACGCCCTGCCAGGTGCTCGCCCAGTTTTTCTCCCCGAATACGATCTGGCTGTTGCCACGCAGCGAGCCCGACACCAGCTGCACTTCCGGAATCTCTTCGCGGATCGCCTCGGCGTCGCCCTCGCTCAGGGTGAAGAAGCTGCTGCTGGCCTGGCGCGCGCCCCCCGTGGTACGCCGCGAACCGGGCGAGATGTCGAGCCGCTGCGAACCCAGCCCCGACACCATGCGATCGATCTCGGCCTGCGTGCCCTGGCCCACCGACACCATGACGATCACCGCAGCGATGCCGATGATCACGCCCAGCGACGTCAGGGCGCTGCGCATCCAGTTGCCGCGCAGTGCAAAGATCGCCGTGCGCAGTACGTCGAGATAGGTCATGGCGTGACTCCGGCGGACGCCTGCGCGATGCGGGTATCGAAGGGGCCTTCCTCGTGCAGCTCGCCGTCACGCATCACCATCGTGCGATCGGCATGCGCGGCGATGTCGGGATCGTGGGTGATCAGCACCACCGTATGTCCCTCGACGCACAGGCGTTTGAACAGGGCGAGGATCTCCTCGCCGGTCTTCGTGTCGAGCGCGCCGGTCGGCTCGTCGGCCAGCAGGACCGGCGGACGGTTGATCAGCGCGCGCGCGATCGCCACGCGCTGCTGCTGCCCACCGGACAGCTCGCTCGGCCGATGGCCACCGCGGTTCGCCAGGCCTACGGCTGCCAGCGCGTCGCGCGCCCGGCCGGCGCGTTCGTCGTGGGGCACGCGTGCATAGCCCAGTGGCATCGCCACATTCTCCAGCGCACTCATACGCGGCAACAGGTTGAAGCCCTGGAAGACGAAGCCGATCTTGTCCCGCCGCAGCTCGGCCAGTTGCTCCCGGTCGAGCGTGGCGACGTCGATGCCATCGCACAGATACTGGCCGCCGGTCGGCGTATCGAGACAACCGATCAGGTTCATCAGCGTCGATTTGCCCGAACCCGACGGGCCCATGATCGCGACGAACTCACCGTGCGCGATCGTCAGGTCCACGCCCTTGAGCGCGACGACCTCGGCCTCGGTCCCGGCCGAATAGACCTTCTCCAGCGCGCGGGTCTCGATGACCGGCGGCCGGACCACGGGCGGCGGCGTGGACGCACTCATCGGGCGGCCGCGCGCTCGCCGGTGACGATCAGGTCGCCCTCGGCCACCGCGCCCGCGATTTCGGTCGCGCTGCCGTCGCTGGCACCCAGTCGCACCGGTACAGCTTCGCGGCGACCTCCGACGAGGCGGTAGATGGTCACGCGGGTCGCGCCGACGGTGGCCGCCAGCGTCCGGTTCCACTGCGCGCGCTGCGTCGCATCGAGCGTTGCGGTGAACTCGGCGAACGTCTGCTGGAAGCGATCCATCATCCGCTGGCGGATCTGCGCCTGGACGCCGGGATCGCTGCGGGCGCTGCCGCCCGGTGGCATGCCGGGCGGTGGACCACCGGCCGGCATACCGCCGGAACGCCCGCCACCCCCCTGGCCGCCCTGCCCGCTCGGGCGCGCCGCCTGCTGGCTTTCGCGCATCGTCGCCAAAGCGCTGTCGAACGCCGCCTGCTGGCGTGCATCGAGCTGCATGGCGGCGGCAGCGGCAGCCAGGTCGTCGGCAAGGCCGCCGCCGCGCGGCGCCGAACCGCCGCCAGGCTGCGCAGCCGGGATGTCGGCGGCATCGGCCGGCCGATAACGCAGCGCGGCATTGGCGACCTTCAGCACATTCTCGCGATTGCTGACTTCGATCTCGGCATTGACCGTCAGCCCGGGCAGCAGGGTGCCGTCGGCGTTGTCGACGGCCACGACCACCGGATAGGTCACCACGTTGTTGGTCGTCGTCGCCGCCAGCCGGACCTGCTCCACGGTGCCGCTGAAACGCCGGTCGTTGAACGCGTCAGAGGTGAACGTCACGGCCTGGCCCACCTGCACCTGGCCGATGTCGGCCTCGTCGACCGCCAGTTCGATCCGCATCTTGCGCAGGTCCTCGGCGATCGTGAACAGCTCGGGCGCCTGCAGGCTCGCCGCGACCGTCTGCCCGGGCTCGATCGAGCGGGTGAGGATGGTGCCGTCCACCGGCGAGCGGATCACCGTACGCTCCATGTTGATGCGCGAGGTCTGGGTGGAGGCGGTCTGCTGCACGATCTGCGCCTGCGCCGAACGTACCTGCGCGCGGGCCTGCTCGAGCGCGGTGCGCGCGAGGTCGACATCACTTCGCGCGACCAGCTGCTGCCCGGCCAGCGCGGTTTTGCGCTCGTAATCCAGCTCCGCATTGCGCAATGCCGCCTGGGCCTGCGCCAATGCGGCGCGGGCGCTGTTGATCTGGGCCGAGCCCTGCTCGATCTGCGCCTGGTAGGTCGCCGGATCGATGCGGGCCAGCACCTGGCCCTGCTCGACGGTGTCGTTGAAGTCCACCAGCACCTCGGTGATCTGGCCGGAGACCTGGCTGCCCACGGTCACCGTCGAAGTCGCACTGAGCGTGCCCGTGGCCGAGATCACCACGCGGATGTCGCCGCGCTCGACCGGCGTCGTGCGCCAGGCGTCCTCACCGCCTGCGGCCGTGCGCTGCGACCACCACCACATGCCGCCGGCAGCGACCGCGGCGATCAGGAGGACGGGAACGAATCGCGGCACGGCGCGACGGCGGGGCTTGGTGCTCTTCGACATGGGTCAGGTCTGGAGTGACGACTGCACACGCTAACGCACCAGGCACGAAACAGTTGACTGCGCGTCGCAGTTTCCCTGATCGGGCGCTCAGCCGCGGCTCAAGCGGTTCAGACCAGGCGGTCCCGGAACACGACGGTGACCGTGGTGCCCTCGCCGGCGGCACTTTCCAGTGCGACCGGCCAGCCGAAGCGCGTGCCCAGACGGCGCACGATGGACAGGCCGATCCCCTTGCCCGACTGTGAAAACGGGTCTGCGCGATAGAACGGGTCGTAGACGCGCTTGAGCACGTCGGCGGTCATGCCGATGCCGCTGTCGCGCACGATGATCCGGTCGTTCATGACGATCACTGCCACGCCACCGGTCTCGGTGAATGCCCAGGCGTTGCGCAGCAGGTGACCCAGCATCACGCCGAGCACGCGCGGCGGGGCGTCGAGCCGCGGGCGGGCCTGGACGTCGAGTTCGAGCGTGAGGTGCTTGCCCTCGAACAGCGGCCGGACCTTGTCGAGTTCTTCCTCGACCACCTCGACCACACCGAAGATCTCGCTCTGTGGCATCACGCCGCGCTCGCGAGCAAGCACCAGCAGCGCATCGATGACCGCTTCCATGTCCTGAGTGGCGCGCCGGATCCGCAGCAGCGGCCGTTGCTGGTGCGGTGGCGTGGCCGGGTCGGACGCGATCATGTCGCTGGCCACCCGGATCACCGTCAGCGGGGTACGCAGCTCATGGCTGGCATCGCGGGTGAACTCGCGCTCACGCCGCACGAAGGCGCTGATGCGCTCGCCCAGCCCGAGCAGCGCACTGGTGAGCGCGCGCGCCTCGCGGCCGGTGTCCTCGCGGGTCGACAGCGGCGGCGGCACGCCGTCGCCATCGTCGGACGGGTTCCAGCGTGCAACCTCGTCGGCCAGCCGATGGATCGGCAACACGATCCGCCTGGAAGTGCGATAGGTCATCCAGGAGACGACGAACATGGTCGCCATCATCAGCAGCGCCAGCGCTCCGGCCGCGAGCGCGAGGATACGATCGAACAACGACAGCGAAGCGGCGAGGTAGAGGGTGCCGCCCGGCCGACGGTCGACGAGCAGCACGCCTTCGGTGTCGCTACGCGGCGAAAAGCCCTCGGGGGCATCCTTGAAGCGCACGACGCTACCCATCGCCCGCTCCGCGCCGACGATCGACTGCAGCGCGCTGCCGTCGTCGGGCACGAAATATCCCTGCAGGTTGACGCCGAAGGGCGGCGGATACGCCACGTCGGTACCGCGCGCCTGCCACCAGACATCGGCCTCCGCGCGGAGCCATTGCCGCGCGACGACCTCGCGGCCGATGAAGGCCGCGGTCATGACGCAGACGATCAGCGTCAGACCGGCAATGACCGCCTGGAACGTGAACGCATCGCGGATGCGGTTGGGAAGACCTTGGGGCATCGTGGAGCGCTAGATCGGCTCAGGCCGGCGACTGTTCAATGTCGGCGATCCGGTAGCCGGCGCTCTGCACGGTGTGCAGCAACTGCTTCTCATAGGGCTTGTCGATGATCTTGCGCAGGTTGTACAGGTGACTGCGCAGGGTGTCGGAGTCGGGTAGGCTGTTGCCCCAGATCTCGCGCTCGATCTCCTGGCGGTTGACCACACGCGGCGATTCGCGCATCAGGATCGTCAGCAGTTTCATGCCGATCGGCGAGAGCTGCAGCTCGGTACCTCCGCGCGTGGCGCGCATGCTGGCCGGATCGAGCACCAGATCGGCGACCTTGAGCACTTCCGAGCCGACCTGGCGGCGTTCGCGGCGGATCAGCGCCCGCAGGCGCGCCTCAAGCTCCTGGATCGCGAACGGCTTGGTCAGGTAGTCGTCTGCCCCCGAACTCAGCCCGGTGAGCTTCTCGTCCAGGGTGTCGCGCGCGGTCAGCATCAGCACGGGCGTCGACTTGCGCGCGTCCTCGCGCAGCCGCTTGCAGACTTCGATGCCGTCCAGGCGCGGCAGCATCAGGTCGAGGACGATGACGTCGTAGTTGTTCTCGGTCGCCAGGCGGTAGCCGTCGAGGCCGTCGGCGGCATAGTCCACCTCGAAGCCCCGACCTTCCAGATATTCGCCGACCATCTCGGAGATGTTGCGATTGTCCTCGACGATGAGGACGAGACCCCCGGGTTCCTGACCTGCGCGCATGAACAAACTCCAGACCTGGTGCAATGGATTAAGGTTTGTGAAACTCTCATTTTTGAAGTGCACGAGTTGTGAAGATTCCGTATGTCGCCATGGCTGGGGCCTCCGGCGCTACGATCGGCGCTCCCCCGTCCCTGACCCTGCGCCATGACCGGCTACGAACGTTATCTCCCGATCCTGTTGCTGGTGGGCTCGAACATCTTCATGACGTTCGCCTGGTACGGGCACCTCAAATACCGGAGCGCGCCGATTCTGACCGTCATCGTCGTCAGTTGGGGCATCGCGTTCTTCGAGTACATCCTGATGGTGCCGGCCAACCGCATCGGCGCAACGGTCTACTCCGCGCCGCAGCTCAAGGGCATGCAGGAGGTGATCACCCTGCTGGTCTTTGCCGGTTTCTCCACGTGGTACCTCGACCAGCCGCTGAAGTGGAACCACTGGGCCGGCTTCGCCCTCATCATCGTGGCGGCCTGGCTGATCTTTCTGGAATGACCGTTCGCGTGGACGGTCGAACGAAGACGGGCGCGTCGCCCTGCCGCGCGGGGAGCCGACGGCCTCAGAAGCGGATGCGTCCGGTCAGGATGTCCTTGAACATCACCCAGTCGCCCATGAAGGAATACAGCGGGTGCCGGAACGTGGCGGGCCGGTTCTTCTCGAAGAAGAAATGCCCCACCCAGGCGAAGCCATAGCCGCAGACCAGCGCCGCGAGCAGCCACCAGGCGTTGCGATGCCACAGCGCGACGCCGAGCAGGACCAGCACACCGCAGCTGCCGATGAAATGCAGGCGCCGCGACACCGCGTGCGCATGTTCGCCGAGATAGAACGGATAGAACTCGCGAAAGCTGGCGAATCGCTGCATCGGTCTGCCCGGAGAGTCGTTGCACCATTGATCGCACCGGGCCCGGCGCGCGTCAACCGGCTCAGCTGCTGCGCGGCGCCAGCATGATGATCGCCATGCCCGCCAGGCACAGCCCGGCGCCGAGCAGATCCCAGCGGCTCGGCGCGACGCCATCCACGCGCCACAGCCACAACAACGCGACCGCGACATAGACCCCGCCGTAAGCCGCGTATACGCGGCCCGTTGCAGTGGGATGCAGGCTCAGCAGCCAGACGAAGGCCGCGAGCGCGAACGCTGCCGGCACCAACAGCCAAGGGCTGCCGTTCTGGCGCAGCCACAGCCACGGCAGATAACAACCGACGATCTCGGCCAGCGCCGTCGCAACGAACAGCAGCAGGACCTTCATGGATCGCGTTCAGCCTGCTTGGCGCGCAGCCAGTAGCCGTCCTGGGCGTCGAGCCCCTGCCCCGCCAGCGGCGTGCCATCGGCTTCCGCCATCGCTTCCATCGCGCGGAACCTGCGCTCGAACTTGTGGTTCGCGCGGCGCAGCGCGCTGCCGACATCGACCTTCGCGTGCCGCGCCAGGTTTGCCGCGACGAACAGCAGGTCGCCGATCTCCTCTTCCAGCCGCGCCTGCGCCCCGCTGTCGCCGGGGTCGGCGGCGATCGCAGCGAACTCCGCGCGGACTTCGTCGATCTCCTCGTGCAGCTTGTCGATCACCGGCGCCGGCCCCGGCCAGTCGAAACCGACCCGCGCGGCGCGCTGCTGCAACTTCACCGCGCGCTGCCACTCGGGCAGTCCACGGGCGATGCCGGCCAGCGCCGAGACATCGGTCTCGCCCGCCGCCGCGCGTTCGGCACGCTTGATCGCCTCCCAGTTGCGTAGCACCGTCTGCGCGTCACCGGCACAGGCGTCGCCGAAGATGTGCGGATGACGGCGGATCATCTTGTCGCTGATCGCGTCGACGACGTCGCCGAATGCGAAGGCGCCCTGCTCCTCGGCCATCCGCGCATGGAACACGACCTGGAACAGCAGGTCGCCCAGTTCGTCGCACAGGCCGGGAAGATCCTTGCGATCGATCGCGTCGGCGACCTCGTAGGCTTCCTCGATGGTGTAGGCGGCGATCGATGCGAAATCCTGCTCCAGATCCCAGGGGCAGCCGGACTGCCGATCGCGCAGACGCGCCATGATCTCGAGAATGCGGCGGATGTCGCCCGGGGCATGCGGCATGGGAATTCCTGTGGCGAGACGGGAGGTGGCGCCGAGTCTAGCGAGCGGTGCAGCGCGTGGCAGCGCGCGTCCGCTGCGTGGGATGGCGCTCAGCCGCGGGACCCGACCCAGTCGCGCCATGGCAGGCCCGGATCGCCCAGCGCGATGAAGTCGCCATTGAGGATCGTGTCGCGCTGGTTGTAGCGGAACGGTCGGCCGTGCGGGTCGAGCACGACGCCGCCGGCGCCCTCGAGGATCGCCTGGCCGGCCGCCGTATCCCATTCACTGGTCGGACCGAAGCGGGGATAGACGTCCATGCCGCCTTCGGCGAGGCGACAGAATTTCAATGAAGATCCCAGCGCCACCGGCATTGCATCGCCGATACGGGCGAGCAGCGCGGTCGTCCGTGGATCGCGATGTGACCGGCTCGCGGCGACACGCAGCCCGCAATCGCCATGGCGCCGCGGCGCGTGAAGTGCGATGTCGCGCGCACCTTCGCGCTTGAAGGTGCCGAGCCCGGGCGCGCCATGCCACAGCTCGCCGGTCACCGGTGCCTGGATCACGCCGAAGGTCGCGAGCCCCGCTTCGATCAGCGCGATGTTGACCGTGAATTCGCCGTTGCGCTTGACGAACTCGCGCGTGCCGTCGAGCGGATCGACCAGCCACATCCGCGTCCAGCTGCGGCGCGTCGCGGTCGGCACGGTTTCGGCCGATTCCTCCGACAGCACCGGGATCCCCGGGGTGAGCGCCTTCAGGCCATCGACGATGACGTGGTGCGCAGCCAGATCGGCGGCGGTGACCGGGCTGGCATCGGCCTTGCGGACGACGTCGAACTCGTCGGCGTAGATCCGCAAGATGGCCTCAGCTGCGGCGCGGGCGATCGCTATGACGCCCTCGCGCACATGCCCGGAAACGGGGTCCGCGGCCTCAGCCACCGTGGTGGCGCAGCCAGTCGCGGACGATGAACAGGGCAGCGATCGAGCGGCCCTCGGAAAAGTCCTCGCGCAGGATCAGCTCGTGCAAGGCATCGAGCTTCCACGGCACCACTTCAAGCTCCTCGGGCTCGTCGCCGGCCAGCCGCTCGGGATAGAGATCGCGCGCGAGGACCAGCGTAGCCTGGTGGCTCATGTACTGCGGCGCCAGCGAGATCGATCGCAGCGCCTCCAGGCGCCGGGCGCCGAATCCGATCTCTTCCTTGAGCTCTCGGTCGGCCGCCTCGAGCGCGGTTTCGCCGGCATCGATGCGGCCCTTGACCAGGCCCAGCTCGTAGCGGTGAAAGCCCGCGGCGTACTCGCGTACCAGCAGTACGGTATCGGCGTCGGCCATCGGCACCACGATCACCGCGCCGTGGCCACGCCCGTGCAGCCGTTCGTAGAGCCGGCGCTCGCCATTGGAGAACTCGAGATCGAGCCGCTCCGTGCGATAGAGCGCGGCATCGTGTTCGGTGACCTCATGGATGGTCGGCAGTGTCTTGCTCACGCCGGCACGCTCCCGCCTGCACGGGCGCGGCGATGCGGGGCGATAATGCGCGGATGACAGGACAGATTCACGATCCGGCCATTCTAGCCGACGGCAATGACTGGCGGACCCGCGACCTCGCCGCGGTCTGGCATCCATGCACGCAGATGCGCGAACACCCCGACGTGCAGCCGCTGCTGCCGATCGAGCGCGGCGAAGGCGCGTGGCTGATCGAAAGCGGTGGCCGCCGCATCCTCGATTCGGGCAGCAGCTGGTGGACCAACCTCCATGGGCACGCCGAACCCCGCATCGCCGAGGCCATCGCCACGCAGGCGCGCACGCTCGAACAGGTGATCCTGGCCGGCTGCACGCACCCGCGCGCGGTCGAGTTGGCCGAACGCCTGCTCAGGCTCGCACCCCGTGAGCCGGGGCGCGCGCCACTGACGAAGGTGTTCTATGCCGACAACGGCTCGGCGGGTGTCGAGGTCGCGCTGAAGATGGCGTTCCAGTGGTTCCAGAACCGCGGCGACGCGCCGCAGCGGACCAAGTTCGTCGCCCTGCAGAACGGCTATCACGGCGAAACCCTGGGCGCGCTCGCGGTGGGCGACATCCCGCTGTATCGACGGGTCTATGCACCGCTGCTGTGCGAGTCGGTGTTCGCGCCCTCGCCCGATGCCTACCTGGCCCGCGACGGCCTGAGCGCCGCAGGCCAGGCCGAGGAGGCCGCCGATGCGCTGGCGCAGCTGCTCGACGAGCACGCGGGCGAGATCTGCGCGCTGATCCTCGAGCCGTTGATCCAGTGCGCCGGCGGCATGCGCATGCACGATCCGGTCTATCTCAAGCGCGTGCGCGAGCTGTGCGACGCGCACGGCATCTTCCTGATCGCCGATGAGATCGCCGTCGGTTTCGGTCGCACGGGCACTTTGTTCGCGTGCGAGCAGGCGGGCATCCAGCCCGACCTGCTGTGCCTGTCGAAGGGCCTGACCGGCGGCTTCCTGCCACTGTCGACGGTGCTCGCGACCCAGGCGCTCTACGATGGCTTCCTCGATGCCTCGCGCGAACGTGCCTTCCTGCATTCGCACAGCTACACCGGCAACCCGCTGGCCTGCGCCGCTGCGCTGGCCTCGCTCGACATCTTCGAGAGCGACGACGTGCTCGCGCGCAACCGCGGCACTGCGGCGAAAATGGCGACACTGGCGGCCGAGGTCGGCATGCACCGGCACGTGGCCGACACCCGCCGGACCGGCATGGTCGTGGCCTTCGAACTGACCCGCGATGGCGACCGGCGCACGCCCTTCGACCCTGCGCTGCGCGTGGGCCTGCGCGCCTACCGTCATGCGGTCGAGCGCGGGGTGCTGCTGCGTCCGCTCGGCGACATCCTCTACTGGATGCCGCCCTATTGCATCGACGATGCCCAGCTGCAGCTACTGACCGCGGTCACGGCCGAGGCGATCGAGGAGGCGACCGCATGCGCGTGATCCGGGCATTCGTCGACCGTCCGCTCGGCCCCGGTGCGTCCATCGAGCTGCCGGACGATGCCGCCGCGCATCTGGTACGCGTGCTGCGCCTGCGCGAGGGCGACGCCTGCGTGTTGTTCAACGGCGACGGTTTCGATCACGACGCGCGCCTGGTCAAGGTGGGCAAGCGCGGTGCGAGCGCCGAGATCGTCGGTACGCGCGCGGTGGATGTCGAATCGCCGCTGCGGATCACCCTGGTCCAGGGCATCGCGCGCGGCGAGAAGATGGACTGGATCCTGCAGAAGGCCACCGAACTGGGCGTCGCAGCCTTCCTGCCGGTGTCGAGCGATCGCAGCGAGGTCAGGCTCGACGCCGAGCGAGCGGCCAAGCGCCATGCGCACTGGCGCAGCGTGGTGACCTCGGCCTGCGAGCAGAGCTGGCGCGCGCGCGTGCCCGAGGTCTCGGCGCCGCAGCCGCTGGCCGCTGCGCTCGCCGGGTTGGCGGGCAGCAGCGCGCGCTGGCTGCTCGACCCCGAAGCGGAGACCGGTATTGCGGCCCTGCCGGCGCCATCGGGTGACGTCGTACTCGCGATCGGTCCAGAGGGCGGCTGGTCGGCCAACGACCGCGCCGCTCTGGTTGCTGCGGGGTTCGGCGGCCTGCGCCTCGGACCGCGGATCCTGCGGACCGAAACCGCGGGCATGGCCGCGATCGCCGCGCTCCAGGCGCGCTTCGGCGACCTCGCCGGCTGAGCGCCGGCGCACGCACTCAGGCGGCGAGCGCCTCGCGAACCGAGAGTTCGATCCGGTCGATGTCGGGAATCAGGGCGACGTCGTCGTTGAGCCGCACCCGCGCGCGAACCGCGAACGGCAGGGCATCCTTGTCATCGCCCTGGGATTCATCGAGCAGCTTGTCGGCCGCGATCGTCACCAGGCGCGGAAAGCCCTCGGTCAGCAGCGCGAAGAACGGCAGACGCGCATCGCCGCCGAGCGCCTTGAGCACCACGACCTTGCTCGACAGGTCCGCGCGTTCGTCGCCCTGCCCGGCGAGCACCGGGAACGCGACCAGCGGCAGGCGCCACCCGCGCCAGCGCAGACGACCGAGCAGCCAGTCCGGCGCATCGGCCACCGCTTCGGGCGGCGAGTAGGACAGCACCTCGGAGATCGAGGCATTGGGCAGCAGCAGCTGGGTGGTGCCGGCGCGGATCAGCACGCCGCGGATTTCGTCATGGGTGCTCACAGCGACAGTTCTCCGGAATCGAAACGCCCCGCGCCGGGCATCCAGCGCGCGATCAGCCAGTCGGCGATATCACCGGGACTCCCGGACGGGCCGCCACGCTCGGCAACCGCCATCGCGGCGGCCGGGTCATAACAGCCATCCTCCGCCTGCCCGCCCACCAGTGCGCCCTGCCATGCCGGGCCCATCACCACGTCGACCAGCGCCGGATCAGCGCCGCTGAGGAACAGTACGGCGCTGTCGTCGGCCGGTACCGCGTCGGCAAGACCGCCAACATCGTCGCCTTCGGCGAACCGCAGCTCGCCCGCAGTCATGACCGGCAGCACGCCGGGCGGCAGGAAATAGACCTCGCCCGGGGCGACCGTCATTCCCGCCTCGGCCAGTTGCACCGGCATCGGGGTCACCCGCTCCATCTGCCGGACCAGGCGGTCATAGCGACCACCATCGAGTTGCAGGCGCACCAGTACCGGACGCGGGAAGCCTTCGGGCAATGCAGCGAGCAGTTGCCGGACCGCGTCGGGCCCACCCAGACCGCCGGCGATGAGTACCACGCCCTTGCGCGGGCCGTGGCCGTAGCTGTCGGCATCGGCCAGGCTCAGCCCGGCGATGCGGGACTCGAGATCGGAGATGTCGCGCTGGAGCATGGTCGCAGGCGCGGCCGCGTCCGCCCCGAGCCCGGGGGCCTGCGCGGGCAGTGCATCGCCATCGAGCAGTGTCAGCGGGGACGTGCTGGCCTCCCCAGCCGCCGCCGGGCTGGCGACGGGCGTATCACCGGCATCCTCGATGTCCGCAATGCCGTCAGGCGTCGTTTCGATCGACGACCCCGACTCCGGCGTCGACGCCTCGGACCAGCTGGCCAGATTCTCGTCCAGGTCACGGACTTCGCCCGGTGGCGCGGCCGGTGGCGTGTAGCTGGCCTCGTCGTAGTCGGCCAGCTGGAAGTCGAAGCTGAATTCCACAGCAGGGGCCTGCGTGAGCGGCGCATCGAACTCGGCCGCGACCGGATCGAAGACGAGATGGGTCGAATCGTCGAGCGCCGGCCCGGGCTCGTGCGTGGTCTCGACATCCACAGGCGCGGCCGACGCCGCGAGCGCGAGCGCGCCTGTGTCGGTATGCGCGTCCAGCTCCAGCGACAGCGGCTCCGGCACGGACGCCTCGTTCGCACTGGATGGAGGCAGCACGTCGCCGAAGCCATGGAGTTTCGCCGCGAGATGCCGCACCCAGCGCGCAGCGTCCCAGCCGCTGCGCTCGAGCACCAGCGCGGCCTCTTCGAAGATCACCGTCATCCCCGGCGCGGCGAAGCGCGGCTCGAAGGGCTCGAGCGCGGCTTCGTCGACGGGATCGAGCACCACGACCAGCACCGATGGCGCCAGGGCATCGAGGGCATCGGGCGCATGCTGCGCGGGATCGAGCGATGTGATCGGATCGGCTCCGGCCTCGACCAGGGCTTCGACCACGCGATCGCGCGCGGCGCCTTCGCGCGCCAGCACGACCGTCCGGATCGCGTCACGCATCGTCGCGCTCCAGGTTCAACAGCTCGTAGACGTGGCGCAGCAGTTCCGGCTCCTGGTAGGGCTTGCCGAGATAGCGGTCGACACCGATCTCGAACGCACGCTGGCGGTGTTTCTCGCCCGTGCGCGACGTGATCATCATGATGCTGACATCGCGCAGGCGAGCGTCGGCCTTCATGTGGGTCGCGAGCTCGTAACCGTCCATGCGCGGCATCTCGATATCGAGCAGCATCAGGTCGGGCACGCGTTCGTCCATGCGCTCGATCGCGTCGATGCCGTCCTTCGCTGTGATGACCTCGAAGTTGTGTCGCTCGAGCACGCGGCCGGTGACCTTGCGCATCGTCACCGAGTCGTCGACCACCATCACCAGCGGCACTGCGCGAGCCGCCGGCGCCGGTTCGGGCACGTGCAGCGCAGCGTCGGGATTGGCAGCGAGGTGCGCGCCATAGCGGCGCACCAGCGGTGCGACGTCGAGGATCACGACCACGCGACCGTCGCCCATGATCGTGGCGCCGAAGATGCCCGGGATCGATGTGACCTGCGGACCGACCGGCTTCACCACGATCTCGCGGTTGCCGATGATTTCGTCCACCGCGACGGCTGCGCGCAGCTCACCCGCACGGATCAGCAGCAGCGGCATCTGCAGCTGGCCTTCCGCGCGCGCCGGCGGCTGGCCGACGAGGCGACCGAGGTCGTGGAGCAGATAGTCCTCGCCGCCGTAGCGGTAGATCGCGCCGGGCGTTGCTTCGGCGCGACTGATGCGACCGACGCCGCGCACCGAAGCGATCGGCACCGCGAAGCTGGTCTCGCCGATACGCACGAACGCGGCCTGGGTGACGGCGAGCGTCTGCGGCAGGCGCAGGGTGAAGGTGGTGCCGGCACCGGCGCGCGAGTGGATGTCGAAGGTGCCGCCGAGCTGGCGGACTTCGCTCGCCACCACGTCCATGCCGACGCCACGTCCGGCAAGGCGGCTGACCTCGGTCGCGGTCGAGAAGCCCGGCTGCAGGATCAGCGCGTCCAGATCGGGATCGGCCACCTCGGCCCCGGCCTGCAGCAGGCCGCGTTCCTCGGCGCGACGGCGGATCGCGGCACGGTCCAGGCCCGCGCCGTCATCACCGACCTCGAGCACGACTTCCGAGCCCTCGCGACGCACCGCGATGCGCACCTGGCCTTCCGCCGGCTTGCCGGCCTTGCGACGTGCTTCCGGCGACTCGAGACCATGCGCGACCGCATTGCGCAGCATGTGTTCCAGCGGCGAGACCATGCGTTCGAGCACGTTGCGATCGAGCTCGCCCTGGGTGCCTTCGAGCTGCAGCTGCACCGGCTTGCCGGTGTCCTGCGCGGCCTGACGCATGACCCGGCGCAGACGCGGCACGAGCCCGTCGAACGGCACCATGCGCGTTCGCATCAGGCCTTCCTGCAGGTCCGAGCTGACCCGCGACTGCTGCGTCAGCAGGGTCTCGTACTGACTGGTCTGGTCGTCGAGCGTCTGCTGCAGGCTGCCGAAGTCGGATGCAGTCTCGCCAAGCGCGCGCGAGAGCTGCTGCAGGGTCGAGAACCGGTCGAGTTCCAGCGGATCGAACGTCGTGTCGGAGGTGTCGCCTTCTCGCTGGTAACGCGCGACGATCTGCGCTTCGGTCTCGATGTCGAGCCGGCGCAACTGGTCGCGAAGACGCGTATTGGTCTGCGCCAGTTCGTTCATCGCCGCGCGGAAGCCGCCCAGCTGCTGTTCCAGGCGCGCGCGATAGATCGCGACCTCGCCTGCGTAGGTAACCAGCCTGTCGAGCAGATCGGCGCGGATGCGGACCTGTTCCTGCGAGCCACGCAGCGCGGTCTCCTCGTCCTCAATGCCGGCATCGAGCGGCAGCGGTGCCGACAGCGGTGCCAGTTCGGCCTTCGCAGACGCCGGGGCGGGCGCCGGAGAGGCGGCCGGCGCATCGCCCGTGGCGGTGCCGTTGAACGCCTCGACCAGGGCCTGCGAGGGTCCGATCGCGCGGCGTTCGCCGGCACGGGTGACCATCGTGTGCAGACGATCGAAGCCGCGTTCGAGCAGCGACACATCACCACGCTTCAGGGTGCGATGGCGTTCGGCGACCGCTTCGAGCAGGGTCTCCATCGCGTGCCCGAGCTCGCCGATCTCCATCAGCCCGGCCATCCGCGCACCGCCCTTGAGCGTGTGCAGATCGCGCTGCAGGCCGGCCACCGCGTCACGGTTGTCGGGTGTCTCGCGCAGCTGCGCCAGCAACGCGTCGGAATGGTCGAGCAGGTCGATGCCTTCCTCGACGAAGATGTCGACCAGTTCCGGATCGAGGCCGTCGAGCGCCAGCGGCGCATCCGGGTCCTCTTCATGGGCCGGCAGATCAGGCGCGTCGTCGATATCGCTGCTGTCGGCGGGCTGAGCGGCTTCGGGCGTGACGGCCACGGACGGCTCATCCGCCGGCGCTGGCGAATTGACGGCGTTCACGATCGCCTCGTCGGCATCCGAACCCGTCGATGCGAAGGCAACCGGCATCCCCCCGTCGATCGCTTCAGCTTCGCTCTGCGCCGTCGCTGTCGCGGAGCGCTCGGTCTCGTCCTGCTCGAAGCGCAGGCGTTCCGATGCCAGCACAGCCGCATCGATCTGCGACTGCAGGTCGAGATGCTCGAGCCCGACCGCCGCAACGGCGGACGCCTCCGGATATTCCGGCTGCTCATGTCCAAACTCGGATTCGGCAACACGCTCCGACTCCTCGCGCGCGGCCTGTTCCTGCGCGAGGCGCTCGGCTTCGTTGCGCTCCAGCTCCAGGCGCTCCGCCTCAAGACGTTCGGCTTCAAGACCTTCGGCCTCGATGCGCTCCAGTTCCACACGCTCGGCTTCGAGACGGGCCTGCTCGGCACGCTCCAGTTCCAGACGTTCGGCCTCGAGGCGCTCGGCTTCGAGACGGGCCTGCTCGGCACGCTCGGCATCTTCGCGGGCAAGTCGCTCGGCTTCGAGGCGCTCGGCTTCGAGGCGCTCGGCTTCGAGGCGCTCGGCTTCGAGGCGCTCGGCTTCGACGCGCTCGGCTTCGAGGCGCTCGGCTTCGACGCGCTCGGCTTCGAGGCGTTCGGCTTCGAGACGCTCCAGGTCCAGACGCTCGGCCTCGAGACGCTCGGCTTCGAGACGGGCCTGCTCGGCGCGCTCGGCGTCTTCGCGGGCGAAACGCTCGGCTTCGATGCGCTCCAGCTCCAGACGCTCGGCCTCGACGCGCTCGGCTTCGAGGCGCTCCAGGTCCAGACGCTCGGCCTCGAGGCGTTCGGCTTCGAGACGGGCCTGCTCGGCGCGCTCGGCGTCTTCGCGGGCGAGCCGCTCGGCTTCGATGCGCTGCTGTTCCAGGCGTTCGGCTTCGAAGCGTTCGGCTTCGAGTCGCATCTGCTCGGCGCGAGCCGGGTCTTCCTGCGTGGGAAGGCCCGGTTCCTGGCCAGTCAGCTCGTGCTCGACCGGATGTCCGCCGCCGTCCCACTGCGACGGCCCGATCCCGAATCCCGAGTCGCGCGCATCCCAGCCTTCGATCGAGGCGCCGGCGTCGTCACCGGCACCCACGCCGGAGTCCGTCGGCTCGCGATCACCTTCACCGGCATCGTCATTGCTGGCGATGGCGTCGATGTCCTCGCCCATGTCGAAGGCGAACCGCTCGACAGGGGCCTCAGGCAGTCGGTCACGCAGTTCACCGACCTGCGCCGAGAGCGCGGTCAGCACGGCGATCCGTGGCTCAGGCTGGTGCAGCTGCTGCAGCGCGTCGCGCGCAGCGTTGCAGACCGCTTCCAGCACCGGGCCGACGTCCGTGTCCGGCGCGACATCGGCCGCGACCAGGCGGCGGGCGTACTCCTCCGCGGGGCCCAGCAGCAGTCCGATCGCGGGCACTTCGGCCATCGCGAACGCGCCATGCATGGTGTGCAGCGCGCGCAGCAGGCGCTCGCCGTCGGCAGCCTCACCGGTCCGGATGGCGGCGAGCCAGTCGCCGACCGTCCGCAGATGACCCTGAACTTCAGTGTCGAGAATTTCCAGAAGCAACGCATCGACCGAGGCAGGCACGGTCTCGACCGTGCCACTGTCATCCGCGTCAGCCGCTGCACTGTCCACGGCGGTCAAAGCAGGTGCGTCGACGCTATCCGCGTCGACGTCGGCCAATTCGGCCTCGTGCGTGGCTTCGATCTGCAACGGCGCTGGGCGCGCCGGCATCGCATCGTCACCTGCGGCGATGCGCGCGGCATTGGCCTGCATCGTCTCGAGATCGGCGCGCAGCACGGTCTCGCCGCGCAGCACCGACTGCAGCTCCGGCAGGGTGTAGAAGGCCTGATCGATCATCTCGACCACCGCCGGGGTGGCCGGCCGCCCTTCGATCACGCGATTGAGCAGGCTTTCGATCGACCAGCTGAACTCGCCCAGCGCCTTGGCGCCGACCAGGCGGCCGCTGCCCTTGAGGGTATGGAAGACCCGCCGGATCGGACGCACGAGCTCGATATTGTCGGGCTGCGCGCGCCAGCGCGGCAGCAACGCGTCGAGATTCTCGATCTCGCTCGCGAACTCCTCGAGGAAGACCTCGCGGATCTCGTCATCGATCTCGTCGCCGACCTCCTCGAAGCCGCCAACACCCATCGGCGTCGGGGCGCTACGCACTGACGCAGCGACATCTGTCGCCGCCTCGGCTGCCGGTGCCGGTGCCGTTGCCGGCACCGATGCGGGCACGGTCATGGCATCGACCGGCGGCGTCCACGCCTCGATGCCGCGCGCGAGCTGTTCGACATCGACACTCGTGGCGTCGGGGGCGTCCCGGCCGTCGGATGCATCCGTTGCGGCGGCACCGGTCGTTTCAAACGAAGTCGGCAGCGGCCAGTAGCCCAGCGCTTCGAGGCTGCTGCGCGCGATGTCGAGGATGTCCGCGCGGTTGGGTCGCTGTTCGCGCAGGGCCTCGAGGTAGTACTCCAGGCTCGCCAGTGCGTCGGCGAAGGTATCGAGCTGGCGACCGTTGGGCACGCGCCGGCGCGCGATCAGCTCGTGCTCGGCATACAGCCGCACGCCATCCAGATAGCTGGCGGCCTGGGGCAGTTCCAGGATCGTCAGTGCCCCGCGGACCTCTCCCAGCAGCCGCGGCACTTCCTGCAGCTCGGTGTGGTCCCAGCCGGTCTCGACAAACGCAACGAGCGCCTGGCGCGCGTCTGAGAAGTTGGCGATCGCCTCGCGCATCAGCACCGCCATCGACAGCTGCGCTTCCATCGCGAGGGTGTCGTCGGAGGTCTCGGGGCCAGCGCCACCGAGCTGCGCGACCTGCTCGTCGAGCGTCGCATCGACATACAGCAGCGCGCCGGCCACATCGAGCAGGGTGTCCTCGCTCGCCGGCGCCGACCCGTCCACGATGGCACGCATGGTGTCGCGCTGCTGCTGGACGACGCTGCGCGCCGCAGCGAGGCCGAGCATGCCGAGCGTGTCGGCGACGCCGGTGAGCACTTCGACCTGCGGCTGCAGGCCGGCGGCATCGCGCGAGCCCATGCGCAGATGCAGGTCCAGGGCATCCTTGACCCTCAGGAGGTCTTCCTTGACAGCCGCGGATACGGTGTCGAGCAGCGCGCGGTTGCGGCCGCCGAGGCTGCCGCGCGCATGTTCGAGCTCGGCTTCGCTGGGCAACTGGGACTGCAGGTCGAATGTCTCGCGCAAGGCGTCGAGCGCCGGATGCGCGGCGTCGCTGTGGGCGACGTGATACAGCAGTTGCCGGGTCGGCTCCTGCGCCGCGTCCGACAACAGCGCGTCGAGTGGCGCCTGCGCGTGGTTGCGGATTTCACGCTCCACGCTCGCGAATACCTGGCGCAGCGGCGCGTGGCTTGCGGGCGGCAACGCCCCGTCCGCCAGCGCCTGGGCCACGCGAGACGCGACCCAGAGCATGCGCCGCTGTGATTCGGTGTCCGCACGGGCGGCCAGCGCGGACAGGCCGGCGACCAGCGCGGCGGTATCGCCCGGACTGCCCGTCTCGGGCCATGCCTGCAACGCGACCCGCAGCTGCCGCAGCGCGGCCTCGGGATCGCTGGAGACTTCTGCGGCCGGCATGGTGTCGGGCACCACGCGCGCCAGATCCGGCGCGAACAGGATGCTCTCGCTCAGCCCGCCCTCGCCGCGCGCTGCGCGCAGCTCGTTGAGCAGCGGAAGCAGCACGATCGGGATGTCACGGTGACCGCCCTGCAGACGCTCCAGATAATCGGGCAGCAGCAGCATGCCGCGCAGCAACGCCGCACAGGCCGCGTCGCGGTCGGCGATCAGGCCGTCGCGCAGGGCCCCGGCGAGGCGCCCCATCTCCTCGGCCACCATCTCCGGCGCGTACAGCTCCACCATGTGCAGCGTGCCCTGCGCCTGCTGCAGGTAGCCGGCACACAGGCGCATGCGGCTGGTGTCGACCGGATCCTCGGCGAAAGCCTCGAGTTCGACCCGCGCCTGACGCAGCACTTCGTCCAGCTCCGGCTTGATCCAGCCGAGCATGGTGTGATCGATGGCATCGCGCAGGCCGCTCATGCGGCGACTCCATGGCGGAGGCCACGCGCGCGTGCGCGAATAAGACTGGCGATCATGGAGTCCTTTCCGTGGCTCAAGCCGGCAGCTTGAAGTCGGCGACCGAGCGCCGCAGGTCGGCCGCGAGCTGAGCCAGGTTGCCGATCGACTCGGCGGTCTGGTTGGCGCCCTGCGAGGTCTGCTTGGTGATCGACTGGATGGTATGCATCGTGGTCGTGATGTTGGTCGCAGCGGAGGACTGCTGCTGCGCGGCCGACGAGATGCCCTGGATGAGGTCGGCGAGGTTGGTCGACACGCTCTCGATCTCGCCGAGCGCCGTACCGGCATCCTCGGCCAGGCGCGCACCGGCAACGACTTCGGACGTCGTCTGTTCCATCGAAGTCACCGCCTCGTTGGTATCGGACTGGATGGTCTGGACCAGCGTTTCGATGCGGCGCGTCGCATTGGTCGCGCGTTCCGCGAGGCGCTGCACTTCGTCGGCGACTACTGCGAAGCCACGGCCCGCCTCACCCGCCGAGGCCGCCTGGATCGCGGCGTTGAGCGCGAGGATGTTGGTCTGCTCGGAGATGTCGTTGATCAGTTCGACGATCGAGCCGATCTCCTGCGAGCTTTCGCCCAGCCGCTTGATGCGCTTGGAGGTTTCCTGGATCTGGTCGCGGATCGAGTCCATGCCGGCAATCGTCTCGCGCACCACGCCTGCGCCCTTGGTCGCGATGCGGACCGAGCGCTGCGCCACGTCGGCCGATTCGGCCGAGTTCTTCGACACCTGGTCGATGCTGACCGCGATCTCGTTGATGCGGTCGGACGCGGAATTGATCTGCTGCTCCTGATGCTCGGCCGCTTCGGCCAGATGCATCGCGGTGGCCTGGGTTTCCTGGGCGCTGGAGGCCACCTGAACCGAGGTGTCGTTGATCGTCTGCACGAGGCTGCGCAGCTGCTCGATGGCGAAGTTGATCGAGTCGGCGATCGCGCCGGTCATGTCCTCGGTGACCGTCGCCTTGACGGTCAGGTCGCCTTCGGCGAGCGAACCCATTTCGTCCAGCAGGCGCATGATCGCCTCCTGGTTGCGGTTATTGAGCTCCATCGTGGTTTCGTAGCGCTCGCGCTGGGCGCGGTTGAGCGAGATCAACAGGCCGGCGATCGCGACCAGGGCAAGCAGACCGGCAAGGATGCTGATCCAGATGTTGCCAAGCAGGCTGCGGTCGGTGAGCGAACCGAATGCGGTGAACGCGTTGAACAGCGACTCGCTGTCGCTGAGCAGCTGGTCGGAGCCGGCCACCAGCGCACCGGCAGCGGCCTGGGCCTGGAACAGCTGCTCGCTGCTGCCGAGGATCGCCTCGAGTTCGGCGCGCATCCGCGCCCAGGTCTCGTCGGCGCGGGTCAGTGCGGCAAGCGCATTGCCGTTGGTCAGCGCCTGCAACTCGCGCGCCGGATCCCCTTCGCGCAGGCCGGTCATGACCTGCTGGAAATCCTCGGCGTTGCGGCGCAGGCCCTGGCCTGCGATCGCGGCGCCGGGGCCGCCGGCCTGCACCTCGGTCACGCGGCGGGCCATGTCGCCGGCGATCACCACCTGGCGCAATGCCATGTAGACCTGCGACGACGGCGAGCCGCTGCTCGACATCGCGCGCACGAGTTCGTCGAGCAGCGCCTGCAGCTGCGGTACGCCCTGGCTGAAGCGCTCCGCCTGACCGGCGAACGCGGTCACCGCTTCCTCGCTGTCGGCCAGCCGCTGGGCACTTGCACCAAGTGGCTCCCAGGTGCGGGTCACCGTGGCGATGGGGCCGGCGACGCCGGTCGTATTGCCGAAGCTGTTGTTGAGCTGGCGGATGTCGCCATCGATCTGGGCGCGCGTTTCGTTGAACGCGGCGAACGCCGCGGCGTTGCCGCGCACCGCCTCGGTGCCCTGGTTGGCCAGCCGCTGGCTGTCCACGCGCAGGTTGGAGGCCGCCGTACTGGCACCGCCCAGCCGTGAGGCCTTCCAGGTGCTGTAACCGGTATTGAGGACCAGGATCGTGCCGGCGACAACAAGCATCACGACCCAGAAATTCGTGCCGAAGGTGCGGCGCGGTGCGACGAGAGTGTCGGCGGCTGTGCTCATGCTGGCGTTCCGTTCCTGATCTTGAGTGCGAGCGCGGCCATCAGGCCGCGGCGTGTCTGAATTCGGGGGTACGAGTGAGGCGGTCGAGACTGAAGACCCCCCAGGTCGCATTGGCGTGCGCGTAGGCGCGATCGACGAAGTGGCCGTAGCGGCCCTCGGCGACCCGGTCGGCGGAGACCTCGTCTTCCTCGAGGAAGCTGCGCTGGCCGAAGAGCTCGTCGATCGTCAGCGCGACGTCGCCGCCGGGCTGGCGCACGATCAGCACGCGCTGGCTTTCGTGCAGAACCGTGCGTTCGCCTTCGAGGAACTGCTTGAGGTCGACGATCGGCAGCAGGCTGCCGCGAACGTTGGCGACGCCGAGCATCCACGGCTGTGCCCCGGGCACCGGCGTGACCGGCGGTATCGGCATGATCTCGACGACCTCGTCGAACGAGGAGGCGAGCATGCGGCGGCCGACGCGATAGCCCACGCCGCGCCACAGGCCAGGCGCATCGAGTTCCTCGGGCAGGCCGACGCTGTGGGCGAGGCTGCGACGCTCGTACTCGGCCAGCAGTGCGAACACGCCGGCCACAGCGGCATCGGATGGCGAGGCCGACATCAGCCGGCCAGAACCGCGTTGACCTGCTCGATCAGCGCATCCTCGGTCGGCGGCTTGACGATGTAACCCTTGGCCCCCTGACGCATGCCCCACATGCGGTCGGTTTCCATGCCCTTGGTGCTGATGATGATGACCGGGATGCTGGCGGTGTCGGCATCCTTGGCCAGCGCACGCGTGGCATGGAACCCGCTCATGCCCGGCAGCACCACGTCCATCAGCACGAGGTCGGGGCGATCGCGCTTGCAGCTCGCGATGCCGTCCTCGGCGTTGTCCAATGCCGTGACCTGGTGCCCGTGGCGTTCGAGCCACTGGGTCAGCACGGCGGTGTCGGTCGGAGAATCCTCGATCAACAGGATGCGAGCCATGTCCTGCCCCCTCAGGCGGTGACGTGTGTGCGGATCGCGTCGAGGAGTTCCTCGCGCGTGAACGGCTTGGTGACGTACTGCTCGGAGCCGACGATGCGGCCGCGCGCCTTGTCGAACAGGCCGTCCTTGGACGACAGCATGATCACCGGCGTATTGCGGAACACCTGGTTGTTCTTGATCAACGCACAGGTCTGATAGCCGTCCAGCCGCGGCATCATGATGTCGACGAAGATGATCTGCGGCTTGTGCTCGGCGATCTTCGCCAGCGCCTCGAACCCGTCGACAGCCGTGACCACCTCGGCGCCCTCGCGGCGCAGCAGCGTCTCGGCCGTGCGGCGGATGGTGCGCGAGTCATCGATCACCATCACCCGGAGCCCGTCGAGGCTGCCGGAGGACGGCTTGTCGTCACTGGTCATGCGTTCTCCCCTGATGCGTGGCGCGGAGTCTTCGCGCGCCAGAGCAGGACGGAGTTATACCCCGGCTCGACATGCAGCTGTCAAGGTTTCGATGCGGTTTGTGCACATCGCCTCGAAATAGCCGCCGCAGCGCATGCGTGCGCCCCTGATAAGATCGTGCGCCTCCCAAGCCGCAGGTCATGCGCATGCCCCTGGATGTCGTCGTGGTGATGGATCCGATCGCGTCGATCACGATCGCCAAGGACTCCACGTTCGCAATGCTGCTCGAGGCCCGGCGGCGCGGCCATCGCCTGCATTACGTCATCCCCGGCGGCCTGGCCATGGTCGGCGGCGACGCGGTGGCGCGCGTGGCGCCACTGGACGTGCGCGAGGATCCCACCGACTGGTACACGCTCGGCGCGTCGAGCCTGCGCCGTTTCGGCGAGGGCGACGTGGTGCTGATGCGCAAGGATCCACCGGTCGATCCCGAGTTCGTGGGCGACACCCAGATCCTGAGCGTCGCGCAGCGCCAGGGGGCCTGGATCGTCAACGACCCCCAGGGCCTGCGCGACATGAACGAGAAGCTCGGCGCGCTGGCCTTCCCGCAGTGCTGCCCGCCGACGCTGGTCAGCCGTGACGCGGCCTCGCTCAAAGCCTTCGTCGCCGAGCACCGGGACGCGGTGCTCAAGCCGCTCGACGGCATGGGCGGACGCTCGATCTTCCGCGCCGTCGCCGGCGACGCGAACCTCAACGTGATCCTCGAGACGCTGACCGACGGCGGACGCCGGCTGGCGATGGCGCAGCGCTACCTGCCGGAGATCGTCGACGGCGACAAGCGCATCCTGCTCATCGACGGCGTTCCGGTCGACTATTGCCTGGCGCGGATTCCGCAAGGCGACGAGTTCCGCGGCAACCTGGCCGCCGGCGGCCGCGGCGAGGCGCGCCCGCTGAGCGAACGCGACCGCTGGATCGCGGCGCAGGTCGGCCCGGCGCTGGCCGCGCGCGGCATGCGCTTCGTCGGTCTCGACGTGATCGGCGACTGGCTGACCGAGGTCAACGTCACCAGCCCCACCTGCATCCGCGAGATCGACGCCGCCTACGGCACCAATATCGCCGGCCTGCTGTTCGATGCGATCGAGCGCGGCCCGGTCGCATCGTCCGCGCGCTGACAGCCGTTCGCGACGTGTCTACCGCTGCGCCGCCGCAGATCGACGACCGCGCGCGCCTGGGTGCGACGCTGGTCCTGTCGCTGCTGGTGCACGGCCTGCTGGTGCTCGGCATCGGCTTCGCCAGCGAGGATGCCGCGCCGGTGATGCCGACGCTGGATGTGATCCTCACCGAGACCACCAGCCCGCTGACCCAGGCCCAGGCCGATTTTCTCGCCCAGGCCAGCAACCAGGGCGGCGGCGAGCACGAACGCAGCAACCGCCCGCGCGAGGCCCAGCTCGGCCAGGTGCCGCAGGACAGCACCGGCGTCGCGCCGATGGAGATGCGCGCGCAATCGCCCGACGCGCAGCCACCGCCCCGCGACCGGGTGGTTGCCAGCACCCGCGGCGACACCGCCCTGCCGACCGAGGACCCGACCCGGCAGGCCGATCCTTCGACGCTGCCGCGCGGGCCGGAGAAGATCGAGCGCGATCTCGAGATGGCCCGGCTGGCGGCCGAGATCCACCTGCGTTCGGAGCGCTATGCGCGCAGGCCCAAGCGCAAGTTCGTATCGGCGAGCACGCAGGAGTACGTCTACGCTGCGTATCTGCGGCAGTGGGTCGACCGGGTGGAGCGCGTCGGCAACCTCAACTATCCCGACGAGGCCCGGCGCCGCCAGCTTGCCGGCGAGCTGGTGATCAGCGTGGCGATCCGTCGCGACGGCTCGGTCGAGCGTTCGGACATCATCCGCAGCAGCGGGATCCCGCTGCTCGACGACGCCGCGCTGTCGATCGCCCGCCTTGCCGAACCCTACCCGCCGCTGCCGGCGACCAGCGAGGAGGTCGACGTGCTGCATGTCACCCGCACCTGGAACTTCCTGCCGGGCGGCGAGCTGATCGACGATCGTTGAAGCAGCGCGCGTGCGGCGCGGCGGCCTGTGGAGCCCGCGCGACGGTGGCGAGCAAGCCGCATCGCTCGCCAGCCCGCTCGGCCAGGACTAGAGGCGGCGCCAGCCGAAGCCTTCGCCGCTGCGCCAGAACACGCCGCGGGCCTGGCCGTAGATCGACGCCGCGGGCACGAAACCGAAGTACCGCCCGTCGATGCTGGCGCCGCGATGATCGCCGAGCACGAGCACCTGGCCGTCAGGGACCACCAGGTTGTGCAGATCGGGACCACCGCCATCGTCCAGGTTGAGCACGACCTGGACGTCACCGAAATCTTCCGGTCCGCCCGGCTGCGCGGCCAGCGGCGTGCCATTGATCGCGAGGCGGCCATCGACGAGGTCGACGCGGTCGCCGGCCACCGCGACCACGCGCTTGATCAGGCGCACGTTGTCCGACGGCGAGCGGAACACGACCACGTCGCCCGGCGCGAGCGGATCGCCCGGCCACAGGGTCAACTGGCTGAACGGAACGCGCAAGCCATAGGCACGCATGTCGACGACCACCCGGTCGCCGGGTGCCAGCGCCGGTTCCATGGACCCGCTGGGCACGTAGTAGTGGTTGGCGAGCGAGGAGCGCGCGACCAGCAGCAGGGCGAGCAGGCAGATCATCGGCAGCGCTTCGCGGTGCAACCAGCGGCGCAGGCGGGCGCCGCGGTGTCCGGCGCGCCAGGGGGACGGGGCGGGCGTAGGTGTCATGCGGCGCTCCTGGGCGGTCAGGGAAAGAGTCAGGGCGCGTCCGGCGCGCCCGGTTCCGCGGCGCGCCGGGCCGCGCGAAGGGCCACCTGCTCGACGAGGGTCAGCGCGACGTTGTCGCGCAGATAGGCCGGCTCGACCCGCTCCGGGGCGACCGCCTCGCCACGCGCATACGCTGCCGCGGCGAGCCGCGCCAGATCGCCGGCACGCGGCAGCGCCAGCGCATCGACGGTCGAGAACCGCGGGGCCAGTCGCGTCTGCAGCGCAGCCTCCGCCGCGGAGAATCCGGTGCCCACCCCCGCCCAACCCGTCGCGTCACCCGGCAGCTCGATGACGTCGGGCGCACCGACGTGCGCAGGCGCCAACGGCCGCAGGCCTTGCGCCTCGCGCACGAAGGCCTGGCTGTAGACCTCGCCCATCCGTGCATCGATCGCCGCGAGTACCGGAGTGCCCGGGGCGACGTCGGCGCGCATCGCCAGTACCTCCAGCGACGAGAGCGCGACGACCGGCCGCTCAAGTGCCAGCGCGATCCCCTGCGCCAGCGCGATCGCCAGACGCACGCCGGTGAACGCGCCCGGCCCCCGGCCGACGGCGATCGCGTCGAGCTGTCCACGGGCGACACCGGCCTCGGCCAGCAGGGCCTCGGCCCAGGGCAGCGCGAGCTCGGCGTGCCTGCGCGGCGCGATCTCGAACCGTTCCAGTACCCGGCCGTCGTCGTACACGGCGACGGAGCAGGCCTCGGTGGCGGTTTCGAATGCGAGCAGTTTCATGACGGCAGGGTTTCCGGGAGCGGGACAGGCGCGGGCGCGCCCGCCGGCATTGTCGCAGGCGCAGTGAAGAACGCAGCGACCGTCGAGATTTCGCGCGTGCGCGGCAGCGGCGGCAGCGAGTCGAGGAAGACACCGCCATAGCTGCGGCCGAGCAGGCGCGGATCGCACAGCACCAGTACGCCGCGATCGTGTTCGGTGCGGATCAAGCGGCCGACGCCCTGCTTGAGGGCGATGACCGCCTGCGGCAACTGTTCGTCGCGGAAGGGATTGCCGCCACTGCGGCGGATCGCATCCAGCCGCGCTTCGAATACCGGGTCGTCGGGCGCGGCGAACGGCAACTTGTCGATGACGACGACACTCAGCGCGCCGCCGGCCACGTCGACCCCCTCGCGGAAACTCGCCGCGCCCAGCAGCACGCCGTTGCCGGATTCGCGGAAGCGCTGCAGCAGCACGTGCCGCGGGGCTTCGCCCTGTACGAACAGCGGCCATGGACAGTCGCGACTGCCGTCGCGCAGCAGGGCCGCGGTCTCGCGCAGGGCGCGGTGCGAGGCGAACAGCAGGAAGGCGCGACCGCCCGAGGCCTCGAGCACCGGCAGCACCGCATCGACCACCGCGCGCGTGTAGTCCTGCGAAGCGGGCTGCGGCAGCTTCGGCGGCAGATAGCATAGCGCCTGGTGCGGCCAGTCGAACGGGCTCGGCGTCAGCAGCGTCTGCGGGGCCTCGATGCCGAGGCGTTGGGCGACGTGGTCGAAGCTGCCGTCGACCGCCAGCGTCGCCGAAGTGAACACCCAGGCCGCGCGCGAGGCTTCGCGATGCGCCCGCAACGGCGCGGAGACGTCGAGCGGCGTGCGCTGCAGGCGGAAGCCGCGCGGTGTGAGCTCGTACCAAAGCACGCCGTCGTCGGCCGCAGGCGCGTCCACGGCCGAGGGTGCCGCTTCGGCATCGTTATCGTGGTCGTCATCGTCATCGTCGAACATCGAACCGGCTGCGGCGCTGCCGTCGTTCCAGCGCCGCAGCCGGGCGACGAAGAGCTGCGCGCGGGCGTGGCAGCTGTCCAGTCCGGGGGAAGCCTCGCGCAGGGGCGCAAGCGCGTCGCGCAGATGCACCAGCGCATCATCGAGCGCATGCAGCGCGTCCTCGACCGCGGGCTCGTACAGCGCGCGGTAGCGGGTACCACGGGCCGGCAGGCCGTCCATCGCGCTGCGCAGGCCGCGCGTCGCCACGTCGAGCAGATGCGCCGGTGCCTGCAGCACCGGCAGTGCGCCGGGCACGTCCTTGCATTCGGCGATCGCGTCGCGCGCCAGCTCGACCAGGGGCCGCGCGCTCATGCCTTCACCGAAGAACTGCGCGGCGAGCTCGGGCAGCTGGTGCGCCTCGTCGACGATGAAGACCTGCGCGCCCGGCAGGATCTCGCCGAAGCCCTCCTGCTTGAGCGCCAGATCGGCCAGCAGCAGATGGTGGTTGACCACGACCACGTCGGCTGCCTGCGCACGCTGCCGCGCCTGGACCAGGAAGCACTCGCTCCAGAACGGGCATTCGTTGCCGAGGCAGTTGTCGACCGTCGAGGTGACCAGTGGCAGCAGCGGCGTGTCTTCGGGCAGGCCGTCGAGCTCGGCCATGTCGCCCATGCGCGTGCGTCCGGCCCAGGCGACGATGCGCTGGAACTGGCGGCTCTGATCAGGATTGATCTGCTCGCGCGAGGTCAGTCGCGGTTCGCCGCGCGCCTGTTCGAGCCGGTACAGGCACAGATAGTTCGCGCGGCCCTTGAGCAGCGCACTGCGCAGGCCGCTGCCGAGCGCATCGCGTACCCGGGGCAGGTCCCGATGGAACAGCTGGTCCTGCAGGGCGCGGGTGCCGGTGGAGACGATGGTCTTGAGGCCCGACAGCAGTGCCGGCACCAGATACGCGAACGTCTTGCCTGTGCCGGTACCGGCTTCGGCCAGCAACGTGCTGCGTCGGTCGATCGCGTCGGCGACCGAGCCCGCCAGCGCCTGCTGCGCGGCGCGTGGCCGGAACGCGGGAATCCGCTCGGCCAGTGCGCCGCCCTCGACGAGCGCCGCGAGGCTGCGCGCGGCAAGCCCGGCGTCAGGTGCGTCGAGCACGGAGCGGGCCCGTCACCGCACTCAGTAGCGTGTGGGCCCGGCGACGCGACAGCCGTCGGCCTGGCCGCGCGCCTGCACCGCGCCAGCGGCATCGCCGGTGGACAGGCGGACCTGCTCGAGCGTGATCCAGTGGCGTCGGCACAGCGGGCCCACCTGCGCGCCGAGCGCATATGCGCGCTCGGCCAGCTCGGTGGCGCGCGTGAAGTCGTTCTGCAGGATCGCGACCTCGGCGCGCTCCTGCAGCAATGCCGGATCGCCGTCGACGATCTCCAGCGCCTGGTCGAGCGCGGCTGCGGCCCCGTCGAGATCGCCCTGCCCTTCGAGCGCGACCGCACGCTCGCGCAGGTCCTCGACCATCGGGTCGCGCAGCGGCTGGACCGCGAGTTCGCCGTCGCCGTCGCCGGCTGCGGCGCGGATCGCCTGCACCATGGTCTGCGGCGGGATCATGGCCACGGGCGCGGCGTCCGCCGTCGTCGGCGACTGGCTGGCACAGGCAGCCAACGCAAGGGCTGCGGCAAGCGCGGCGACGCGCGGCAGGAAACGGGCTGGACTCATCAGGGTGACTCCTCGGGAGACGGTACCGGCGCAGGCTGGCTCGGCGCGGTCTCTGCAGGCGGGGCTTCGGGCTCGTCGCGACCGAAGCCGAACCACTCGCGCCAGCCGCGGCGTTCCTGCTGAACCGGTGCGCCGGTGGCATCGACCAGGTTGCCGTTCTCGTCGATGAAGGTCTGCTCCGGATCATAGACCCGGCACGGCTGATACGGCGGCGCATAGCCGCTGACGAAGGCGAACCGGCGCGCGCCCGGGCAATCGGCGTCGGTGCTGTTGGACTGCACGATCCACTTCCACTCCAGGCCGTCGTTGCTGACCTCCAGCGGCGCGCTGGGCAGACGGGCGAACATGCCCGACCAGATGCGCATCGCACCGGTCGCCCCGTAGAGGCCGGTCTGTTCGTTCTGGTCGTTGCCCACCCAGACCACGGCCAGATGGTCGCCGGTCCAGCCGGCGAACCAGCTGTCGCGGCCATCGTTGCTGGTGCCGGTCTTGCCGGCGGCATTGAGCCGGCCGAGGCCGTCGTTGACCAGTTGCCGGCCGGTGCCCGAAGTCACCGCCTCCTGCAGGCCGATGGTGACCAGACGCGCGGCGATCGCATCGCCCTCCTGCGCCGGCCGCGGGGCGTTGTCGTAGCGGCTGAGCACGCGACCCTGCTCGTCGATGACCCCGCGCACGCTGCGCAGCGGCTGGATCTCGCCGCCGGATGCGAGGAACTGGTAGAGCTGCGCCATCGCATACGGGCTCTGGTCCATCGAGCCGAGCGTCAGCGACGGATTGGGCGTGGCGCGTACGCCGGCCAGCACGTGCACCAGATCCGCCAGCGCCCGCGTACCGACCGCCTCGCCGATCCGCACCGTCGCCTGGTTGTAGGAACGGGCGAGCGCATCGATCAGTCGCACCGTGCCGTGGCTGCGGCCATCGGAATTGCCGGGTGACCATTTGCGGCCGTTCTCCAGCGTGATCGTGACCGGCGAATCGTCGACCCAGCTGGCGAGCGAATACTGCGTGGGATTGCCCAGGGCCAGCAGATAGACGAACGGCTTGAGCAACGAGCCGACCGGGCGCTGCGCCTCGACTGCGCGGTTGAAGCCGTGTTCGACCGGATCGCGGCTGCCGACCGCGGCCACGACCTCGCCCGAATGCACGTCGGTCACCAGCAGACCGGCCTGCAGTGGCGGCCGCTTGCCGGTGGACAGGTCCTTGATCGTGCGCACGGTCGCGCCTTCGGCGTAGGCCTGCGCGGAGGGCGCCATCGCGCTCATTACCGACAGTCCCGCGCCCTGCAGATCGCCGGCCGGATAGTCGCGCGCCAGCTGCCGGCGCACCAGATCGACATAGGCCGGGAACCGGTTGGCCGCGATGCTGCCGGGCGTCTCGGTGACGCCGAGCGGGCGCTTGATCGCGCGGTCGTGCGCGGCCTGGTCGATCAGGCCGGACTCGAGCATCTTGTCGAGCACGAAATTCCGGCGCTCGAGTGCACGCTCGGGATGGCGCCGCGGGTCGTAGTACGAGGGCCCGCGGATGATGCCGACCAGCAGCGCGACCTGCTCGATTTCGAGATCGTCGAGCCGACGCCCGAACCAGAATTCCGCGCCCGCGGCCACGCCGTGGATCGCCTGCGCGCCGCGCTGGCCCAGATACACCTGGTTGAGATAGGCCTCGAGGATCGGCCCCTTGCCGTAGCGTGCCTCGATCAGCATCGCGTACAGGATTTCATTGAACTTGCGCGTGTAGGTCTGCTCGCGGCCGATGCCGAGCAGGCCGCTACGGGCGAGCTGCTGGGTCAGCGTGCTCGCGCCCTGGCGTGTCTCGCCGGCGCGCAGGTTCACCATCGCGGCGCGTGCCATGCCGCTGAGGTCGATGCCGTGGTGGTGAGCGAAATCCTTGTCTTCGACCGCCTGCAGCGTATCGGTCAGCAGCGGCGGCACTTCGTCGATGCGCACCAGCCGGCGCTCTTCCTGGCGCTGGCCGTAGAGCGTGGCGATACGCGCCGGATCCATGCGCGCGACCTCGAGCGCACGCTCGCCGCCGCCATCGCGCAGGCGCGAGACGCGTCCGCCGGACAGGGTGAGCTGCACCCGGCCCGGCGCCACGACGCGGTCCACGTCGCGATAGCCGCGGCTGGAAATCGTCCAGCGCCCACCCTCGGTGGCATAGGTGCCGGGCTTGACGCCGTCGCCCTCGCGATACCCGGCTGCATCGAGTTCGGTCTTCAGCGTGGCGGCGTTCATGGCCATGCCGGGCGTGACCTGCAGCGGTCGCGCATACACGCGCGTGGGCACCTGCCAGGTCAGCGCATCGAACTTCTCGCTCACCTGGTGATTGAGATAGATCGTGTAGGGGATCAGAAAGCCCAGCCCCAGGGCCAGCAGCGCCAGCACCGCGGTGACCACCCGGCGCCGCCAGGCAGGCGGCGCATCCTCGGTCGGGTCGTCGGTGTCGTCGTCTTCGTAATCGATCCGGGCCATGGAGTTCCTGCACCCGCCACGGCGGGTCGATGTGGATGCGACAATGAGGACCGGGCAGTCTATCCCAGCGCTTCGGCGCAGGCCGTGGGCGCTCCTTGAACAGTCAGCTGGAGTTCCAAACGCATGTCGTTATCCCTGGCCGGCGCGCGATTCCAGTTCGAGCGCGCGCTCGGGCTGTACCGGCGGGGGCTCGCCAGCCTGCGCACCCGCGGTCCGGTCGCCACCTGGCAGCGCGTCAGTGCGCAACTTGGCCTGTTCGCGCCGGCAACCGCGCAGTCGCTGCTCGCCGCCGACATGTCGCCCTTCACGCCGTTTTCGGTTCCCGCGGCGCCGGAGCCGGAGCCGGAGGTCAGCATCATCATTCCGGTGCACGGCCATGCCGCGCAGACGATCGCCTGCCTGCGGGCCATCGCCGCTCATCCGCCGGCCAATTCGATCGAAGTGATCGTCGTCGACGACGCAAGCCCGGACGACAGTCTGTCGCTGCTGGGCCGGATCGACGGGCTGCGGCTGCATGCACTGGCCGCGAACCTCGGCTTCATCGGCGCCTGCAACGCCGGAGCCGCCATGGCGCGCGGCCGCTTCCTGTTGTTCCTCAACAACGACACCGTCCCCCAGCCCGGGTGGCTGGATGCCATGCGCGCAACCTTCGCCGCGCAGCGCGATGTGGGGATCGTGGGTGCGCAGCTCGTGTATCCGGATGGCCGACTGCAGGAGGCGGGTGCGATGCTCGCGCGCGACGGACGCGGGGAGAGCCGTGGACGCTTCGCCGACCCCACGCATCCCGAGTTCGCGTGGTGCGCGGACGTCGACTACGTGTCGGGCGCTGCACTGATGATCGAGCGTGCCCTGTTCTCGCAACTGGGCGGCTTCGATCCGCGATACGCGCCGGCCTACTACGAGGACACCGACCTTGCGATGCGCGTGCGCGTCGCAGGCCTGCGGGTGCTGGTGCAGCCGGCGGCATGCGTCGTGCACCTGGAAGGCGCCACTGCCGGCACCGATCCGGCCAGCGGGATGAAGGCCGCGCAGGCGCGCAACCTCCCCATCTTCGCTGCCCGCTGGCGCGATGCACTCGCCCGGCGTCCGCTCGAGCCGGTCGATGCCGGCCGTTTGCCGGCTGCAGGCACTCCGCAGGTGCTGATCGTCGACAACCTGACCCCCATGCCCGATCGGGACTCCGCCTCGCTGCGTCTGGTCAACCTGATGCGCCTGTTGCGCGAGGCGGGCGCGCACGTGGTGTTCCTGCCTGCCGACCTTCGCCACGCCGGCGGGGCTACCCGCGCGCTGCAGGCACTGGGCATCGAGGTGTGGCATGACCCGCATGCGGGCGGTGTGGCGCGCTGGATGCGCAACCACGGTCACCGGTTCCAGCGCGTCCTGCTGTGCCGGCACTACATCGCACGCGAGTTCCTGCCGCTGGTGCGCGCGCATGCTCCACAGGCGCGGGTGGTGTTCGACAGCATCGACCTGCATTACGTGCGCGAACAGCGCGGCGCGGAGGTGGCCGGCGACGCGTCGCTGGCACGCGCGGCGGCCCGCACCCGCGCGCTGGAACTCGACGTCATCGCCCGCAGCGATATCACCCTGGTGGTCAGCGCGGCGGAAGCCGAGGTGCTGGCCACGGATGCCCCGGATGCGCGGGTGACCGTGCTGTCCAACCTGCACGAGATCGCCGACACGGGCGCCGCGTTCGCGGACCGTCGGGACCTGGTCTTTGTCGGCGGCTTCCGCCATCCGCCCAATGTGGATGGCGTGCGCTGGTTCCTTGCCGACATATTCCCGCGCATCCGCGCGGCGATGCCGGACGTGGCCTTCCACTGCATCGGCGGCTACGTGCCCGACACGATCACGGCCTTTGCCGATGCGCCGGGCGTGCACATCCACGGCCACGTGCCCGACATCACCGCTTACATGGATGGCTGCCGGATCGCGGTCGCGCCGCTGCGCTTCGGCGCCGGCGTCAAGGGCAAGGTCAACCTGAGCATGGCGCACGGACAACCGGTGGTCGCCACTTCCTGCGCGGCCGAGGGCATGCATCTGCGGGCGGGCGAGGACGTGCTGCTGGCCGATGATGCCGATGCGTTCGCGGACGCCGTGGTGACGCTCTACCGGGACGCCGAACTGTGGTCGCGCCTGTCCGCGAACGGGCTGGCGAATGTGCAGGCGCATTTCTCGCTCGAGGCCGCGCGCGGAACTGTGCGCCAGGTGTTTCTCGAGCCGACCGGCTAGTTGCCGGGCGAGGCCGCGCGCAGGCGGCGGCCGAATTCGGCGAGACCGGGCACGCGCGGGTCGATGTCGCGCGCGAAACCCAGGGCGGCTTCCGCGCCAGCCACATTGCCTGCGCCCAGGCGCTCGTCGCCGATGGCCAGCCACCGTTGCGCCAACCTGCGTCGCGCGTCTGCCAGCGCGGCGGTGTCGTCACCGAGCAGTTCGCGTGCGTCCAGGCAGCTGCGCGCGCGCGCCAGGCTGTTGGCGCGCAGGCCGGCGTCGAAACATGCGCGCGCCGACGGCAGCAGGCGCGCCGACGCACGCGCCACCGCCGGGTCGTCCGGCGCGATCCGGCGCGCGGCGCGCAGCTTGTCGTAGGCGCTGTCGCCAGGAGGCTCGAGCAGATCGCCGCGCGCCTCTGCGGCCGCCGCCTGTTGCAGCAGGGCCGCGACCCGTTGGCGGCGCTGCTCTGGCGGCAACTGCGGGCCGAGCTGCGCATGGCGCGCGCGCGAGCGCTGGACGTGCTCGCCGGCGAGCCGTACCGCCTCGTTGTCGGGCGCCAGCAACCGGGCCTCGCGCAGCTGCGCATCGGCATCGGCGAAGTTGAAGTCGCGGGCGAACCGCTCGGCCCGGCGCGCATAGGCAACGCCTGCATCCGCGAGACCGCGCGCCGCGCCCGGGTCGTCGGGATCGAACGCCTGGAGCATCCGCCACTCGGCAACCGCGCGTTCGATATAACCGGCGGCGAGATCGCGCTCGGCGCGCCGGCGCAGGGCATCGAGCTCTTCGGTCAACCGGGCCTCGGTGTCGGGCAGGTCCACGTGGCCGGCATCGTAGCTGCGGACCCGCACGATCAGTTCGGCCGCCTCGCGCAGATCACCGCTCCGCAACTGCGCGCGGGCCTCTTCGAGCAGCAGGGCCAGCGCGTCTTCGCGCCCGCGCAGCGCATCGGCATTGTCCGGCTGCAGCGCCAGCGCACGCGCATACAGCGGCAGCGCGCTGGACTCCGAGCCGTCGAGGTCGCCCGCCGCCAGCGCGGCCTGGGCTGCGGAGACGAGGTGATCGACGCCCGGGCCCACGGCTTCACGCCGCCGCAGCGCGGCCTCCACCGCGTCGACATGTTCGCGCGGCGCGGACAGTTCACGCGCAAGCGCCAGCTCGGTCCGCGCCTCCTCCAGCCTCCCCGCCTCGACGGCTGCCGCCGCCTGGGCCAGCGCGCGACGCGCGACTTCGGCAAGGCCTTCGTGTGCGCGTTTGTCGTCAGGGTCGAGCGCGAGCGCGGCCTCGTATAGCTGGCGGGCGCCGCTTCCGTCGGATGCGCTCAGGCGACCGGCCGCGCTCGCGACCGCCGCTTCGTCGAGCAGGGCCTGCACGCGGGTTTCCGGCCAGATCCGGTCGACAACCAGCACCCGGACACCGATCACCAGTACCACCGCCGCCGCAAACACCGCCACTGCCGTCAACGCCATACGCCGGGAGGCCTCGCGGTCTCCGGCACGCCAGCGCACACGCCATCGCGCGAGCGGAGCGCGTTCTACAGGGTCGCGATGGTCGGATGGGCGGTGCACTCGGCGCAGTATGGGAGCAGCTGCCGCATCCGGGTGTCATCGGCGTACGGCATCCACCCCGGGCAAGCCGTCGAGCTTGCCGAGCAGGCGCGCGAGCTGGCCGTAGTCGGCCACCCGCACACGCAGTTGCAAGCGCACCCGCGACAGGCCGAGCGTCTCGCTCTGGATCGACAGCACGTGCACATCCTCCTGCGCGATCGCGTTGCTCAGGTCCTTGAGCAGATGCCGCCGATCCACCGCCTCCACGCGGATGTCCGATTCGTGCCCGCCGCCTGCGCGCCCCCACTCCACCGGCAATACGCGCTGCGGCTCGGCCGCCGACAGGCGCAGGAACGCCGGGCAGTCCTGGCGGTGCACGCTGACCCCGCGGCTGCGGGTCAGATAGCCGGCGATCGGCTCGCCCGGCAGCGGACGGCAACAGCGTGCAACCTGCACGAGCAGGTTGTCGACGCCGACCACGTGGAAATCGCTGGCGGCGGCCTTCGGTGCGCGTCGCGGCTTGCGCAGCGGCAGCGTCGGCGCCGGCTCGGCCGGCGCGTCGCGTTCGCGCTCCAGCTCGAGCAGCGCGCGGGCGATCTGGTTGGGACCGAGATCGCCGAGCGCGACCAGCACATGGAGATCGTCGACGCTGGCCACATTGAAGCGGGCCAGCACCGGGGCGAGGTCCGCATGCAGCAGGCCCAGCCGACGCAGGTCCTTGTCGAGCAGTTCGCGACCGGCCTGCAGGTTGCGCGTCCGATCGAGCCGGTTGAACCACGCGCGGACCTTCTCGCGCGAACGCGTGCTGGCGAGGAATCCATTCGCGGCCACCAGCCAGTCGCGCCGCGGCGCCGGTGTCTTCGCGGTCAGGATCTCCACACGTTCACCGCTGCGCAGCACGGTATCGAGCGGCACGATGCGGCCGTCGACCTTGGCGCCGCGGCAGCGGTGGCCGACCATCGTGTGCACCTGGTAGGCGAAGTCCAGCGGCGTTGCGCCCTGTGGCAGGTCGACGATCTCGCCCTTGGGCGTCAGCACGTAGACCCGGTCCTCGACCAGCTCGCTGCCGAGCGCCCCGACCAGCGAAGCCTCGCCCCCGGCCCCGGACTCGGTATGCGCTTCGAGCAGGCGCCGCATCCATTCGATCCGGCGCTCGAGCGCGGCGTTGCCTGCGGCGGAACGCTGCGAGCCTCCGGTCTCCTTGTAACGCCAGTGGGCGGCGACGCCGAGTTCCGAAGCTTCGTGCATCTCGCGCGTGCGGATCTGCACTTCGAGCGTCTTGCCTTCGGGCCCGACGACGGCGGTGTGCAGGGAGCGGTAATCGTTGTGCTTGGGGCGGGCGATGTAGTCGTCGAACTCGCTCGGGATCGGCGTCCACAGGGCGTGCACCACGCCCAGCGCCGCATAGCAGTCGGGTATGTCGCCGACCAGCACACGCACCGCACGCAGGTCGTAGAGTTCGCCGATCGGCACCTGTTTGCGCTGCATCTTCTTCCAGATGCTGTAGATGTGCTTGGGCCGGCCGGCCACCTCGCCCGGCACGCCCTGCGCTGCCAGCGCCTCGCCCAGCTGCAGCCGGACCTGCTCGATATAGCGCTCGCGGCCGGTGCGATTGTCATCGAGCAGTCCGGCGATGCGGCGGTAGGTGTCGGGCTGCAGGTAGCGGAACGCGAGATCCTCGAGCTCCCACTTCAGCTGCCAGATGCCGAGCCGGTTCGCCAGCGGCGCATGGATGTCGCGCGTCAGCAGAGCCAGCGCACGCCGGGCGTCGTCGTCTTCGCTCCGCGAGGCCGCACGCATCAACGCGAGCTGCCGGGACAGCAGCAACAGCACCAGCCGCAGATCGCGGACCAGCGCCAGCAGCAGCCGCCGCAGCCCCTCTGGATTGCCTTCGCTGGCCTGCTCGGCATGCAGCGACCACACCTGCCGCGCGGCGCTCAGGCCGTCGAGCAGTGGCGCGACCGCGGGCATCGCCGCCCGTACCGCCGGCTGCCAGGCCGGCACCGCATCGGCGATCGCGGTGGCGACCACTTCGCCATCGGCGCCGAGCAGGCCGAGCGAGGCGAGCGTGTCCAGCAGCACCGCCGCCGCCGCGGGCTCCGTGAGCTCCACCTCCGCCGGCAGCGCGCCGAGCAGCGCGCGCAACGACGGCCCCGACGCGGCGATCGTCGGCGACGCCAGCAGGCGGTCGCGCAGGTTGTCCGGAACCTCGGGCATCGGCCACTCGATGCAGGCGGGACGCACTACACTAGCCCCGCCCGCACCGGAGGAACAGAGCATGCGCACAGTCCAGAGTGTCTTGATCGCGGTGTTGCTGACGGCCAGCTCGGCCGCGCTCGCGCAACAGGCCGGGATCGAGGACCGCCTGAGCCCGGCGGAGTTCCGCGCCGCCGGGCTGGACAAGCTCAGTACGGCCGAGCTCGCGCGACTCAACGAACTGCTTGCGCGCGACTCCGCTGCGGCGCCGACGGCCGCGCCTGCAGCGCCGGTCGCCACCGACGTCGAAGCACGCATCGCCCAGGCCCGCGAGGAAGGACGTCGCGAAGCGCGTACCGCGGACCTGGGCAAGCGCCCGCCGCAGGCATCGCGCGAGCCGCTCGAAAGCACGATCTCCGGCCCCTTCCATGGATTCGCCCGCGGCCGCGAGTACGTCCTCGCCAACGGCCAGGTGTGGAAGCAGGTCGACAGTGCCTCGCTCGCAGGCGCGCGCGGCCAGGACGTGGCGGCGCGTATCCGTCCCGGCCTGCTGGGCGTGTGGTGGCTGCAGGTCGATGGCTACAACACCCAGGCCAAGGTCGAACGCGTCCGCTGATCCAGCCATTCCGAACACTCACTTACCCGGGAACCCAGAAATGCGCACCCTTGTCGTCCTTGCGGCCGCGGCCTCTCTCTCCCTTTTCAACTGCGCATGGGCGCAGGACTCGGACATGGAGACGCGCATGGGCAGCGCGCAGTTCCGCACCGCAGGCCTGCACAAGCTCGACCCCGACGAGCTCCGCGCGCTGGAACAGTGGATCGCCGCGCAGCCCCCCGGGCAAGCGCAGCTGCGCGATGCCCGTGAAGCCGGTCGACGCGAAGCCGCCGTCGAGACCGCGCGCGCGCCGGAATCCGAACCCGTCGACAGCACGATCGTCGGCCGGTTCGAGGGTTTCGCCCGGGGCCGCGTGTTCAACCTCGCCAACGGCCAGGTCTGGCGGCAGGTCGGCGATCAGAACTGGCCCAGCGTCGCTGTCGAAGGTCCGCGGGTCGAGATTCGCCCGGCGCGCTTCGGCGGGTGGTGGATGCGCGTGGGCGACCAGAACACGCGGGCGCGCGTCGAACGCGTCAGGTAAGCGCCGCCACCCGGCTTGCCAGCTTCTTCGGCGACACACCGCCCTTCGCGCCCAGCTCCTGCGCGAACAGCGACACGCGCAATTCTTCGATGTCCCAGCGCAGTGCCTGCCAGTCGGGATCGGCGCTGCGGCCACGTGCGGCGGCTTCGGCGAGTGCGTCGACGAAGGGTTTGACGTCGAGCATCCGCTGCTGATCGCGCAGCGGGTCACGCTGGGCACGTTCGGCGCGTAGCGACAGCGCGCGCAGCCAGCGCGGATATTCGGCCAGCGCGGTGGCCGGCACCGAGCGCAGGAACCCGGGCGGCACCAGCGATTCGAGTTGCGCACGCATGTCGTCGAGGTTGGCCCGCGCCCAGCCCATCAGCTTCGACTCGAGCCGCCCGCGGATCTCGGCGACCAGGTCGAGGATCGCTTCGGCCTGGCGCAGGCGCGCCATCGCCTCGCCGAACAGCGCCTTGCCGACCGCATCGCGGTGCGCGGCGAACGCGTCGGCATCGCGGATCGTGTCGAGGCCATCGACCAGCAGCGCCGCCAGCGCGCCGTCGATCAGATCCTCGCGCAGGCGGTCGCCGGGTTTGCCGTCGCGCGGCGCGGCCGATTCGATCGCGGCATACAGCAGCGCAGTCCTGGGCTGGACCGGCAGCTGCCTGCGCGCCTGGCGCACGCGATCGGCGAGCGCGATCACCAGCAGGCGGCGCACGCCCTGCGGATGCAGGCGACGCGCATGGGCGGGATCGGCATGGACGGCCAGCGAGGCGGTTTCGCCATCGTCCTGCAACGCCGGATAGGCCGGCAGGCCGCCGGCGCCGGCGATCGACACCGGCACCGGCGTGTCCGGAAACTCGGTGAGTCCATGCTGCTGCAGGCCATCGGCCGCGTGCGCGGCGAAGGCGCGCGCGGCGAGCTCACCGAAACGGGCACGCAGTTCGGCGAGATCGCGCGATTCGGCGAGTACTGTCGAGCCCTTGCGATCGCGGCCGGTATCGACCAGGCGCAGATTGGCCCGCAGATGGGGCTCGAGGGTGGCCTCGTCGAAGTCCGAGGCGACGATCTCGACCCCCGCCAGCTTCTTCAGGAAACGCGCGAGCGTGCCGGCAAAGGTGTCGGCATCGCCATCGCGCCAGGCCTGCGCGAAGGCGCGCGCGAAATCCGGTGCCGGCACGAAATTGCGCCGCAGCGCCTTGGGCAGGCTGCGGATCAGCGCGGTCGCCTTGTCTTCGACGAACCCGGGCGCCAGCCATGACAGCCGTACCGGATCGATCGCATTGAGCAGGTGCAGCGGCACCGAGACCGTCATGCCGTCGTCCGGCGCGCCCGGCTCGAACCGGTACGAGACCGCAAGCCGCGCCTCGCCCAGGGCGATGAAGGCGGGGAAGAGTTCGGCGTCCACCCCGTCGGCGACGAGCAGATCGTCGCGGCTCCACAGCAGCGCCTGCTTCGCGGCCTCCGGCGCCCGGCGCCACCAGGCGTCGAGTCCCTGCGCGGAGATCACGTCGGCCGGCAGCCGCTGCGCGTACCACTGGGCCATCCAGTGCTCATCCACGACCAGGCCGGCGCGGCGCTGCTTGGCCTCTTCCTCGCGCGCGCGCTCCAGCGTGCGCAGGTTGCGTTCGAGGAACGCGGCGCGGGTATTGATCTCGCCCGCCACCAGACCATCGCGCAGGAACAGCGCACGCGCCTCTTCGGGATAGAGGCGTCCGTAATCGATCGGCTTCCTGGGGGCGAGCACCAGGCCGAACAGGCTGATCTGTTCGCTGCCGATCACCCGTCCCTGCGCGCGCGACCAGCGCGGATCCTGATGCCGGCGCGCGAGTAGATGGTCGAGTTCCTGGATCACCCAGTCCGGCTCGATCGCCGCATTGGTCAGCGACCAGATCTTCTCGGTATCGAGCAGGGTTGCCGACAGCACCCACGGCGGCGGCTTCTTCGACAGCGGAGAGCCGGGGAATATCTGGAAACGGCGTCCGCGCGGCCCCTCGTACTGGCCCGAGGCGCGACCACCGCCGCCTGGATCAGCGCGGTGGCCGATCTGCGTCGGCAGGCCGGCGATCAATGCGCGATGCAGCGCGGTGTAGGCGGCAGCCTGCGCGCGTGCGATCGCGCGCGCATCGCCAGTCGCCAGCTCCGGCGACGGCGGATCCGCAGGCCAGCCCAACTCCTCGCACTGCAACCGCAGTTGGCGATGCAGCTCGCGCCACTCGCGCATGCGCAGGAAGCCGAGGAAGTTGCGCTCGCACCATTTGCGCAGCTGCGACTGGGTGAGGTCGGCATGCGCCTGCCGGTAGGCGTCCCACAGTTTCACGATGCCCACGAACTCGGACTTTGGATCGGCGAACTGCGCATGCGCGGCATCTGCCGCGCCGCGCTGGTCCGCCGGCCGCTCGCGTGGATCCTGGATGCCGAGGAACGACGTGATCGCGAGCATCTCGTGCAGGCAGCCGTGCTCGCGCGCGGCCACGAGCATGCGCGCGAGCTTGGGGTCGACCGGCAGCCGGGCCATGGTGCGGCCGGTCGCGGTGAGCCGGCGCTGCGCATCGACCGCCCCGAGTTCGGCCAGCTGCTGCCAGCCATCGGCGACCGCGCGCGGATCCGGCGGCTCGACGAAGGGAAAGGACTCGATGTCGCCCAGGCCGAGCGACAGCATCCGCAGGATGACGCCCGACAGCGACGCGCGGCGGATCTCGGGATCCGTGTAGCGCGGCCGCGATTCGAAATCCGCCTCGGAAAACACCCGGAAGCATGTGCCCGGGGCGATGCGGCCGCAGCGGCCCTTGCGCTGGTCGGCGCTGGCCTGGCTGATCGGCTCGATATGCAGGCGGTCGAGTTTCTGCCTGGGACTGTAGCGCTTGACGCGGGCGAGGCCGGGATCGACGACGTAGTGGATGCGCGGCACCGTCAGCGAGGTCTCGGCGACATTGGTCGCCAGCACGATGCGGCGCTGCGGCCCGGGATTGAACACCCGGTCCTGATCCTTGGCCGACAGCCGTGCATACAGCGGCAGCACCTCGGTATGCCGGTACTTGCGCCGCTCGAGCGCCTGGTGGGCATCGCGGATCTCGCGTTCGCCGGGCAGGAAGATCAGCGTGTCGCCGGTGCCGCGGATCTGCATGATCTCGTCGCAGACCGCGACGATGCCGTCGAGCACGCTGCGCTCGCCGGTGTCGGTGCCCTCACCCTCCAGTGGCCGGTAGCGCACTTCGACCGGATAGCCGCGGCCCTCGACATCCACCACCGGCGCACCTCCGAAATGCTCGGCGAAACGCGCGGTGTCGATCGTCGCCGACGTCACGATGAGCTTGAGATCCGGACGCCGGGCCAGCAGTTGTCTGAGATAGCCCAGCAGGAAATCGATGTTGAGGCTGCGCTCGTGCGCCTCGTCGATGATCAGCGTGTCGTAGGCCGACAGCCAGCGGTCGGAGGCGATCTCCGCCAGCAGGATGCCGTCGGTCATGAACTTGATTGCGGTCGCTTCGCTGACGTTGTCGTTGAAGCGCACCTGGTAACCGACCGCGCCTCCGATCGGCACCTGCAGTTCTTCGGCGACCCGCCGCGCGACGGTGCGCGCGGCAATGCGCCGCGGCTGGGTGCAGCCGATCAGTCCGGCGGCGCCACGGCCCGCCTGCAGGCACAGCTTGGGCAGCTGGGTGGTCTTGCCGGAGCCGGTTTCGCCGGCAACGACGACCACCTGATGCTCGCGTATCAGCGCGACGATCTCCTCGGCCTTGCCCGCGATCGGCAAGGTCGGATCAACGGTGGCCTGCGGCAGTCGCGCCGAGCGCGCCTCGCGGCGCCGCACCGACTCGCGCAGGCGGCTTTCGAAGGCCTCGCGTGCCGCAGCGTCCTGCGGCGTCCGCCGCCAGCGACCCAGCAGGCCGAGCAGGCGGCCCCGGTCACGCGTGCCCGCCATCTCGATCGCGAGCTGGGCCTGCTTCAGCGCGGCGGCCACCGATGTGTCGCTGGAATGCTCGATCACGCCCCGCACCTGCCCTCAGTCACATATCCAAAACGGATCCGGCCCTATTGTGGGCGCAAACCCTCAAACAGAGTCCTGCAATGGCCAACTCGAACAAGTCCAGCAAATCCTCCGAGACCCCTGTCGCACCGGCCGTGGCATCGCCCGACGCAAAGTCGAAGGCGCCGGCCATCGATATCGGGATCAGCGACGAGGATCGCAAGGCGGTCGCCCAGCATCTGTCGGTGTTCCTCGCCGATGCCTACACGCTGTATCTCAAGACCCACAACTTCCACTGGAACGTGACGGGGCCGATGTTCAACGCCCTGCACGTGATGTTCGAAGGCCAGTACACCGAGCAGTGGAACGCGCTGGACGAGATCGCCGAGCGCATCCGCGCGCTGGGCTACAACGCGCCGGGTTCCTACGCGGAATTCATGGAGCTGTCGTCGATCAAGGAAGAGCCGGGCCTGGAGAAGTCGCCGGACTGGCGGGAAATGGTGCGCCAGCTCGTGGTCGGCAACGAGGCCGTGTGCCGCAGCGCACGCAAGGCGCTCGAAGTGGCGGACGACGCGGACGACGATCCGACCGAAGACATGCTGATCCAGCGCCTGCAGACCCACGAGAAGAACGCCTGGATGCTCCGCTCGCTGCTGCAGTAAACCTGCACCACGCCCATCCTGGAAACGCCCGGCATTGCCGGGCGTTTCTGCATTGAAGTCCGCCACCCACGCGGTGCACCGATCGCCGTCGCACACTGCTTCGGGCATGGGCTGCGCGCAGCGCCGCTGGCGCGCCCTGGCTGGACTGCGCGGACCAAGCTGCGCGACAGGCCGAAGACTGATTGGGGCAGCGCTCTGCCGGACAGGCGCCTCAACCTTGTGGATACAGCGGCGGCAGGCGCTCGCCGCCCCGGCTGTTGGCAGGCGGGTCGCGCCAGACCGGCCCCGCTCGGAATGCCGAGCGGAGGCCTTGGCGGGCAGCGCTCAGATCCCCTCCCGCCCAACGCGCCCGCTGCCACACCGCCAGCGCCTCGCGTTGCGCCGGATCTTCGAGCAGTGCCGCAAGCGCGTCGAGATCGGGCGGTGGCGGCGTATGCAGGGCGCGCAGCGCCTGCTCCACGTCCGCCGGCTCGCCGGTCTGCAACAGCCGCATCAACTGGCGCACGGCGCCTGCGGGGGGGGCTCCGGAAAATGCCTCCCCGTCGCCGCCCTTCCCTGCCCGCACAGCCCCGCTGCGCGCGGGTCCTGAAAGCCGCGGTCGATACAAACGCCAGGCCAGCCACGCGGTCGCAAGCCACAGGACCGCGAACAGGGCCGCCATCGCCGGCCAGATGCCGGGGGCGGCGGACTCCCCGCCAGGTGAACGGGGCTCCAGAGACGCGGGGTCGGTACCCGGGGTGGCATCCGCGGGCGCGGCCGCGCCGGCCACCGTGAGCGTGACCGCAGGGGGCGCAGCCGTGCGGGCGACGCCGGCGCGCACATCCCACCAGTCGATGCGCGGGCCCTGGACCTTGAGCACGCCACCTGCGCGCGGCACCACGGCATAGCGCCGGGTCAGGCGGACGCTTGGGCGGCCGTTGTCGAACCGTTCGTCGTACTGCGGGGGCTCGGCGAAGACCTGGGCGCTGGCAAGCGGTGGCAGCGCGATCTCGGGCAACTGCGTGCCGACCGCACCATCGAACACCGCCTCCAGCACGAACGTGCTTGCCTCGCCGGCGCGGCCTTCGGTCGGCGCTTCCAGCCAGCGGGTCTGCACGTCATACACCGGCAGCCAGGGTTGCGGGGCGCCGGCGGGCATCGGCCGCACAGTGAGCACGCTGGGGGGACCATTCGCGGTGAGACGGCGTGGCCCACGGTTGAACATGTCTTCGAAGAACCCGCCGCCGACACCTTGACCCTCGAATCGGGCGCCCGGAATGGTCAGGGTGCCGCTGCGTTCCGGGACGATCTGGTAGCGGCGCTCGACCACGGAATAGCGCCGGCCGTCGATCTCGCGGGTGTACTGCACGTCGTTGCCGATGCGCTGCATCGAGGCGCCATCCGCCGCTGGCTGCTCCAGGCTGCCCGACACCAGCGGCGTCGCGTAGTGCAGGCGCACCACGTAACCGACCGACTGCTGCACATAGGGCGACTGCACGTCGATGTCGGCCTCGATGAAGGCGGGCGCGCCGTCGCGCGCGGCACTGACCGCAGCCGGGGCCACGCTCAACGACAACGGCGCAGTGCGCTCGCCACCCACCTGCAGGGCAGGAACAGTCAGTACGCCCTCGCGGCGCGGGCGCAGCGCCACGCCGAACAGCGACCGCGTGCTGCGTCGGCCATTGGTGAATTCGGCCTGGCGCCGGCTGGTGTGGCCGCTGACTTCGAAATCCTGCGAGAGCGGATCCCAGTCGGGCGCGTCGACCACACCGTCGGTCTCGATGTTGAGCGTGGTGGTCTCGCCCAGCGCGATGCGGTCGCGGTCCAGCCAGGCGCGGGTTTCGGCCTGCACGGCCGCGGGCAGACACGCCAGCAGCAGGACCAGGCCCCAACGTGGCCAGCGCTTCGTCGAGCCCGGGTCGTTCATCGATCGTCTCCGCGTGCGCGTCGCTCGTGTTCCAGCCGGAATTTCGCCCGCAGCAAACCGCCGGGATCGTCAGGAACGCGTCGCAGCCACGCGGCATTGGCCTGCTCGCGCTCGCGTTGTACGTCGTCGACCGTCGCGTCCACCGGCGGACCATCCGCCGACTCCGCCTCCGCCTGTCCATCAAGCGCACGCTGCATGCGTTCCTGCTGCGCTGCCTCCGCTTCGCGCTGCGCCTGAGCATCCGGCGGCGGTGCGGATGGCGTCGGCGACGTGCCCGGCGGTGCGGAGCCCGCTGTATCGCTCGGCTCCTGCGGGTCGGCGGGCGTCGAGTCCGAGGGATCATCCTGGTCACCGGGGTCACCCGACTGCGGCTGTCCCTGGCCCTGCCCGTCCTGCGGCGGTGCGCGCGGATCCTGGCCCGGCCCCGGCGGGGGCGTGCGCTTGCGCGCCGCCTCGACCGCAGCGCGGTTGGCCACCGCGTCGGCCATGCCCGGTTGCGCGGCGAGCGCTTCGTCATAGGCCGCGATTGCTTCCTCGAAGCGTCCGAGGCGGGCCAGTGCATTGCCCCGGTTGTAGGCCGCGTCGGCGCCAGGCAGGCCCGTCCACTTGCGCAGTGCCTCGTCGAAATCCTGCCGCTGGTACGCCGCCGCACCGTCGCGCATGCGCGCATACGCAACCTGATCGGCCCGTTGCCAGGCCGTGGCGGCAGGGGGTTGCGCACGCGCGGGGAGCGGCAGCAACGCGGGCACCAATGCGAACGCGAGCACGCAGGCGAGCGCGCTGCCGCGACGGAAGGCGAACAGCACCAGACCGAGCAGCGGCAGGATCAGCCAATAGCCTTCGTCGCGGACGCGGCGGATGCTGGCGTCAGTGCGGGCGGAAGCAACGGCGAGATCCCCGCTCGGGGTCAGTACCCCCAGCGCCTGCAGGTCGTCGTCGTCGGCCGACAACGCGTGATAGCCGCCGCCGCCCGCCGCGGCCAGTGCCTGCAGCGTGCCGGGCTCCAGCCGCGCGTGTACCAGCGCGCCTGTCCCGTCGCGATGGGCTGCGCCCTCGATCGTCCCCAGCCCCAGCACCGAGACCCGGTAGCCCATGCGCGCGGCGATGGCCGCCTCCGCGATCGCCGCCGCATCCACGTCCCCGGTCATCAACAGGATTTCGCCGCGTTGCGCCTGCCCCTGCCGCAGGAGCCTCGCCGCGTGGGCGATCGCGCGATCGGCGCGGCTGCCGTCGGCCGGCATGATGTCGGGCGACAGGGCATCGAGGTACAGGGCGACATTGGCGGCGTCCTCGGTCAGCGGCGCCACCGTGTAGGCATCGTCCGCATAGGCGACCAGCGCGACCTGCCCGGCATCGCGCCCCGCGAGCAGGCGGGCGAGCTTGGCGCGGGCCTGCAGCAGCCGCGATGGCGGCAGGTCGCCGGCGGTGGTGGCCGTCGACAGATCGAGCGCGACCACGAGCGGCGCCATGCCCTGCTCGTGCAGCGGTACTGCGTCCTGGCGCCAGCCGGGCCCGGCCAGCGCGACCACTGCAAGCACGCCGCCCAGCAGCCAGGCGCCAAGACCCAGCAGCCCGCGCCGTTGCGCGCCCCCGTCCAGCAGGTGGGCGAGCAGGTGCGGATCCACCGCTTCGCGCCAGGCATCGGCATCGCGCTGGCGGCGCCACCAAGCCCAGGCGATCGCCGGCAACACGGCCAGGGCCCACAACCACTCGGGCCGGACGAACTGCAGGTGTTCGATAGACGGTGTCATGCGGCGTGCTCCGCGCGCCGCCGCGGACGCAGCCAGAGCGCCAGCAACAGCGCGGCGCAGGCCGCAGCGAGGGGCAGCGGGTAGCGCTCAAGCCGCGGACGCAATGACGGCCCTGGCTGCTCGACCGGTTCCAGACGGTCGATCTCGCGGTAGATGCCCACGAGCTCATCGGTATCGCGCGCGCGGAACGCCCGCCCACCGGTGGTCTCGGCCACGCGGCGCAGGGCGGCCTCGTCGATGGCCGGCTCGCTGCCGGGCATCTGGAAACCGAACAGCCCGCCCGCCCCCGCCTCGCTGCCGAATGCGATCGTGTGCACGCGCACGCCTGCGTCGCGGGCCAGTTCGGCCGCCTTGTCCGGCGTCAGCGCCCCGGCATTGCTGACACCGTCGGTCAGCAGGATCAGCAGGCGCTGCCCGCGCGGCGTGTCCTGCAGGCGCTTGACCGCCAGACCGATCGCGTCGCCGATGGCAGTCTCGCGCCCGACCATCCCGACCACGGTGGCATCGAGCTGCTGGCGCACGCTGGCCCGGTCAAGCGTCATCGGCGTCATCGCGTAGGCGCGCTGGCCGAACACGATCAGGCCGATGCGATCGCCGGCCCGGCGCTCGAGAAAATCGGCGATGACGGCTTTGGCGGCGGTCAGACGGTCCACGGTCTGCACCCCGACGACCATGTCCTCCTCGCTCATGCTGCCCGACAGGTCGACGGCCAGCATGAGGTCGCGGGCGCTGCGCGGCGGTTGCTCGGGCGGCCCCCATTGCAGCGGTCGGGCCGCGGCCACGCACAGCAGGCACCACGCGATCCACAGCAGCCAGTTCGTCGCCGGGGTGCCGCTCGAGATGCGCGGCGTCGCCAACTGCTCGAGTCCGCGATACGGCACGCGCAGGGCGCGGCCACGGGCCCGAGCCGGCGGCAGCCATCGACGCGCAAGCCAGGGCACGGGCATCGCCAGCAGCAGCCATGGCCAGGCGAACAGCCCGGTCAGCGCCTGCAGCCAGCCTTGCCCGTCGAAGCTCACCGGCGACGCTCCATCAGCGCCAGGAAACGCGTCCTGGCGAAGGGATATGCCGCGTCGGCCTCGAGTTCTTCGACCGACGGCCGGAACGCGCCGTCGCGCAGCACCCGACCCGGCCCCTCCGTGAATGGTGCACCAGGCAGCCCGCTATCGAGGAAGGACAACCAATCCTCGCCCTGCAGGCGGTCGGCATCGGCGCTGCAGCGACGCGCTGCGCGGCGTAGCAGGGACGACATCGCCGCGAGCCGGGCAGCGGCATCGCCCGCGTGCGCGACTTCGTCATCGAACAGACGCCGCCAGCGGCGCCGGCGCCAGGCACGCAGCAGCCGCCAGCCCAGCAGCGCCAGGCACACCGCCAGCAATGCCGCCCCCAGCCACCACCAACCTGCCGCCGGCGGCCACCAGGGCGGCGTGGCGGGCTGGTGGATATCACGGAGCACCAGATCGGGCATGGTCATCGTCGGATCACCTTGCCCCTGCGAACGCCGGCAGCCAGGCATCGCTGGCAGCATTGCTCGAGAGCGATTCCACGCCGATGCCCGCACGCCGGAGCTGCTGGACCGCCGCGTCCCGCGGTGCGTCGAAGGCATCGCGCCAGCGCGCGCGCTGCGCCTCGCTGGCCAGGTCCAGATCCACGCGGCCTTCGCCCTGCATGAAGCCGAGCCGCGCCCACGGTGGTGAGCGTTCCACCGGATCGTCGAGCAACAGGACCAGCGCGTCGCAATGGGCGCCGACCGCGGCCCAGTCGCGGGCGGGCACCGCTGCGGCGCTTGCGGCGTCCGCCAGCACCAACAGCCGCGAGCCGGGGCGTAACAGGCGGCGCGCATGATCGATCGCGACGCCAAGGCCGGCATCCTCCTCCGGCATCGCCGAATACCAGCGGCTGAGCGCATGCAGCACGCGCAGCGCCCCGCGCGTGCCGCTGGCCGGCGCGACCGGCGGCTCGATGCCGGACCCGCGCAGGGCGGCGATGCGATCACCATCGGCCGCCGCCGACCACACCGCAACCGCGCCCGCGCGGGCCGCCTGGGTGGACTTGAACCGCACCCGCGTGCCGAAGTAGAGCGCCGCGGCAGTGTCGGCGACGACCATCGTCAGGCGCTCGCGTTCGCGCTGGAAGGTCTTGGTGTGGGGGCGGCCGGTCCGCGCGGTCACGCGCCAGTCGATGTGGCGGGCGTCATCCCCGGCCACGTACTCGCGCGACTCCGCATATTCCATGCCCTGCCCGCGCTGTGGCGATGGCGCCAGCGCACGCGCGCCCACGCGCGCCCGACGTACGCGACTGCGTCGCGCCAGCGGCCGCAGCGCGATGAGTTCCGCAAGCGAAGGCCGGATGCCGGGCAGGGCGCCGCCGGGATTCACGGCAACGGCACCCGATCGATCAGCGCCTCGACCAGCCGGTCACCATCCCAGCCCTCCGCGGTCGCCTCGTAACTTGGCAGCACCCGGTGTCGCAGCACGTCCGGTGCCATCACGCGCACATCGTCGGGGGTGACGAAATCCCGGCCGGCAAGCCATGCATTGGCCCGCGCGCAGCGCTCCAGCGCGATCGATCCGCGCGGACTTGCCCCCCAGGCGATCCGGTCCGCCAGCGCGGTGTCGTAGCGCCCCGCATCGCGCGAGGCCAGCACGAGTTCGATGAGATAGCGCTCGACCGCAGGGGCCATATGCAGATCCAGCACCGCGCGCCGCGCCTCGAAGAGCAGGGCCAGCGGCAGCCGTTCGACCGGCGCCGCCGCATCGTCGAGCTGGGCGCGTGCCCGCGCACGGACCAGCTGAAGAATCCGCGATTCGGCATCGGCCTGCGGATACCCCACGCGGACATGCATCAGGAAGCGGTCGAGTTGGGCTTCAGGCAACGGAAACGTGCCTTCCTGCTCGATCGGGTTCTGCGTGGCCATTACCAGGAACAGCTCGGGCAGACGATAGGTCTGCCGGCCGACCGTCACCTGGCGCTCGCCCATGGCCTCGAGCAGGGCGGACTGCACCTTGGCCGGCGCACGGTTGATCTCGTCCGCCAGCAGGAGGGAGTGGAAGATCGGCCCGGCCTGAAACTCGAAGCGTCCGTCCTGCGGACGCCAGATCTCGGTGCCGGTGAGGTCGGCCGGCAGCAGGTCGGGCGTGAACTGGACCCGGGCGAACTCTGCATCGAGCCGCGCAGCCAGCGCACGGACTGCCATCGTCTTCGCCAGCCCCGGGGCGCCCTCGACCAGCAGATGGCCGTCCGCCAGCAACGCCACCAGCAGGCGGTGGACCAGCGCCGACTGCCCGATGATTTCTTCTGACAGTGCCTCACGCAGCGCGACGAAGCGCGCGTACAGGTCCACCGTGTCTGCGTCCAGGTCCATTGTCATCCTCGGTCACCGACGCAGTGCGCGTCCCGGTGCAGTTTGACCGGAAGCGACGCCCGAGGTTCAACGCCAGCCAACCGGCCGGCCGGCCGGCGGAAACGACAACGGGGCCCGCAGGCCCCGTCGCTTGACGCTCTTTATCGGTTAAGACCCGAGCGGACGCTGCGCGACCCGCATGACCTTGGGCGTGACGAAGATCAGCAGCTCGGCCTTTTCCTTGTCGCGACCCCTCGTCTTGAACAGATTCCCGAGTACAGGCAGGTCGCCGAGGAACGGAACCTTGGACAACGAGGCCCGATCAGCGAATTCGTAGACACCACCGATGGCCACCGTCTGACCGTCATCGATGAGCACCGCCGTGGTGACATTGCGCTTGCTGATCAGAGGCACCGAACCGATCCCCGGATAGGTGGTCTGACCGGTCACTTCGTCCTTCTTGATGTCCATTGCCAGGAAGACACGCCCGTCATTGGTGATCGTCGGCGTGACCCTGAGCTCCAGCAGGACATCCTTGAACTCGACAGTCGGGACCGAATTGCTCTGCCCGCCGGTGATGGTCAGATAGCCGACTTCCTGGCCCTGACTGATCACGGCCTCCCGCTGGTTGCTCGTCACAATCCTCGGGTTCGAGATCACCTCACCGCGCTGCTCCTGCTGCAAGGCCTGGAGTTCCAGTTCCCAGTTGATCGTGTTGCCGAGAATAGTGAAGGCGACAGCTGCGGGATTCATATCCCGAGGAACCCCAAAATTGACGTTCCGCCGTGCCACATCATCCTTCCAGGTCGGGATGGGATCGGGGTTCGTCGGCGTAGGAATGCGGCTGTTGTTGTACGCCGCGTTCGTTTCCAGAGAGCCCGAGGAGATCAGCCGGTCCTTCGCACCGAAGACACCGAAACGCGCCCCGAGATCCCGTGCAAACGAATCGTTGGCAATCACGATCCGCGCCTCGATCACCACCTGGTCGACGGGCTTGTCGAGCATGTTCACCAGCCGCTTGACCTCCGACACCCGGTTCGGGA